>NZ_DFLY01000016.1:0-37354 GCF_002375525.1 Marinobacter sp. UBA3607 | reverse complement strand
CATCTCGGAAGGACACGGAAAAAGACTGAAGAGTTGCTTTTCGTGTGAGGCTAACACTGAGGCTGAAGGTTCGGGTCGCTCTTCCGAAAATTTTGAAGGCCATGGATGGCCTGAAATAAGCGCTCATGGACGAGCTTGTAGCGGTTTTCGGAAGAGCGACCCGAACCTTCGGCCGGAGTTGCGTCAAAGACGACTGGACAAATCCCCGTGGACAAAAACGGCCAGAATCGCTTACAATAAGGCGATTTGACTGCACCAAGCGTACCTTTGAAAAGTTTATAAGAAAGCGGGACCGGGTTTTTACTCTGTCTCGCTTTTTTGCAACCTGAATTTGCGCTTGCGTTCCTGTTCGTGACGAACTTACGCCACTCGATGAGGATACAAGCCTTGAGCACACCAGCAATCCTTGCACTCGCAGACGGAAGCCTCTTCTACGGCACCGCCATCGGCGCAGACGGAGAAACCAGCGGTGAGGTAGTGTTCAACACTGCCATGACCGGCTATCAGGAAATCCTGACCGACCCGTCCTACTCCCGCCAGATCGTCACCCTGACGTATCCGCACATCGGCAACACCGGTGTGAACGGCGAAGACGTAGAATCCGACCGCATCCACGCCGCCGGCCTGATCATTCGTGACCTGCCGCTGATCGCCAGCAGCTGGCGTAACCAGCAGAGCCTGGATGACTACCTGCGAAGCAACAACATTGTTGGCATTGCGGACATCGACACCCGCCGCCTGACCCGTATCCTGCGTGACAAAGGTTCCCAGAACGGCGCCATCGTTGCCGGCGAGAATGCCACCGCCGAGCGTGCACTGGAACTGGCCAAGGCCTTCCCGGGCCTGAAGGGTATGGACCTGGCCAAGGAAGTAACCAGCGAGAAAACCTATCAGTGGAACCAGACCGAGTGGGACATCACCGATGGCTACGGTGAACAGTCTGCTCCGAAGTTCAAGGTTGTCGCCTGGGACTACGGCGTAAAGTTCAACATCCTGCGCATGCTTGCTGCCCGTGGTTGCGACATCACCGTGGTGCCGGCGCAAACCCCGGCTTCGGAAGTGCTGGCCATGAACCCGGACGGTATCTTTCTGTCCAACGGCCCTGGCGACCCCGAGCCGTGCGACTACGCAATCAAAGCCATCCAGGAAGTGCTGGAAACCGAGATTCCGGTATTCGGCATCTGTCTTGGTCACCAGTTGCTGGCCCTGGCCAGCGGTGCCAAGACCATGAAAATGGGCCACGGCCACCACGGCGCCAACCACCCGGTGCAGGACATTGCCAAGGGCACGGTGATGATCACCAGCCAGAACCACGGCTTTGCGGTAGACGAAGCAACCCTGCCGGCCAATGTGGAAGCCACCCACAAGTCGCTGTTTGACGGCACCCTGCAGGGCATTCGCCGCACCGACAAGGCGGCCTACAGCTTCCAGGGTCACCCGGAAGCCAGCCCAGGCCCCCACGATGTGGCACCGTTGTTCGACGAGTTTATCCAGCTGATGGAAGCGCGATCTGCCTGAGGGCAAGGCCATCGACGATAGCTCACCGGCGCTGAACACCGCGCTGCAAGAATTCAAAAGTTGCTGACAGGTTTACCGAGACATGCCAAAACGTACAGACATCCAAAGCATCCTGATCCTGGGCGCTGGTCCCATCGTGATCGGGCAGGCGTGCGAATTCGACTACTCCGGAGCCCAGGCCTGTAAGGCGCTGCGCGAAGAGGGCTACCGGGTTATCCTGGTGAACTCCAACCCGGCCACCATCATGACCGACCCGGCCATGGCCGATGCCACCTACATCGAGCCGATCACCTGGAAGACGGTCGAAAAGATCATCGAAAAGGAAAAACCCGACGCCCTGCTGCCCACCATGGGCGGCCAGACCGCACTGAACTGTGCGCTGGACCTGGAAAAGCATGGCGTGCTGGAGAAGCACGGCGTTGAAATGATCGGCGCTAACGCCGATACCATCGACAAGGCCGAGGACCGGGACCGTTTCGACAAGGCCATGAGAAAGATTGGCCTCGAATGTCCGCGTGCGACGATCGTTCACTCCATGGCGGAAGCCTGGGAAGCGTCAGAGGATATCGGTTTCCCCTGCATCATCCGTCCGTCCTTCACCATGGGCGGCTCCGGTGGTGGTATCGCCTACAACAAGGATGAGTTCGAGGAAATCTGTACCCGTGGCCTGGACCTGTCTCCGACCAACGAACTGCTGATTGACGAGTCCCTGATCGGCTGGAAAGAGTACGAGATGGAAGTTGTTCGTGACAAAAACGACAACTGCATCATCGTTTGTGCCATCGAGAACTTCGATGCCATGGGCGTGCACACCGGTGACTCCATCACTGTGGCCCCGGCCCAGACCCTCACTGACAAGGAATACCAGATCATGCGGAACGCCTCACTGGCGGTGCTGCGTGAAATTGGTGTGGAAACCGGCGGTTCCAACGTGCAGTTCGGTATCAATCCGGACACCGGCCGTATGGTCGTGATCGAGATGAACCCGCGGGTATCCCGTTCCTCCGCGCTGGCTTCCAAGGCCACCGGTTTCCCGATTGCCAAGGTGGCGGCCAAGCTGGCCATCGGTTACACCCTCGATGAGCTGCAGAACGAAATTACCGGAGGCGTAACCCCGGCCTCGTTCGAGCCCAGCATCGACTACGTGGTTACCAAGATTCCGCGCTTCACCTTCGAGAAATTCCCCCAGGCCGACGCCCGCCTGACCACCCAGATGAAGTCTGTGGGTGAAGTCATGGCCATCGGTCGTACCTTCCAGGAGTCGATGCAGAAAGCCCTGCGTGGTCTGGAAGTGGGCTCTGATGGTTTTGACGAGAAGCTGGACGAGCTGGATTCGGACAGCAGCCGCGAAACGCTGATCCGGGAGCTGAACGTACCCGGCGCCGAGCGTGCCTGGTACATCGGTGATGCCTTCCGCGCCGGCATGACGGTTGACGAAGTGTTCCGTCATACCAAGGTTGACCCCTGGTACCTGGTGCAAATTGAAGACCTGGTCAAAGAAGAGCAGGCCCTGAAATCCGCCGGCAAGGCCGATATCGACAAGGCCACCCTGTTCCGCCTGAAGCGCAAGGGCTTCTCCGACGCCCGCCTGGCCAAGCTGCTGGGTATTTCCGAAGTCAGCCTGCGCAAGCTGCGCCACGATCTGGGCATTCGCCCGGTTTACAAGCGGGTAGACACCTGTGCGGCTGAGTTTGCATCCGACACCGCCTACATGTACTCCACTTACGAGGAAGAGTGCGAGGCGGAGCCGTCTGACCGCGAGAAGATTGTGGTGATCGGTGGCGGCCCCAACCGTATCGGCCAGGGCATCGAATTCGACTACTGCTGTGTGCACGCGGCCCTGGCCATGCGTGAAGACGGTTACGAAACCATCATGATCAACTGCAACCCGGAGACCGTGTCGACCGACTACGATACCTCCGACCGGTTGTACTTCGAGCCGATCACCCTGGAAGACGTACTGGAAATCATCAACGTCGAAAAACCGAAGGGCGTCATTGTGCAGTACGGCGGTCAGACCCCGCTGAAACTGTCCCGTGGCCTGGAAGCTGCCGGTGTGCCCATTATCGGCACCAGCCCGGATGCCATTGACCGTGCCGAAGACCGTGAGCGTTTTCAGCAGATGATCCAGCGCCTGGGCCTGAAACAGCCCCAGAACGCCACCGTGCGCAGCCATGAAGAAGGTATCCTGGCGGCCCGCGAAATCGGCTATCCGCTGGTGGTTCGTCCATCCTACGTGCTGGGCGGCCGTGCCATGGAAATTGTCTATGACGAAACCGAGCTGGTGCGTTACATGCGCAGTGCCGTTCTGGTATCCAACGACAGCCCGGTATTGCTGGACCACTTCCTGAATGCCGCCATCGAGGTGGATATCGATGCCATCAGTGACGGCACCGACGTGGTTATCGGTGGCATCATGCAGCACATCGAGCAGGCTGGTGTTCACTCCGGTGACTCTGCCTGTTCACTGCCGCCCTACAGCCTGCCGAAAGAAGTGCAGGATGACATGCGCGAAGCGGTCAAGAAAATGGCCATCGAGCTGGATGTTATCGGCCTGATGAACGTGCAGCTGGCCTGGCAGGACGGCGAGATCTACGTGATCGAAGTGAACCCGCGGGCTTCCCGTACCGTGCCGTTCGTATCCAAGGCCATCGGTGTGTCCCTGGCGGCGGTAGCGGCTCGCGTAATGTCCGGCAAGACCCTGAAAGAACTGAACTTCACCCAGGAAATCGTGCCGACTTACTATGCGGTGAAAGAGTCCGTGTTCCCGTTCAACAAGTTCCCGGCGGTTGACCCGATCCTCGGCCCGGAAATGAAGTCTACCGGTGAGGTGATGGGGCTGGGTGACAGCTTCGACGAAGCCTTCGCCAAGGCGTCCCTGGCCGCGGGTGAGCGCCTGCCGGCCAAGGGTGTGGCCTTTATGTCGGTTCGTGACGTCGACAAGCCGGGCGCGGCTAAGGTTGCCCGCGACCTGGTTGATGCCGGCTTCCGGATTGTCGCCACTACCGGTACAGCCAAGGCTCTGGAAGCCGAGGGTGTCGAGGTTGAGCGGGTCAACAAGGTTGGTGAAGGCCGGCCGCACATTGTTGACTCCATCAAGAACGGCAAGGTTCAGCTGATCATTAACACCACCGAAGGTCGTAAGGCCGTTTCCGACTCGGCGCAGATTCGCCAGTCCGCCTTGCAGACCAAGGTAACTTACACAACGACGCTGGCGGGTGGCGAAGCCTTCTGCCGCGCAATCAAATTTGGCCCGGAGCGCACCGTTCGTCGCCTCCAGGACCTACACGCAGGGAAGTAAGATTATGGCTGAAAGAGTACCCATGACGCAGACCGGCGAAGCCCGTCTGCGCGAGGAGCTGAAAAAGCTGAAGTCCGAAGATCGTCCGCGGGTCATCCAGGCTATCGCCGATGCCCGTGAACACGGAGATCTCAAGGAAAACGCCGAATACCACGCAGCCCGTGAACAGCAGAGCTTCATCGAAGGCCGTATCCAGGAAATCGAAGGCAAGCTGTCAGTGGCTCAGGTGATCGACGTAACCACCATGGAGAACACTGGCAAGGTGATCTTCGGCACCACAGTGCACCTGGTGAATATGGACACCGATGAAGAAGTGACTTACCAGATCGTGGGCGAAGACGAGGCAGACATCAAAGCCGGCAAACTGTCGGTATCGTCTCCCATCGCCCGGGCGCTGGTGGGCAAAAACGAAGGCGATGTGGTGGCCATCCGCATCCCGTCGGGTACCGTGGAGTACGAGATTTCCGAAGTAGAATACATCTGACGAAATCCGCGTACACAAAAAAGCCGGCTGGGGTTATCCGAGCCGGCTTTTTTTATCACTTATTCCTTAGCAGGTTAGACAGCTTCGGATTCGGCTTCCTGGCCCGGCGCAGGATGACGGCGATTTTTCCGATGGTTTGCACCAGCTCGGCGCCGGAGCTTTCGCACAGGGCCTGGATGGCTTCCTGGCGGGCTTCGCGGTCTGTGCTGGCTACCTTGATCTTGATCAGCTCATGGTCGTTCAGGGCTCGCTCCAGTTCTTCCTGGAGCCCCTCGGACAGGCCTTTGTCGCCAACAATGATGACGGGCTTCAGATTGTGGGCAATGGCCCGGTATTCCCGGCGCTGTTCCGGTGACAGACTCATGATGTAATCTCTTTATCGGTGCAATTAACAAAAGGTCAGCGGCGAACTGGCTGACAACGTCGTATAATTTCGTGATTGTAACAGATAGCGCATCGCCACAAATGGTCGTATTCACTTACAACCGGCGTTGCAATCGGCCCCGGAGTGCCCAATATAGGTGGTAGTGCGGCCGTTTTCCCTTAGGCCGTTTCTGGTTTACGAACGTACAATTAGTGTAAGGTGTCGGAAAAGGGTTCGCGGCTTCGACGCGGCAGCCCTGCAATTCACAGGTGATGATCCTTGAACGATATGGCAAAAAATCTGGTTCTCTGGCTAGTGATAGCCGCCGTGCTGCTGATGGTGTTTCAGAATTTCACTCCCACCACCAGCGGGCAACAAGTTAACTATTCCCAGTTTGTCGAAATGGTCCAGCAGGGCCAGGTACGGCAGGTGACGATTGATGGGCTGCAGGTGCAGGGTGTCCGTGGTGACGGCTCCCAGTTCCAGACCATCCGCCCGCAGGTATCCGATAACAAACTGATGGACGATCTCCTGGCCAATCAGGTTGAGGTGATCGGTAAGGAACCGGAGCGCCAGAGCCTGTGGACTCAGCTGCTGGTGGCCGCATTCCCGATACTGATCATCATTGCCCTGTTTGTCTTCTTCATGCGCCAGATGCAGGGCGGCGGTGGCGGCAAAGGCCCCATGTCGTTCGGCAAGAGCAAGGCGCGCCTGCTGAGCGAAGATCAGATCAAGACCACCTTTGCTGACGTGGCTGGTGTCGACGAAGCGAAGGAAGACGTCAAAGAGCTGGTGGATTTCCTGCGCGATCCGAGCAAGTTCCAGCGTCTGGGTGGCCGCATTCCCAAGGGTGTGCTGATGGTAGGTCCTCCCGGTACCGGTAAAACCCTGCTGGCCAAGGCCATTGCCGGTGAAGCCAAGGTGCCGTTCTTCTCTATCTCTGGTTCAGACTTCGTGGAAATGTTCGTGGGCGTGGGTGCTTCCCGTGTTCGCGACATGTTCGAACAGGCCAAGAAACAGAGCCCCTGCATCATTTTTATTGACGAGATCGATGCCGTGGGTCGCCATCGTGGCGCTGGTATGGGTGGCGGACACGACGAGCGCGAGCAGACCCTGAACCAGTTGCTGGTTGAGATGGACGGCTTTGAGGGTAATGAAGGCGTTATCGTGATCGCCGCAACCAACCGTCCGGACGTGCTGGACCCTGCGCTGTTGCGCCCGGGCCGCTTTGACCGCCAGGTGGTGGTGAGCTTGCCGGATATCCTGGGTCGCGAGCAGATCCTGAAGGTGCACATGAAGAAAGTGCCCCTTGCCGATGGCATCGATCCGGCTGTGATTGCCCGTGGTACTCCCGGCTTCTCCGGTGCAGACCTGGCCAACCTGGTGAACGAGGCCGCCCTGTTTGCGGCGCGCCGTAACCAGCGCCTGGTGTCCATGGAAGAGCTGGAGCTGGCAAAAGACAAGATCATGATGGGCGCCGAGCGCAAGTCCATGGTGATGAGCGAGAAAGAAAAGCGGAATACCGCATACCACGAGTCTGGCCATGCGATTGTGGGTCGACTGGTGCCGGAGCATGATCCGGTCTACAAGGTCAGTATTATTCCCCGTGGCCGGGCACTGGGTGTCACCATGTTCCTGCCGGAAGAGGACAAGTACAGCCACTCCAAGCGCTACCTGACCAGCTCGATTTGCAGCCTGTTCGGTGGTCGTATTGCCGAGGAGCTGACTCTGGGCTTTGAGGGTGTGACCACCGGTGCGTCCAACGATATCGAGCGAGCCACCAGCCTGGCCCGCAATATGGTCACCCGCTGGGGTTTGTCCGAGAAGCTGGGCCCGCTGCAGTACGATACCGACAGCGAAGAGCCGTTCCTGGGTCGTTCTGCCGGGCAGTCTCATACCGTGTATTCGCCGGAAACGGCACAGCGTATTGATGAGGAAGTCCGTAACATCATTGATACCTGCTACGAGACCGCCAAGCAGATCCTGATTGATAACCGGGACAAGCTCGACATGATGGCGGAAGCGCTGATGAAGTACGAAACCATCGATCGCTTCCAGATTGACGACATCATGGCCGGCAAAGAGCCGCGCCCGCCGAAGAACTGGGGCGATAGTGGTCCCGCCGGTGGCGTAAAGGCTGAAGAGCCGGAGCAGGCTCCGGAGCCGAAAGGCTCTGACGACGGGCGCCAGCCCGGAGTAGGGCGCCCGGCCGGCGAGCACTGACTCGCAGCCGAAGCCTGAGTGATATAACGCGCCGCCCGGCCTCCGGGCGGCGTTTGTTTTTGTTTCCCCGAAAGTGTTGCCCCTGGAATCCTCGCTATGAAAATGAACTTTGCCGGCCGTGAACTGGATCTCTCCCTGTGCCATGTAATGGGCATCCTGAATGTAACCCCGGATTCGTTTTCGGACGGTGGTCGCTTCAATTCGCTGGAATCCGCCATGATCCGCGCCCGCCAGATGGTGGCGGACGGTGCAGTATTTATTGATGTAGGCGGTGAATCCACCCGGCCGGGAGCGGCAGAGGTTTCCACCCAGGAGGAGCTGGACCGGGTGTGCCCGGTGGTCGAGGCCATTGCCCGGGAGCTGGATGCCGTTATTTCCGTAGACACCAGCAACCCGGCGGTAATGGCAGAAACCGCAAAGCTCGGCGCGGGGCTGATCAATGATGTCCGTGCCCTGCAGCGTGACGGAGCACCGGAAGTGGCGGCGAAGGCGGATATTCCTGTGTGTATCATGCACATCCAGGGTGAGCCGGACACTATGCAGAACGATCCCCGTTACCGGAATGTGCGCCGGGAAGTCAGCTCGTTTCTGACCGAGCGCATGCGCGTGGCAGAGGCCGCCGGGGTGAACCCGGACAAGATCATCCTGGACCCCGGCTTTGGCTTTGGCAAAACCGTCGAGCACAATGTGCAGTTGCTGGCGACCCTGGAGCAGTTGCACATGCTGGGCCATCCGCTGCTGATCGGTCTGTCCCGCAAATCCATGCTGGGAGCAATCACCGGCCGGGATGTGAATGAAAGGTTGCCCGCAAGCCTCGCGGCCGCGACAATATCGGCCATGAAAGGTGCGAGTATCCTCAGGGTGCACGATGTAAGGGAAACGGTAGACGCCGTTAAGGTAGTAGCGGCGGTTAAGGAGGCAATCTGATGTCCGAACGTAAATATTTTGGTACCGATGGCATTCGCGGCCATGTTGGCGAAGGCCCGATTACCCCGGAGTTCATGCTCCACCTGGGTTGGGCTGCCGGCCAGGCGTTCAAGAAAGATGGCCAGCGCAACAGTGTGCTGATCGGCAAGGACACCCGGTTGTCCGGTTATATGTTCGAGTCGGCCCTGGAGGCCGGCCTGTCTGCCGCCGGAGTGGATGTGAAGCTGCTGGGCCCGATGCCGACACCGGCCATTGCCTACCTCACCCGTACCTTCCGCGCCTCTGCCGGTATCGTTATCAGTGCGTCCCATAACCCGCACCATGACAACGGCATCAAGTTTTTCTCTGCCGCCGGCACCAAGCTGGACGATGCCCTGGAAGCTGAAATCGAGCGCTGGCTGGACCAGCCCATCAAGGTCTGTGAGCCCAACGAACTGGGCAAGGCGACCCGGATTGATGACGCGCCCGGTCGCTACGTGGAATTCTGCAAGAGCACCGTGCCCAACGAATTTACCCTCGATGGCCTGCATATCGTCCTGGATTGTGCCCACGGTGCCACCTACCACGTGGCGCCCAAGGTGTTCCGGGAGTTGGGTGCAAGGATTACCGTGATCGGTGCCGCGCCCGATGGTCTGAACATCAACCTGAATGTTGGTTCCACCCACCTGGATGCTCTGAAGCAGACAGTTGCCGAGAAAAAAGCCGACCTTGGCATTGCCTTCGATGGCGATGGTGACCGGGTGCTGATGGTTGACCGTGACGGCTCCGAGGTGGACGGCGATGAGCTGCTGTACATTCTCGCGTACCAGCGCCAGGCCGAAGGGCGCCTCAAAGGCGGTGTGGTGGGTACCCTGATGACCAACCTGGGCGTTGAGTTGGCCCTGCGTGAACTCGGCATCCAGTTCGAGCGGGCGAAAGTGGGCGACCGCTATGTGATGGAGCGGTTGCTGGCTAACAATTGGGTGGTCGGGGGTGAAGGTTCCGGCCATATGGTCATTCGTGACTGCACCAGCACCGGCGATGGTATTGTGTCTGCCCTGCAGGTGTTACTGGCCGTGCGCAATTCCGGTAAAACCCTGAGCGAGCTGCGTCAGGGAATGAGCAAGCTGCCCCAGAAAATGGTGAATGTGCGGGTGGCGCAGCGTTTTGATCCGTTTTCCCGCGCGGATATTGTCGAGGCTGTGCGCCAGGCTGAAGCCGGCCTGGGCGATGCCGGTCGTATCTTGTTGCGGGCATCCGGAACCGAGCCGCTGATCCGGGTGATGGCAGAGGGCCGGGATGCCGCAGAAATTACCCGTGTGGCCGAAGAGCTGGCCCGGGTGGTGGAGCGTTCAAACCCCTGAGTGGCGGTGCGGGGAGCGGGTTGTGTGCAGGAAATGACTGCTGTATAGTTCGCGCTCCCTTTTGTTCAGGGTTTTCGGGATAGCTGAGAATAAGTATGCGTCGCAGGATTGTAGCCGGTAACTGGAAAATGAACGGGTCGAAAGACCTGGTGCAGCAACTGGTTGGCCCGGTTCGCGAGCAGGCTGGCCGTCTCGATAACGGTGCAGAGGTGGTGATTATTCCTCCTGCGCTGTATGTAAGTGCTGTTCAGGCTGAGGCAGGAGACGACCTGGCGACAGGTGTCCAGAACGTCAGTCAGTGGCAGTCCGGCGCCTACACCGGTGAAGTTTCCGCCGACATGGCCCGTGATATGGGTTGCGGCTACGTGCTGGTTGGGCACTCCGAGCGTCGCCAGTTGTTTGGTGAGACCGATGAAATGGTTGCAGCCAAGGTTGAACAGGTTCTGCAAAGCGGTCTGACGGCGGTGTTGTGCGTTGGGGAGACCCTGGAGCAGCGTGAGGCCGGTGATGCCGAGCGTGTTGTGGCCACCCAGGTGATACGCGGGCTGGCCCGTGTTGAGGGTGAAAGCTGGTCGCAGGTGGTTGTTGCCTACGAGCCTGTCTGGGCTATTGGCACGGGCAGAACCGCAACCGCAGAGGACGCCCAGGCTATGCATGCGGAAATCCGCAATGTGCTTTCGAGCATGAAAGCGCCTGCCGAATCCATTTCGGTACTTTACGGCGGCAGCGTAAAAGCGGATAATGCGGCCGCTCTGTTTTCAGAGCCGGATATCGATGGTGGTCTTATTGGCGGAGCATCGCTGAAGGCCGATGAGTTTATCAGTATCTGTCGGGCATTCCCGGCGGGTGCGTAATCCGAAACGTTTACGAGAGTCTGTATGGATTGGTTGGAAACACTGGTAGTTGTAGTTCACGTCGTGATCGCCGTGGCGCTGGTGGGCCTGGTTCTGATCCAGCAGGGCAAGGGCGCGGATGCCGGTGCGGCATTTGGTGGCGGTGCCTCGCAGACGGTTTTCGGTAGTCAGGGCAGCGGCAGCTTCCTGACCAGGATGACCACCCTGATGGCGGTTGTCTTCTTTGTGACAAGTTTTTCGCTAGCGATCTTTGCCAAGCAGCGCGCTGAAGTAGCAGGTGAGGCGGGTATTCCGACAGTTCAGGAATCTACCCAGGCCCCTGCAAGTGATGCCAGCGCGCCGGCTATTGAAGAAGGCGCAGGTAGCGAAGCCGGGGCCGGGGAGTCTGATCTCCCTGACCTCGAGTAAAGAGTGTTGCCCGGGTGGTGAAACTGGTAGACACGCCATCTTGAGGGGGTGGTAGCGAAAGCTGTGCCGGTTCGAGTCCGGCCCCGGGCACCATATTTGAAGAAGACGGCTTGGCAAACCCAGGCCGTTTTTTTTGGTCAGTCCTTGACCACTCCGCGCGGTGTCCTCTATACTCCGGCGGTTATTGGAGTCAGTGTTTTTTCTGGCTTCCAGGCAGGCCAGGTGTCTGTCGGCAGAGAGCATGGTTGGGTTAGCTTTCTGCGAATTCTTGCAACAAAAGGCCCCATTTTCAGGGGCTTTTTGATTAAGGGGCCTGGCGCAAGGGCCCTGGTGCATAAAAGGGCTGATTAACAGCCCTTTTTTTGTTTTTGTACCCTGAAAATCTGAATACGGAGGCGGCGACACTTGTCAGCCAAGCTTAAACAACTGGAAGACATCCTGCGCCCGGTAGTGGAAGGGCTCGGATTTGAATTCTGGGGCATTGAATTTCGTTCCCGCGGGCATCAGTCCATGCTCCGGGTGTTTATTGATGATGCCGAAAACGGCATCAGCATTGAAGACTGTGAAAAAGTCAGTCGGCAGGTCAGCGGTGTGATGGATGTGGAAGACCCCATCCAGAGCGAGTACACCCTGGAGGTTTCTTCCCCGGGTATGGACCGGCCGTTGTTCCGCCTGGAACAGTACGAGGCGTTTGTCGGCCATAAAGTACAGATCAAGCTGTGCATGGCCTTCGAGGGTCGTCGCAAATTCCAGGGGCTGATCAAAGGCGTCGAGGGTGACGAGGTTGTGGTCGTGGTTGATGACCACGAGTACCTGTTGCCGTACGACAGTATTGAAAAGGCCAACATCATTCCGGTTTTTGAATGACACATTCGAACAAATCTGTAGATGTATCGATTATTTTGAGGGCAGGGCAATCCAATGAGTAAAGAGATCTTGCTGGTAGTGGAATCCGTCTCGAACGAGAAAGGCGTCGAGAAGGATGTGATTTTCGAGGCGATCGAACTCGCACTCGCTACCGCTGCCAAAAAACGTTACGAAGACGAAGAAGCCGACATCCGGGTTGCTATCGATCGCCGTACCGGCGAATACGAGACCTTCCGCCGCTGGCTGGTGGTAGACAACGATGCGGTTCCGGCACTGGGCACCGAGCTGACCATGCAGGAAGCCGAAGAGATTGATACCAATCTCCGGCCGGGCGACATGCACGAAGAGAAGGTGGAATCTGTGGCATTCGGGCGCATCGGTGCCCAGGCCGCCAAGCAGATCATCTTCCAGAAAGTGCGCGAAGCCGAGCGCATGAAGATTGTCGACAGCTACCGTGATCGCATCGGTGAGCTGGTGTCCGGCACCGTCAAGAAGGTGACACGGGACAACGTTATCGTAGATCTCGGTGGTAACGCCGAAGCGCTGCTGCCCCGTGAACACCTGATCCCGCGGGAAACCTTCCGCATGGGTGACCGGGTACGTGCCCTGCTGCTGGAAATCCGTACTGATCATCGCGGCCCGCAGCTGATTCTCAGCCGTACCGATGCCCAGATGCTGATCGAACTGTTCCGCATCGAGGTTCCGGAAATCGCCGAAGACCTGATCGAGATCCGTGGCGCCGCCCGTGATCCCGGTTCCCGCGCCAAGATCGCGGTGAAGACCAACGATCGCCGGATCGACCCTGTGGGTGCCTGTGTTGGTATGCGGGGCTCCCGCGTGCAGGCGGTCTCCAACGAGCTGGGCGGCGAGCGTGTAGACATCGTGCTGTACGACGACAACCCCGCGCAGCTGGTGATCAACGCCATGGCACCGGCAGAAGTGGCCTCCATTGTGATGGACGAAGACCGTCACACCATGGATGTCGCCGTCGCTGAAGATAATCTGGCGCAGGCCATCGGTCGTAATGGCCAGAACGTTCGCCTGGCCACTGAGCTGACCGGCTGGACCCTGAACGTGATGACCGAAGAAGAAGCCGGTGAGCGTCAGGAACAGGAATACAACCGCCTGGTTGAGCACTTCACCGCTCACCTGGACGTTGATGAAGAGTTTGCCGGTGTTCTGATCGAAGAAGGCTTCACGTCTATCGAAGAAGTGGCCTATGTACCGATGGAAGAAATGCTGGCGATCGAGGGCTTTGACGAAGACACCGTTTCTGAATTGCGCCGCCGTGCCAAAGACGTGCTGCTGAATCAGGCGCTGGCAAGTGAAGAAGCCCTGGAGGGTGCAGAACCCGCTGAAGATCTTCTGAATATGGAAGGTATGGACCGTGGCCTGGCGTTCAAACTCGCCGGGATGGGTGTTCGTACCATGGAAGATCTGGCCGAGCAGTCTGTGGATGATCTGCTTGATATTGAAGGTATGGATGAAGAGCGCGCCGGTCAGCTGATTATGATCGCACGCGCACCCTGGTTTGAAGACCAGGCCTGATTCGGGAGAGGAGGACCAGTATGGCTGAAGTAACGGTAAAACAACTGGCCGCAGATGTAGGCGCTCCCGTGGATCGTTTGCTGAAGCAGATCGTTGAAGCGGGCCTGAAAGCCCGCAGTGAGAACGACGCTGTCACCAGTGATGAGAAGCAGCAGTTGCTGGCTTATCTGAGAAAGACCCACGGTGAAGCCCAGGCAGAGCCGAACAAGATTACCCTGAAGCGTAAAACCACAACCACGTTGAAGGCCGGCAAGGCAAAAACCGTGAACGTGGAAGTACGCAAGCGCCGCACCTATATCAAGCGTGCGGAACTGCAGCCCGAGCCGGAGGTGGCAGCACCGAAGCCGGAAGAAGTGGCAGAGCAGCCGGTAGCGGAACAGCAAGCGCCGGAACAGGCACCGCAGGTAACTGCAGAACAGGCACAGCCGGAGACATCCGCTGCTGCCCCGGCGCCGGAGCAGGAACAGGCTGCTGCCGAGCCGAAGAAAGCCCAGGAGCCCGAGCCGGCACCGGAGGACATTCCCATGCCTCCGCCGGAAGATGAAGGACGGGATCGCAAGCCCAAGAAGAAAAAAGAAAAGGTACGCGAGCGCGGCGACGAAATCGAAGAAGGCAAGCCCAAGAAGAAACAGGCTGGTCATCGCGGCCCTCGCAGCCGTCCGGTTGAAGAACCTCTTGTTATTTCCGAGGACGACGAAGAAAACCGTCCTCGCAAGCAGCCGCGGGCTAAAAAGAAACCGAAAGAAAAGCGTCATGCTTTCGAGAGGCCAACCAAGCCCATGGTAAGAGAAGTACAGATTCCGGAAACCATCACCGTAGGTGACCTCGCCCAGCGTATGGCTGTCAAAGCCGCTGATGTTATTAAGACCCTGATGGGTATGGGCGTAATGGCCACCATCAATCAGGCGCTGGACCAGGAAACTGCGGTTCTGGTAACCGAAGAGCTGGGCCACAAGCCCAGGGCTGTCAGCGAAGATGCCTTTGAAGAAGAAGTGCTGAGTGAAATCACCGGCGACGACTCAGGCAAAGAGAAAATCAAGCGGGCACCGGTTGTCAGCGTGATGGGTCACGTTGACCACGGTAAAACCTCGCTGCTGGATTACATCCGTCGCGCCAAGGTTGCTGCCGGCGAGTCCGGTGGTATTACCCAGCATATCGGTGCCTACCACGTAGAAACCGATCACGGCATGGTGTCCTTCCTGGATACCCCGGGCCACGCGGCGTTCACCGCCATGCGTGCTCGCGGTGCCCAGTGTACCGATATCGTTATCCTGGTGGTGGCGGCCGATGACGGCGTTATGCCGCAAACCAAGGAAGCCGTTCAGCACGCCCGCTCTGCAGGCGTACCCCTGGTGGTTGCCATCAACAAGATGGACAAGGAAGAAGCCGATCCGGACCGCATCAAGAACGAGCTGTCTGCGCTGGACGTGATTCCGGAAGACTGGGGCGGCGACGTTCAGTTCGTGCCGGTTTCAGCGCATACCGGTATGGGTATCGACGACCTGCTGGAAGCGGTACTGCTGCAGGCCGAGATCCTCGAGCTGGAAGCCTCTCCGGATGCGGCTGCGAAAGGTGTTGTGGTTGAATCCAGCCTGGAGCGTGGCCGTGGTTCCGTAGCCACCGTTCTGGTTCAGAACGGTACCCTGCGCCAGGGCGACATGGTGGTGGCGGGTTCCTTCTTCGGTAAGGTTCGCGCCATGACCGACGAAGCCGGGCGCCAGGTAAAAGAAGCTGGCCCTTCCATCCCGGTCGAGATTCTGGGCCTGAACGGCACACCAGACGCCGGTGACGAGTTCTTCGCCGTAGCCGACGAGAAGAAGGCTAAGGAACTGGCTGAATTCCGTCAGACCCGCGAGCGTGAACAGCGTCTGCAGCGCCAGCAGGCGGCCAAGCTTGAAAACATGTTCGAGAACATGGGCAAGGACGAGGTCAAAACCCTCAACGTTGTGCTCAAGACCGACGTGCGTGGTTCCCTGGAAGCCATTACCAAGGCCCTGCAGGACCTGGGTAACGAAGAGGTTCAGGTGAAGATCGTGTCCTCTGGCGTGGGCGGCATTGCCGAGACCGACGTCAGCCTGGCCATGGCCACCAACGCCGTTATCTTCGGTTTCAACGTGCGTGCGGATACTGCATCCAAGCGCCTGGTTGAGCAGGAAGGCCTGGATCTGCGCTACTACAGCATCATCTATAACCTGATCGATGATGTGAAAGCAGCCCTGACTGGCATGCTCAAGCCGGAGTTCCGCGAAGATATCGTGGGCATCGCCGATGTGCGCGACGTGTTCCGTTCACCGAAGTTCGGCCAGGTGGCTGGCTGTATGGTGACCGAAGGTACCGTATACCGGAACAAGCCGATCCGCGTACTGCGTGACAACGTGGTGATCTTCGAAGGCGAGCTGGAATCCCTGCGTCGCTTCAAGGACGACGTGCCGGAAGTTCGCAACGGTATGGAATGTGGTATCGGTGTTAAAGGCTACGACGTGAAAGTGGGCGACCAGATCGAAGTATTCGATCGCGTCCGTGTTGAACGTCAGCTTGAATCCACGGGGGCCTGATGGCACGGGAATACAGTCGCGTAGAACGCATTGGCGACCAGATGCAGCGTGAGCTGGCCCAGCTCATCCAGCGCGAGGTGAAAGACCCTCGCGTTGGTATGGTCACGGTGAACGACGTAAAGGTCAGCCGTGACCTGGGCTACGCCGATATCTATGTTTCACTGCTGTCTACCGAAGAACTCACCGAGGAATCGCCCGAGGTGAAGGAATCGCTGGCAGTGCTGAACAATGCCTCCGGCTTTTTGCGGGGCCAGGTAGGCCGTGCGATGAAATTGCGGGTGGTTCCCCACCTGCGCTTTCACTTCGATACCCTGCTGGGCCAGAGCCGGAAGATGGATCGGTTGATCCGCGAGGCGGTAGGCGACAAGCCGGCCGTACCCCGGGACGACAACGACGATCCCGTTTCCGACAACCCGGAGCGTGATGCTTGAGCCGTAGACGCAAAGGCCGTGATGTAAACGGCATTCTGGTGATCGACAAGCCTCAGGGCGTTACCTCCAACGGAATCCTGCAGCAGGTCAAGCGCCTGTATGGTGCGGCCAAGGCCGGCCATACCGGAGCGCTTGATCCGCTCGCCACCGGCGTATTGCCGCTGTGCTTCGGAGAGGCCACCAAGTTCTCCCAGATGATGCTGGACAGC
The DNA here is from genome assembly GCF_002375525.1 of Marinobacter sp. UBA3607. NCBI lineage: Bacteria > Pseudomonadati > Pseudomonadota > Gammaproteobacteria > Pseudomonadales > Marinobacteraceae > Marinobacter > Marinobacter sp. UBA3607. Next base: position 20,322 of record NZ_DFLY01000016.1, on the reverse strand, counting down.
GACAAGGCCTATATCACCACTGCGAAGCTGGGTATTCGTACCGAAACCGGCGACAGTGAAGGTGCGGTGGTGGAAGAAAAGCCGGTGCCGGCGCTGACCGAAGCGCAGGTGGAGGCTGTCCTGGAAAACTTCCGGGGCGATATCCAGCAGGTTCCTTCCATGTACTCTGCCCTGAAGCACCAGGGCAAGCCCCTGTACGAATACGCCCGCGAAGGCATCGTGATCGACCGGCCAGCCCGGCCTGTCACCATCTACGAGCTGAAGTTGCTGGCGGTGCGCGAGCAGGAGCTCGACCTGGCGGTTACCTGCACCAAGGGTACGTATATTCGCTCACTGGTCGAAGATATCGGCGAAGCTCTGGGATGCGGTGCCCATGTGTCTGCCCTGCGCAGAACCCTGGCCTCCGGTTACACCCTGGCAAATGCCCGTGATGTCAAAGACCTGGAAGCCATGCGTGAGCGGGGCGAGAGCCTGGATGGCCTGTTGCTGCCGCCGGAAAGCGCCCTGACCATGTTCCCCGAGCACCGGTTGGCGGGGCCTGCGCTGGTATCGATCTTGAACGGACAACCGGTTAGAATACCCGGTCAGTCTCTGGAAGGCTTCGTGCGCATTTATGGCGACCGTTCCTTTGTGGGGCTGGCTGAAGCTATGCCGGAAGGCGACGACACCAATCTGGTGCCGCGCCGGCTGGTAAAAAACAACGGCCGGTAACCCCGCCGTTGTTTAGCCGGGCTGTAGAGATGCGCGGTTCGGCCGGATTTAACAGCATCGCAACCTATGAGGTGTAATATGGCACTTTCTGCCAGTGAGAAAGCTCAGATCGTTAAGGATTTTCAGCAAGGTGATGGCGATACCGGTTCCCCTGAGGTTCAGGTAGCTCTGCTGAGCGCCAACATCAACAAGCTGCAGGATCACTTCAAGGCCAACAAGCAGGATCACCATTCCCGCCGCGGCCTGATCCGGATGGTAAACCAGCGTCGTAAGCTGCTGGACTACCTGAAGCGTAAAAACGCCGACCGTTACCTGGAACTCATCCAGCGTCTGGGTCTGCGTCGCTAATCCGGGTTTCGACCTGAAGGTAAAGGCCGGGCGTGTCCCGGCCTTTACCGCGCTTTTCTCCCGTAATTTTTTACTGCAGTTGATTTGTCAGTGAAACCGAAGGATTTTCTCTGTCTAATGGAAAGCCGATATTGATAGCAGGTTGTTGAAAGCCCGGGTGCTGTCGGGAAACCACAGTCCCAGCCGGGGTTTTACAACAGCCTGTTAGCTTTCAGACGGGTTGCCTTTCGGTTCACAGGTCAAGCTGCTGCAGTTGAAACCCGAGTTCATAACTGAAAAAAGCAGGAGTTTATTGTGGATCTGCAACCACGTATTAAAACATTCGAAATGGGTGGCGAAACCTTCACCCTGGAAACTGGCCGCATCGCCCGCCAGGCCACTGGCGCAGTACTGGTGAGCTGTGGTGACATCTCTGTTCTGGGCACCGTTGTAGGCGCCAAAGAGCCCAAGCCGGGCCAGGGCTTCTTCCCCCTGACCGTGAACTACCAGGAAAAAACCTACGCCGCCGGTAAAATCCCGGGTGGCTTCTTCAAGCGTGAAGGTCGTCCGTCCGAGAAAGAGACCCTGACCTCCCGCCTGATCGACCGTCCGATCCGTCCGCTGTTCCCGAGCGGCTACATGAACGAAGTCCAGGTTGTGCTGACGGTTATGTCGTCCAGCAAGAACCAGGACCCGGACATCGCTGCCATGCTGGCTGCCTCTGCAGCCCTGGCCATCTCCGGTATCCCGTTCGACGGCCCGATTGGTGCTGCCCGTGTGGGTTACACCAACGAAAAAGGCTACTTCCTGAACCCGACCTTCGAAGAGCTGGGCAGCTCCCTGCTGGACATGGTTGTGGCCGGTACCGACGAAGCGGTACTGATGGTTGAGTCCGAGGCCAAGGGCCTGACTGAAGACCAGATGCTGGGCGCCGTACTGTTCGCCCACCAGGAAATGCAGACTGCCATCAACGCCATCAAGGAATTTGCTGCTGAAAACGGCAAGCCGCGCTGGGAATGGCAGCCTGAGGCAGAGAACACCGAGTTGCTGAACGCGATCAAGGCCGAATTCGGTGGTGCCATCGAAGAAGCCTACGCGATCCGCGACAAGATGGCCCGTTACGAGCGTCTGGGCGAGATCAAATCTGCCGCCGTTGAAAAGCTGGCCGGTGAAGACGAAGGCCAGCCTTCCGAAGAGGAAGTGAAGAAGTACTTCGGCAAGGTCGAGAAGTCTGTGGTTCGTCTGCAGGTTATCGAAGGCAAGCCGCGTATCGATGGCCGTGACAACAAGACCGTTCGCCCGATCAAGGTCGAAGTTGGTGTACTGCCGTCCGTTCACGGTTCCGCCCTGTTCACCCGTGGCGAGACCCAGGCCATCGTAACGGCCACCCTGGGTACCACCCGTGACGTGCAGATCATCGATGCCCTGGAAGGTGAGCGCAAAGACCCGTTCCTGTTCCACTACAACTTCCCTCCGTACTCCGTAGGTGAAGCTGGCCGTATGGGTAGCCCGGGCCGTCGCGAAATCGGTCACGGTCGCCTGGCCAAGCGTGGTGTCGCCGCGGTTATGCCGACCATCGAAGAATTCCCGTATGCCATCCGTGCGGTATCCGAGATCACTGAATCCAACGGTTCCAGCTCCATGGCTTCCGTATGTGGTTCTTCCCTGGCGCTGATGGACGCGGGTGTGCCCCTGAAGGCGCCGGTTGCCGGTATCGCCATGGGTCTGGTCAAGGAAGGCGACAAGTTCGCGGTTCTGACAGACATCCTGGGTGACGAAGATCACCTGGGCGACATGGACTTCAAGGTTGCCGGTACCAAAGACGGCGTAACTGCCCTGCAGATGGATATCAAAATCCAGGGTATTACCGACGAAATCATGGAAATCGCCCTGGAGCAGGCCAACGCTGCGCGTCTGCACATCCTGGACGAGATGAACAAGGTAATCGCCGAGCCCCGCGCCGAGCTGTCTGAGCGCGCTCCGAGCATCACCACCATCAAGATCCATCCGGACAAGATCCGTGATGTTATCGGTAAGGGTGGTGCTACCATCCGTGGTATCTGCGACGAGACCGGTGCGTCCATCGACCTGGATGACGACGGCAACGTGAAAATCTACGCCGCTGATGCCGCCGCCGCTCAGGCTGCTGTAAACCGGGTCAAGGAAATCACTGCCGAGATCGAAGTGGGCGCAATCTACAAGGGCCGCGTTGAGCGCATTGTGGACTTCGGTGCCTTCGTTAACATCCTGCCGGGTAAGGATGGTCTGGTACATATCTCCCAGATCTCCGAGCGCCGTATCGAGAACGTGACTGACGAGCTGAGCGAAGGTCAGGAAGTTCTGGTTAAGGTTCTGGATGTCGACAACCGTGGCCGCGTTAAGCTGTCCATGAAGGAAGTTAAGGAAGGCGAACAGCCGACTGACTTCGCTGACTGATTTTTCAGTTAGTCAGTAACACGAAAACCCGCTTTCATGGCGGGTTTTCTGTTTAATAAGCTTTTATTTTTTTCGTGTGATTTTGTGGCTTTCGTGGCTAAAAATTCCTTTCCATAAACTCCAGCACTGCCTCCCTGTATGCCGGAATCACAAACGTCGCCGCATGGGGCGTATCCGTCCGCAAAAACTCCTTGGGCTGCTCCGCCGCCTCATACAATCGCACACCGTGATCAAACGGAATAATGCCATCACGCACGCTGTGGATAACCATCACCGGCACCGGTGACATACCGGCGATCCTGTCGGTGCCTTCGTAGTCATCCGGGATGGTCCAGCTCAGGGGGTACTGGAGTGGCCAGGTGAGCCAGAACAGGCCGAGCTTCTCCCGGGCGATGTAGCGGAAGCCGGAGAAGGTGCCGTCGAGGATGAGACCGTTTAGCGGGGGCTGTTCGCTGCGCTGGGTCCATTCGCTGGCGAGGGCAACGCCCAGGGCGCCGCCGAGGCTCTGGCCGAGGAGGTAAAGCGGGCGGTTTTGTGTGTCTTTCTGTTCGATCAGCCAGCGCAGGCCGGTTTCTACGTCGTGTAAAGCGCCTTCTATATCGGGTGCACCAGTAGATTGGCCGTAACCGCGATAATCGAGGGTGAATACGTTGTAGCCCTGCTCTGGCAGCCATGCGGCGTTGAGGATGTGGGCGCTGACGTTCTGGGCGTTGCCGTGCAGGTAGTAAACCGTGCCCTTGGCAGGCTCGTCGGTGAGGGCGGGGAGCCACCAGCCGTGGAGGGTTTCGCCGTCGGCTGTGTCGAGGTAGACGTCCTCATAGTCCAGGTTGAGCCGGTCCGGGGTGATGTAGGTGGTTTTGTCCGGGTAGAAGAACACGCTGCTGCAGCCGGTTTGCAGCAGTGCGGTGATGGCCAGTAGGGCGACGATGGCCGCCCTGGGATTCAGAAGTAGGCGTGAAGGCCGGCTTGCCATGTGCTCTGGTACCTGTCGAAGTGGTCTTCCCGGGTGAATTTGGCGAATACGCTGAACTCCCGGCCGATGTGCCAGTTGCCTTCGGCGTACAGCTGATCCTGCCGGTGCTGGCTGCTGATGATCCAGGCCTTGGTTTTTGCGCCGGCCAGCAGACTGAAGCGGTTGTTCTGGTGCAGCAGGCCGAGGTCTGCACCGGGGGCGAAATCGTGGCCGCGGCGCAGGTCGTCATCGATTTCCACATCGGCGGTGGCAATGGCGAACGCCTGGGTATTCTGGCCAAGGCCCCAGCTGCCACCGGCTCCCCCTTCCAGATAGGGTGTGAGCACGCGGTCATCACCGGTATCGGTGCGGCGGCCACCGAAGCCCACCTGCCACGAGATTGGCGAGAAGAACGGGTTTCTCGGGCTCAGGGAGCGTATTTCCACCCCGGTGATCTGCTCTACCTGCAGTTCGTTGTTGCCGTGGTACAGGCGGGCATCCAGACGCAGGAACTGCAGTTGTGCACCGGTGCGGTAACCGGCGGGCGGGTCCAGCACGTCGTGGTAGGCGGGCCGGAGGGTTAGCTGGGTGAATTCGCTGTGGGCCATTTGGCCGGAGCCCAGGCTCAGGCGGAAGGTGTCATGGCCCTGGTCGTCGCGGATTTCAGGCTCCGGTACCTTGGGCAGTTCTTTCGCCCCGTCAATCTGGCTGCGGGATACCAGCAGCTGGTGGGACAGCGGTGCCGCATGCTCCCGGGGCCAGCCTTCGGCTTCGCTCTGGTAGCGAACGTAGTCGTAGGTGGCGTCCAGCAATTGGGCGCGGTCGTTCTTGTCCAGCTCCCGGACTTCCGGCCCGTTCACATCCACATAGCCGTTGGCGACCGCAGCGGCGATGGTCCGGTGTTCAGGAGGCAGGCTGTCGAGGCTGTGGGCAACGGAGGTGGCGGCGGAGGGGCGGTAATGAATGCTTTCCACCAGCCCGGCATCCCGCACCCAGCGCACGGTGTCAGACGGAATGGCGTGAGTGCTTACTTCATCCAGCAGGTCAGTGCCCGGGCGGGCAGCGTCAATCAGTGCCAGCAGGCGGTAGGCACAGTTTTCGTCGAAGAAGTAATAGTCAAAGTTCTTGTCCTGAATCTCCCAGGTATGGGCCAGCAGTGTGTTGACCTCTGGCTGGGTGAGGTTCAGGGTGTATTCCCAGAGGTCCCGGTGTTCGATGTCGTTGTACAGCCGGATCATTTCGTAATAGGGCTGGATAGCTGTGATGCCCGGATAGCCACCGAAGATTCCGCGATAGGCAAATAGCAGCTCGCTGTCGTGTTCGGCGGCATCGGCTGCGTAGGAAATGGTGTTGGCCAGTAGCAGATCGGTTTCTTCGTCGTCCTGGGGCGGGTCCAGCCGCAGGAAGGTGTGGCCGAACATGGAGGACGGGCTGTTCAGGTACGAGGCCGCAAACACCAGGGTGACTTTCTCGGTGTTCAGGGTCGCGGCCCATTCGTCGTAAGCCGGGCAGTCTACCGGGGTGTCCGGTAAATCCAGTTGTTCCCGCAACCAGGCATCCCGGGCCGGGAAACGGCAGCGGGCATGGTCATCACCACCGCCGGGCTGGCGGATGGCTTCCAGGGTTGCCTGTAGTTCTGCTTCCGGCGAGGTTTTGCCATTCTCGCTCAGGAAAAACGCAGGATCGTCTGCCTGGCTGGTGAAACCGGAGCCCAGGGTATCCTGGTGGTAGTGGCCAAGCGTGAGCCATACCGGATGTTCGTGAAGGTTGTCGGGAATGGCGGCAAAGGTTGCCGGGGTTGCGAGTGAACATGCAAGCCAGAGTGCAGCCTGCCCAGTGCGCAAGGGGTAGCCCATGGGAATTGTTTACGTCCGGTTTGGATTGGTAGAGCGATAGTGCGCCATCCATGGCGCGGGTTCAATCCTTCGGGTTTAGCCGATCAGGCGGCTACGTACTTGCTCAGAGACTCGTCCTGTTCCATCAGGGAAACGATGGAATCTACCGCTTCACCGGAGGTGGTGTCAGAGTTCGGGAAAATGGCTGCAAAGTTGTCTTGCAGTACTTTGCGGAAGGTATCACGGTCGGCTTCTTCTACACCCAGCAGAACGGCCAGGGTTTCGAGGTTTTCGCCGGAACCACGGGACATGTCACGGGCAACCTTGTCGATGTTGCTGTCCATGTACATAGCCATGGATTGCACAGACTGGTTGGTGGAGCAGCCCAGAGTACCGGTGGTCATACCGAAAGTCTGGTTGCCGAAGGTTCCGTTGGTGGTGGCGGCCAGTACGTGTGGAGCAATACCGGATTGGCCTTTCCAGATCATGGCGCCAACACCACAGCCAGGCTGGGCGAATGCCATGGAAGATGCGCCAAGAAGAATTGCACCTGCGATCAGTTTTTTCATTATCCACTCCTTTATGTGGTTTTTTGCTTCGTCGCATACCCTGCAACCGGAATTTCCTGGGTTGGCTGCAAGACAACGGCCCCGGCCGGTGCCGGTTTGGTTGAAGACCGTTACTACAAGTATAGATCAAAACTGGCTTGGGTAAATAAATCAGTGTATTGGAAGAGGGAAGGGTTGGCGGGGAGGCGTGGCGAAGAGGTTTCTTATGCCTAAATGTGATGGTTTTCTCAAAATTTAACCGATCTTGTCATAAGCAGGCGCTTTCAGTATAGTGCGCGCGGCCATGACGGCCGAGTAACAACACATGGAGAAGTTTTGTGAAAAAAGCACTGATTGCATCTACCCTTCTGGTAGCCGGCGCAATGTCCGGTTGTTCCTCCCTGAATGTCAGCTCTAACCCGGTTCCCCTGCATGGCAGCGTGACCACCGATATCAAGGCCGATATCGAAGTGGGTGAGAAGATTACTGGCAAATCCTCCGCAACCAAGATCCTGTTCTTCACCATGAGTGACGACAGCGAATACGCCGATGGCATGACCTACGGCAACGGCGGCGGCAGCGGTCTGGGGCTGGGTGGCCTGGATCCGGTTTCTGCGGTGAAGTCTGCTGCTGCCTATAATGCCATCAAAACCTCTGGCGCCGATGTGATTGTAGCTCCACGCTACATCGTAAAGAAGAATGACTATCTTGTTTACGGCACCATCGACGTAACCGTTGAAGGTTATAAGGGCACGATCCGCAGCGTAGAGTAACGGATCTGGCCATGCCAGAAAAAAGCCGGAGCAGGGCAGGACCTCTCCGGCTTTTGTGTTTTTCAGGCAGCCTTAACCCCCCAGGTAAGCCTCCCGCACCTCCGGGTTCGCCAACAGGTTTTTGCCGGTATCGTGCAGCCGGATACGCCCGGTTTCCAGTACATAGCCCCGGTCTGCCAGGTTCAGCGCCTGATGGGCGTTCTGCTCCACCAGGAAGACTGTAATGCCTTCTTCGCGCAGGTGACCGATGATCTCGAAGATCTGCTGGATGATGATCGGCGCCAGACCCAGTGACGGCTCATCCAGGATGATCATTCTGGGTTTGCTCATCAGTGCCCGGCCGATGGCCAGCATCTGCTGTTCACCGCCCGACATGGTGCCGGCCCTCTGGTGCTCCCGCTCTTTCAGGCGCGGGAACAGTTCGTACACGTGGTCCTGGCTTTTGCGGATTTCGGCCTTGGTGTTGAAGAATCCCCCCATGTGCAGGTTCTCTTCCACCGTCAGCCCCGAGAACACCCGCCGGCCTTCCGGCACAATGGCAATGCCGGAACGCATGATGTTGGAGGTGGCTTCGTTGGTGATATCGCGGCCTTCCAGAATGACCCGGCCGGCGCTGGCTTGCGGGTTGCCGCAAACGGTCATCAGCAGGGTGGTCTTGCCGGCGCCGTTGGCACCGATCAGGGAGACAATTTCGCCCTTGTTCACCTCCACAGACACCCCGTGCAAGGCCTCGATCTTGCCGTAGTGGGTATGAACGTTTTCCAGTACTAGCATGGTGTTTCCTCAGGCCTCGCCCAGATAGGCTTTGATCACATCGTCGTTCTGGCGGACTTCTGCCGGGGTACCGCTGGCCAGGGGGCGGCCCTGGTTGATCACGGTTATCCGGTCGGAAATGTCCATAACCAGGCTCATGTCGTGCTCGATCAGCAGTACCGACACGTTGTAGTCGGACTTCAGGCTGACAATCAGCTGGTTGAGGTCTTTGGTTTCGGCCGGGTTCAGGCCGGCGGCGGGTTCGTCCAGCATCAGCAGCTTGGGCTCGGTCACCATGCAGCGGGCAATTTCCAGCCGCCGCTGCTGGCCATAGGCCAGGTTGCCGGCTTCCCGGTTGGCCAGGTCCAGCAGGCCCACCCGGTCGAGCCAGTAGGTGGCCCGGTCCAGTGACTTCTGTTCCCGCTCCCGGTAGTTCGGGGTTTTAATCAGGCCTGCCAGCAGGTTGGTGTTCAGGTGCCGGTGCTGGGCCACCAGCAGGTTTTCCACCACCGTCATCTGGTTGAACAGCCGCACGTGCTGGAAGGTGCGCACCATGCCCAGCCGGGAGATCTTGTAGTCAGGCGTGCCCTGAATCTCCCGCCCTTCGAACAGGATCTTGCCGCCGGTCGGCTTGTAGAACCCGCTGATGCAGTTGAACACTGTGGTTTTACCGGCCCCGTTCGGGCCGATGATCGATACGATTTCCCGTTCCTGTACGTCCAGGCTTACCTGGTCGACTGCCAGCAGGCCGCCAAAGCGCATGGACAGATTGGATACTTCTAGCATGCCTGTCACTCCTGCCGTTTCAGTTCAATGTGAATCCTGCGCATGGGCATCAGCCCCTGCGGCCGCCATACCATCATCAGCACCATGGCCGCACCGAAGATCAGCATGCGGTAATCGGCAAACTCCCGGGCCAGCTCCGGCAGGATGGTGACCGCAATGGCGGCGAGGATAACGCCGATCTGCGAGCCCATGCCGCCCAGCACCACAATGGCCAAGATGATGGCGGATTCCAGGAACACGAACGACTCCGGGCTGATAAAGCCCTGCTTGGAGGCAAACACCGTACCGGCGAAGCCGGCAAAGAAAGCACCGATGGTGAAGGCGGAGAGCTTCACCGCCGTGCGGCTGAGGCCGAGCGAACGGGCAGCAATTTCATCTTCCCGCAGGGCTTCCCAGGCGCGGCCAACGGGCATGCGCATCAGCCGGCGAATCACCAGTGCGGTAATCACCGCCATCACCAGGGCGATCAGGTACAGGAAGATCACCTTGTGCTCGCCGCTGTAGGCAATGCCGAAGGTTTCGTGGAAAGAGGTATTGCCTTCTTCCTTCACCCGCCGGCCGAATTCCATGCCGAACAGGGTGGGCTCGGGAATGCCGCCAATGCCGTTGGGGCCGCCGGTGACCGCCGTCCAGTTATTCAGCAGGATGCGGATGATTTCCCCGAAGCCGAGGGTCACGATGGCCAGGTAATCACCCCGTAACCGCAGCACCGGAAAACCCAGCACCAGGCCGAACAAGGCCGCCAGGCAGGCACCGATGGGCAAGGCCGCCCAGAAGCTGAAGCCGAAGTATTGCGATAGCAGTGCAAAGGTATATGCGCCGACGGCGTAGAAGGCCACATAGCCCAGGTCCAGCAGGCCAGCCAGGCCAACCACCACGTTCAGGCCCAGTGCCAGCATCACGTAGATCAGCACCAGGGTGGCGAGGTCTACCGAGCCGCGGGACACCAGGAACGGCCAGAACAGGGCAAATACCACGATGGCGGTGAGCACCCAGGATTCCAGCTTTGCCCGTTTGGCCTGGGGCATGGGCTCGCGCCCGCTCAGCGGGTTCAGTTTCGGCAGTTTGCCCAGGCTACCCATAATGCTGTCGCGGAACAGCTGGAAGAAAAACACCACGAACGCGGCCAGCACCACCGAGATCACGGTAGACGTGGTGGCGCCTTCCAGGCCCACCTTTGTGCCTTGCGCCACCAGGTTCAGGCCCAGAATGGGGTAGGCAATAATCAGCGTTACGATTGCGCAGAACAACGCATGTTTGAAGTTGGGGGTGGCCATCAGATCTTCTCAACCTCCGGTTTGCCAAGCAGTCCGGTGGGTTTGAACAGCAGGATCAGGATCAGCAGGCTGAACGACACCACATCTTTGTATTCACCACTGAGGTAGCCGGACGTCATGCTTTCTGCCACACCCAGAATCAGGCCGCCGAGCATGGCGCCCGGAATGCTGCCAATGCCGCCCAGTACCGCTGCGGTAAAGGCCTTCAGGCCGGCAATAAAGCCGAACAGCGGGTCAACCGAGCCGTAGTACATGCCCAGCAACAGGCCGGCCACCGCAGCCAGCGCTGCGCCAATCACAAAGGTGGCAGAGATGATGCGGTTGGTGTCGATACCCAGCAGGTTGGCCATGCCCAGATCCTGCGACACAGCCCGGCAGGCGCGGCCGATACGGGACCGGGAGATAAACAGGCTGAGAATGGTCATGCACACCAGGGTGGTGATAAAGATGGTGATTTGCATGTAAGACAATGAAAGCTGGAAGCCCTCTGCCGAACCGAAGCGGAAGCTGCCTTCCATCAGGGCCGGAAAACCGATGTTGCGGGAGCCCTGGGCCAGGTGCACATAGTTCTGCAGGAAGATGGACATGCCGATGGCGGAAATCAGGGGAATCAGCCGGTGCCGGCCTCGAACCGGCCGGTAGGCAACCCGTTCGACCGCCCAGCCCATGGAGCTGGACACAATCACGGCGCACAGCAGCGCGACAATCAGGATCAGGGGAAGCCAGGCAATGCCGAGGGTAGCCAGGCCGGTAATGGCAATAAGCGCGGTGTAGGCGCCAATCATATAGATTTCGCCGTGGGCGAAGTTGATCATGCCGATGATGCCGTAAACCATCGTGTAGCCGATGGCGATCAGGGCGTAGGTGCTCCCGATCGTCAGCCCGTTAATGAGCTGCTGAAAGAAATACAGGAGGTCTTGCATGGGTGTGGAGCTCCGAGAAACAGCGCCCAGAAAGGCACCTTCCCCCGGATCACGGCGGGAAGGTGCTCTCGTTTATACTGCAATTAAACGAATCTGGCTTAGTTTGCCGGAGTCTTGCTGCCGTCGGCGTGCCACTCGTACACAACAAATTCGAAGGCTTTGAGATCGCCGGCCTTGTCGTACTGTACGGTGCCGATCGGAGTTTCAAAGGTGCCGGAACGCAGGGCGCTGGCTACCTCGAACGGGTCCTTGGAATCCGCCATCTCGATACCTTCGGCAATCAGCTGAACCGCGGTGTAGGACGGCAGAACGAACGGGCCGGAGGGGTCTTCACCTTTCTCGGCGAAGGCTGCCACCAGTTCCTGGTTTTCTTCTTTCTGGTCGAACGCCGGTGGCAGGGTTACCAGAAGGCCTTCGGCGGCATCGCCGGCAATGGTGTTGATGTCTTTGTTGCCCACACCTTCAGGCCCCATGAACTTGGCATCAACATCGGCCTGGCGTGCCTGGCGCAGGATCAGCCCCAGCTCCGGGTGGTAGCCGCCGTAATAAACGTAGTCCACGTCGGCCTGCTTGATCTTGGTAACCAGGGAAGAGAAGTCTTTGTCGCCGGCGGTGATGCCTTCAAACATGGCGATTTCAATGCCGGCGTCTTTCAGGGTGTCGCGCACGGCCGTGGCAATACCTTCACCGTATTGCTGCTTGTCGTGAACCACCGCCACACGCTCCGGCTTCTGGGCGGCAATGTAGTTGCCGGCAACCGGGCCCTGCATGCTGTCCAGGCCAATGGTCCGGAACACCAGCTCGTAGCCGCGCTGGGTGATTTCCGGGCTGGTGGAGGCCGGGGTAATCATCAGGATGCCTTCGTCTTCGTAGATGTCAGACGCCGGCTGGGTAGAGCTTGAGCACAGGTGACCCACCACATACTGAACGCCTTCGTTCACCAGTCGGTTGGCGACGGTTACGGCCTGCTTGGGGTCGCACACGTCGTCCACTTCAACGGCAACGAGTTCTTCACCCATCACACCGCCGGCGGCATTGATGCGTTCGATGGCCATGCGTGAACCGGAGAACTGCATGTCGCCATACTGGGCTACGGGGCCGGTCATGGGGCCTGCAATACCAATCTTGATTTCAGCAGCAGCCTGGCCGGCAGCCATCAAGGCAACGGAGGCGCTTACAGCGGTAACGAGTTTCTTTACGGAGGTATTCATCGTGTTTTTCCTGTTTGTCAGGGTTATTCTTATGTTCTCAGAGACTTAAGAAACACCACCACCCGAGCCTTGTCAAGCTGGGGAGCTGAGGCATTTGCTCCGGAACACAGCGTTGCTATTCGAAGTTGAAACAGCAAACGCCGTGCCGTCTCCGGATGATTACGCGTCCGGGCTGTCGTTCTGGTCAATAAAGACCAGGTTTCTGAAACTCTCGTGATCCTGTAGCTGTTCAAAACTCGGGTCTACCGAGGCGTCATCCCGGTAGGCTTCGGAAATGTTGATGGCTTTTTCCAGCGTGGCCACCGCATCTTCCCAGCGGCCGATCTCGGCATAGGCGCAGGCCAGCTGGTAATGGGCGTGGCCGTTATCCGGGGCCAGTTTCAGTGCCCGCTGGCACAGGCTGATGGCCCACAGGGGCTCACGCATTTCCAGAACCGCATCGGCCTTGTAGCTCAGGGCCTCCACGTCGTCTGGCCGCAGGTCAAGAATCTGGTCGTAGGCGGCGATCTTGTTTTGCTGGGAGGTTTCCTGGCTTGCCTTCAACCAGAGCGCGTGCACCTCGTTGGTGCGCTCAATCTCCGCCTGGTTCTGGTGAATGATCTCGGATTTCTGCTGCAGCTGTTCTTCAATAAACTTCAGCCGCTGTTCGTATTCCACCACCAGTTCGTTCACCCGCTTTTCGGCCAGGCTGGTGAGCTGGTGGCGCATATCGCGGATGGAGTTCCAGCCGATCACCACCAGGATGGAGGTGGCACCGGCAATCAGGTAGAAAAAGTAGGTAACCGTGTCGGTGGCGTAAGACATGGACTTGTCGGCCACGGACAGTTCTTTCTCTACCACCTTTTCGATCAGCTCGGCCCGGGTGTCCTGCATTTCTTTACGCAGGGCCTTGGACTCGTCCAGCAGGTACAGCTCCACAAACGGGGTGTACATGGGCTTTTCGAGGGTTTTGATGCTTTCCTCAACGTCTTCTGCGGTTAGCTCTTTGTCCGGCCCCAGTTGCTGCTGTTGTGCCTGGAGTGTGGTGGCGAAGGCGAGTGCAAAGACGAACGCTAGAAAGTACCTGATCATCAACCGTTTCCGTTTTCTGGTGCATGTATTGGCTAGCAGGTGATGACCTTAGCATAGTGGCTGGCGGAAATAATGCCGCATGGGGTGTTGAATGCAGCGGGCTTAAAGAACGCAAGCTAGGTAATATCCGCCACTTGCATTCTGTGGTGCGAAGACCTCTAATAATTAGAGGTATAAATAACTGGTCCTGAGTGGAGTAGGGTGTGAATAATTACGAGCAGGTGTTGGTAGCACTTCGGCGGGTTATCCGGGCAACGGATCTGCATTCCAAGCGGTTGAGCAAGCACGCAGGCCTGACCGGGCCGCAGCTTCTGATTATGCGCACCATCCGGGACTTGGGTGAGGTGACCATCGGCACCATTGCCGAGAATGTGAGCCTGAGCCAGGCCACGGTGACCACCATTCTGGATCGCCTTGAGTTGCGTAAGCTGGTGTACCGGGTGCGCAGCACCCAGGACAAGCGCAAGGTGCACGCCCACCTGACCGAAGCCGGCGCCGAGATACTGGCCCGGGCGCCGAATCCCCTGCAGGAAGATTTCATCCAGAAGTTCCAGAGCCTGGCAGAGTGGGAGCAGACCATGATCCTGGCCTCGCTGCAGCGCGTGGCCAATATGATGGACGCCGACGACATCGACGCCTCGCCGGTACTCACCGTAGGCTCCGTCCTCAAAGACGACGGCTGGAAAGAAAAAGCCTGAGACGCAGTCTGGCAAGGGGTCTGTCCCTGCGTGGACAGACCCCCATGGCACAAGGCTTATTCGGGCTCCCCTCCATGGCACCCAACTTGGGCACCCAACCTGAAACCTATGGTGGCTGGTTCCGGGCGGGGTACAGGTTTTCTTTGGAAAAACAACTCGCTTCGCTCAGACATCTTTTTCCGGCAGAAAACCTGTACCCCACCCGCAACCGGCAGGCTTGTGAGTTATAGTCCGAGGCAAAAAAGTCAGTGCACCGAAGCCCCCTTCCGCGGCTTGTTACCAAAGCAAACCTGAAACACATCGTTATAGTGCTTCGCAAAGTTCACCGTAATCCCTTCCTTCAGATACTCCGGCAATTCCTCATAATCCCCCCGGTTCGCCTCCGGAAGGATCAGGTTATTAATCTTCTGCCTGCGCGCAGCAATCACCTTTTCCCGAATACCTCCCACCGGCAGAACCTGCCCGGTTAACGTCAGCTCACCGGTCATGGCGATGTTCTGCTGCGGGGCTTCTTTGCGGGCGATGGAGAGCAGGGCGGTGGCCATGGTTACTCCGGCGCTGGGTCCATCTTTCGGGGTGGCGCCTTCCGGTACGTGCAGGTGCACGAAGGATTTGTCGAAGAAGGTCGGGTCGCCTTTGAAGCGTTTCAGGTTGGACGACACAAAGCTGTAGGCAATCTCTGCGGATTCCTTCATCACATCCCCCAGCTGCCCGGTGAGCTTGAACCCGCGCTGGCTGGTGTGAACCTGTGACGCCTCGATACTCAGGGTAGCGCCGCCCATGGCGGTCCAGGCAAGGCCGGTGACCACGCCGGTGCCCTTCATGGACTTCTCTTTGCGGAAGGCGGGCTGGCCCAGGTAGTCCGGCAGGTCGGCAACGCCCACTTTTACCGGTTGGTCCGGGTTTTTCAGCAGTTTCACGATGCCCTTGCGGATGATCTTGTGCAGCAGCTTTTCCAGGTTCCGCACGCCGGCTTCCCGGGCGTAGCCTTCGATCACCTGGCGGATGGCCGCATCGGTGATGTTCAGCTGCTTCTTCAGCAGCCCGGCCCGTTTCAGCAGGCGTGGCAGCAGGTGATGCTTGGCGATGGCCAGTTTTTCTTCGCCGATGTAGCCGGACAGTCGAATAACATCCATCCGGTCCAGCAGGGGCCGGGGGATGGTGTCCAGCTGGTTGGCGGTACACACGAACAGCACCTTGGACAGGTCCATGCGCACGTCCAGGTAGTGGTCCAGGAATTCCTTGTTCTGTTCCGGGTCCAGAGTTTCCAGCAGGGCCGAGGCCGGGTCGCCCTGATAGGAACTGCCGATCTTGTCGATCTCGTCCAGCATGATCACTGGGTTGGCCACTTTGCTGTCTTTCAGGGCCTGTACGAACTTGCCGGGCATGGCGCCGATGTAGGTTCGGCGGTGGCCTTTGATTTCGGCTTCATCGCGCATGCCGCCCACGCTGAACCGATAGAACTCCCGGCCCAGGGCATCGGCCACCGAACGGCCGATGGAGGTTTTGCCCACCCCCGGCGGGCCGACCAGCAGCAGTATGGAACCACTCACTTCGCCTTTGAAGGTACCTTCGGCCAGGAACTCGATGATACGGTCTTTTACATCGTCCAGGCCGTCGTGGTCCCGGTCCAGAATTCGACGAGCTTCGGCCAGGTCGAAGTGGTCTTCGGAATGCACACCCCAGGGCACTTGGGTAATCCAGTCCAGGTAATTGCGGGTAACGCCGTATTCCGGCGAGCCCTGTTCCAGCACCTGCAGTTTCTGGATTTCATCCTTGAACCGCTCCTGCACCGCCTCCGGTGGGTTCTGCTGTGCCATGCGTTCTTCAAAGCGCTCCACATCGGCGGTTTTGTCGTCCTTGGCGATGCCCAGCTCCCGCTGGATGACTTTCAGCTGCTCCCGCAGGAAGAATTCCCGCTGGTGCTTCTGCACCTTCTCGTTCACTTCCTCGTTGATCTCGGATTGCAGGCGGGCCACTTCCTGCTCTTTGCGCATCAACAGCAGGACTTTTTCCATGCGTCGGAGCAGGGGCACGGTATCCAGCACATCCTGCAATTCCCGGCCCGGGGCACTGGTCATGGAAGCGCCGAAATCCGCCAGCGGCGAGCTGTCTTCCGGGCCAAAGCGAGACAGGTACTGCTTCACCTCTTCGCCATACAGCGGGTTGGTGCGCAGCAGCTCCTTGATGGCGCTGATAATGGCCAGGGTGTAGGCCTTGAGTTCATCGGCCGGTTCTTCCGGCTCCTCCGGGTATTCCACTTCCACCAGGTAAGGCGGGCGGCGACGCAGCCACTGCACGATTTTGAAGCGCTGCATGCCCTGGGCAATAAACTGAACCTTGCCACCTTCGCTCTGGGCATGGTGAACCTTCACCGCGCACCCCATGGTTTCCAGGTCGTCGCTGGCGGGAATGCCGGTTTCGGATTCCGGGTCTTCCACGAAACAGATACCCAGAACCTTGTGCTCGGTTTCGCCCACCCGTTTCAGGGTCTCCTGCCAGGGATTCTGGTTGACCACCACCGGCTGCACCTGGGCCGGGAAGAACGGCCGGTTAGACACCGGCAATACATACATACGCCGCGGCCTGGCTTGTTGCGGCAGGATCAGGCTTTTGCTGTTCTCGTCTTTGCCGATGTACTCGGTTACATCGTCTTCAAATTCTTCCAGGGAGTCTTTGCGGTTCTCGTCATTCATACCGTGTTGCTCTCAGGGCTGAGTGGTTAAAGACCTATGTGACGACGAAAGCCAGGTTTTCAAGCTGGCTTGATTTTTCTGCTGCCGGCTCCATATCTTTAGGCAATTTTATTCATTCTGGTTCAGGTTCCCGACTTATGAGCAACTCGCCGTATATATTCGACGCCACCGCCGACAACTTTCAGCAGAAAGTGATGGAAGCCTCCGCCACTACACCTATTTTGGTGGACGTATGGGCCGAATGGTGCGCGCCCTGCAAACAGCTGATGCCGATTCTGCAGAAGCTGGCGGAGGAGTATCAGGGCAATTTCCAGCTGGCCAAGGTGAATGCAGACGAGCAGCAGGAGCTGACGGCCTCACTGGGCGTGCGCAGCCTGCCCACCATCATTCTGGTGAAGAATGGCCAGGCGGTAGATGGCTTCAACGGCGCCCTGCCGGAAAGCGAAATCCGCAAGGTACTGGAAAAGCATATCGAAGCCCCGGCGGAAGACCCGTATGAAAAAGCCCACGCCTTGTGGGAAGCCGGTGATGTAGACGGTGCCCTGGCGATCCTCACCGAGATGAACCAGAAAGACCCGGAAAACCTGGATGTGCTGATCGACCTGGCCCAGCTGAAAGCCGAGCAGGGCGATCTGGACACCGCCGAGCAGGTACTCAACAGCCTGCCGCCGGAAGAGAAACTGCAGCACAAGGCCAAGCAGCTGGCGGCCAGGGTGAAGTTCCTGAAACAGTCTGGCGAACTGCCGCCACAGGCCGAGCTGGAAGCCAAGCTGGAAACCAACCCGAAAGACCCCGAGGCGCTACACCAGTTGTCCCTGCATATGGTGTTGCAGGACAAAAATGCCGAAGCCATGGAACTGTTGATTCGCCTGATGCAGGCAGACGGTGCCTATAAAGAGGGCATCGCTAAAACTACGTTGGTGGAGCTGTTCGAGAAGCTGGGGAATAACAATCCGGATGTGCGGGCTTACCGTAGGAAGTTGTATACCTTGATGCACTGAAGCTCCTGTTACACGGGTGGCGAGAGCCACCTGTGTCGCCCCTGACTTCCATTGGTCCCACCCTCGTTCTGCTCCTTCCTGGCCCGAATAACGCCCATACCTCGCTAGTCGCCCCTCATGCCGGCAAAGGTGTGGCTAAAAAGTAGCCATATATTTTACCAACATTAACATTTATCGATTGAGTTGTAAGCTAAGCTCCGAAGGTCTGCTGTGCAGTCAAGGACCAAGGAATAATTACTCAGGAGTTTTTATGATTCATCTCAAGAAGGCCGCTCTTGCGCTGGCGGTTGCCTCTACTTTTGCCCTCGCTGGTTGTAGTAACAGTTCATCCTCTGGTGGCGGTGAAGTTGCACCTCCCGGCGGCTCGGTACAGTCAGTAGCAGGTGCGGCTGTAAAGGGTGTTTTGAAGAATGCCGCAGTGACCATATTTGAACTAAGCGGTTCTGGTGAACGAACGGAAGTTGGGGCTTCAAAGACTAATGATGACGGTGAGTATGAGGTCCAACTTTCTGGCAACTATCAGGGCGGGCTACTTGAAGTAGAGGTTACTTCCGTTCCGGGACAGACCCGGATGGTATGTGATGCTTCTGCATGCGGAACTG
Source organism: Marinobacter sp. UBA3607 (assembly GCF_002375525.1). Taxonomy (NCBI): domain Bacteria; kingdom Pseudomonadati; phylum Pseudomonadota; class Gammaproteobacteria; order Pseudomonadales; family Marinobacteraceae; genus Marinobacter; species Marinobacter sp. UBA3607. The sequence goes on along the minus strand of NZ_DFLY01000016.1, from coordinate 1,722 downwards.
TGGAGAAGGGACAAGACTTTGATATCCCCTCTGGTTTCAAAATGACGGCTCTTGTTGAAAAAGAAAGTGGGTCTGCCAAGATCTCTGCTCCCGTCACTGCTTGGTCCACGATGGCGTCTAACCGCGCCAAAGCCCTCGTCAGTGAAGGGCTTTCATATAGTGATGCGTCTCGTCGGGCATCAAGCGAAGTTAGTCTTGTCGCAGGTTTCGATGTTTCCCGCACCACGGCAAGAGACATTAGTGATTTGGCTGGAGCGTCTGAGAAGGAAGTTCAGGCTGCAGCGATGAATGCTGTCATTGCAGAAGCGGTTTTCTCTGTTGGTGATGGTGGAGTGTTGGATTTTGTTACCAGATTTGAGCAGTTAAGCAAAGTTCTCGATGATGGCGCTCTGGATGACAATGATGGCGAGTTAAGGACGGCGCTGGCTGACGCCACAGTCAAGGTGAGTCAAGACTCGACGATTCAATTAGCTGAATCTGTTCGCAAAGAGCTGGACAGTGTTGCGAATCAAGTAAAAGAAGGTATTGACGTAAGCAACTCGACTGACAGTGAGCTGAGCTTTAGAGGGTTCGTGTCGCAAGTCAGGGCTTGGGCCAACAGTATCGAGTCTGTTAACAGTGAAGAATTGTCTGCGGCAGTAAAGGCCGACAGCGAAACCATCAAGAATATCTTTTCTGCGAGCACCGAGGGGCAGTTTGCGTTTCTTGGGCATGTACTCGACGCTGCTAACGAGTTCCTTCTCAATAGTCCTGAGCAGGTCAGTGTGCTAATTAATAATGGTGGCTCAAAGTCTGTCACCGTTGAAGATGACAATGGTAGGACTGTTGGGGCGGCGACTCTGAAGTTCTCTGATAATAATGGGTTGAGCATTGAGATTACGGGTCAGGCTGGAACAGGTGAAGTTTTTGAGCCTGTGAATCTTGTAATGGCAACAAGCATTCCTGTCAGTCAACTGGATGTTGTTGCGCAGCCGGATCGCGAGGGCTCTATTAACCTTTTGATCAATAGTCTGCAAAAAGAAAACAGTATTGCTCTATCCGGCACGATTGGTAGTGATCTGATTGCTCTGAACAACCTCTCACTGAATCTGAGTCTGCAGGAAAGCATCACCGCAAGCGCTGCGGGCGGCATGATGGATGAGGCAGATAGCATCGAAGCAAAATTTGCATCTGCAAAACTTGCGGGACAGGTGACTATTAATAGCGCGGAGGGGGATCGATTCTCTGGTGACCTGGAAGTTGGTCTCACTCGACTCAAAGACGCTGATCTTCCATATTCTGCACTGAACTTTACACGTATTTCGGTCGAGCGCTTCAGGGTCTCAGGCGAGTTCGATTCCGCAAATCCGGAAGTCGGAAGCTTCTCGGCATCCGCAGCATTAAATATTCGTAATGGTGCGGAGTTTGATGTGTTGTCATGGGGGGAGTACAGCTCCCAGACCCGTTGGTTACCGCTCTCCGCGACGGAAGAAGAGCTGGGCTTTATGTCTCAACCCTTCTCTGACGACGTTGTTGTAGGGTTTGTTCAGGGTGGTTTCGATGCTGACTATCAGGGGCAGTGGGGCTATGGGCAGTACTTCGTTGATAATGGACAAGCCCGTGAAAACTATCTGTACCCTGGCGATAGCAACCTGAGTGGTATGACAGATCAGGTTGTAAATTCTGTGCTTCAGCGGTTACGAGGGCTTGAAGGGCGGTTTGTAGTGGCATAGTGAATCCGGC
>NZ_DFLY01000022.1:48788-53581 GCF_002375525.1 Marinobacter sp. UBA3607 | reverse complement strand
CTAAAACACTTGACCACTACAGTTTGTTCTCGAGTCTTGGGAGACAAATAGTGCGATTTATGAGCTAACTCCGGAGGAGTTTACGACGCTGCCGCTTGTTTACGGGTGGATTAACTACGATGAAGTAGTTGGCTATGGAAATGTTACCTTAGGCATGGACGGCGGATCTCTTGGAAGTTTCGAGGACAGCAGTTTAGTTTTTGTAGATGCTAATGGCGGGCGTATTAGTGTCGGAAACGTCTGGTCAGACGAAGAGGGAGGAAGCACCCTTTCTTTTGATGCATCGTTTAATGTTTTGGAGGATTGGGTTTCCGGTGGGGCCCAACTTATTGGTACGCCTAATCCACTCTTAGAGGTTGATGCGTCACAGTACGTTAACGTTGAGGGCGCCACATACCGAGGGTATTGGTTGGACTTTAGTTCAATGTCAGGTGAGGTTGAATATTGGGGTAACGTGAATTATCAAGTCCCAGTTTCCTTGTCTCGTTTTGAGGCTTGTGTGAGCAATGCTCCGAACGAACTCCAAAAGCTGACTGGATGGGCATACTCAGACTTGTCCGAGCAAGAAACCCTAGTGCATTGCGCTGAGAATACCTTAGCCGGTAACTGGGTTGATTTTGGCTATTCGGACTACGAGGGTATGAGTGTTGATTTCTCCCAGTTGGATCAGGTTGGGCGGAACATCCTTGTGTCGGAACTTGGTGACTTTGCTGAGGACGTAGATACTCGCTCCTACTACTCTGAGCTGACATTTGGCTCTGCGGCTTCTGGGCTGTCTAACGCTGCAACCATAGAAATGCTGGCTGAGTTCCCGGATCTCGAAACAGCTGATTACTTCCTGAACGGCAGTATCACTGTGTCGGCTGAAGTGGAGTTGCCTGAACTGCCGCTGGCCAAAGCGACCGTAACACTGGATCGAACTGCCCAGAAAGGTGGTTCTGTTCTGGCTAATGTCATCTGGAATGGCGGTAACTATAGCGTAAGGGTTGCTTCAACCAATTTCGAAGATCTGGCGGGAACGGAGGTGAATGCGGAGTTCTTCAATGCCGAGGGACATTTGCTTCAGCTGACCCCTTCGTTTGATGCGGATAAGAAACTGGTGGGCTTGACTGGCAAAGCCATGGCGAACGGTCAAGAAGTGGGCAAAGTTACTCTTCGTGACACCGCTGCCGGGAAGATACCAGTAATTGAGTACAACAGTGGTTCTGAAACTATCGTAGAGACGTTGTTCTGATGATAGGACTGTCTTCTGACAGAAAAAGGTGGGGCTTCGGCCCTGCCTTTTTTTTGATTCTGTTTCTTCCGGTACTGGTGTGCGCTGGGGAGCTTAACTTCTTCGGGCAATTCCGTCTCCAAGCCATCAGCGAGCCTGAACCCGTCAATGGCATGTTGGGTAATTGGGGCGATGAATTCGAGTCTGGAAAGCGGCAGTGGATCGATGCCCGCACAGAGCTCGGTGTAAGGTATGGCAGCGGTCTTGAGGTTTCACTCTTTGCAAGAGCGTTGGCGGACCTGAGGTTCAATGAAGAAGCTGCGCGTTTCTATGGAAGGGTAAAGCGTGATGAAGCTTTGATGCCTGGTGAGCAGATTCCTGTGAAGGTATCGGCACATGGATTTACCGGAGATGGCTTACGCATAGGTTATCGGGTGCGAGAAGGTGGTTGGGATGTTGCTCTTGGGGGCTCCCTGTTCAAGGCTGACTATTTGCTTGAGGGGGATCTTTGGGGTGAGATGCTGGCTAAGACGCCAGAGGACTTTTCCTTCGAAGCGAGCATTGATTACGTGTACTACGAAGATCTGATTTTCGGGAGGGAGGATACCTCACGACCCGAAGGTGTCGGTTGGAGTGGTGACCTAGTGCTCGCTTGGCAGGCACATGATCATTTGAGGTTTGAGTTTGCAGCCGAGGACCTATTTGCGAGAATTCGCTGGACAGATGCGCCGGCAACACGAACGCTGGAGCCTGTATCTCTAGATCGGCGTATTCAGGATAGTAAGCAGGCTCCTGTGGGGCTGTGGGCTGAGGGTACGATAGACCGTTATTATCAAGATATTGACCCGAGATATCGTTTGAGTTTGGATTGGAATGCTGATGCCTGGCACGGGTCGTTACGTGGCCAATACCAGTTCGGCTATGGCTATGCCGGAGTAGGTGGTGGTTATCGGTTTGCCAACGGTTTTGCTGTTACCGGGTTGTTCTGGCCCGAATATGATCAGTTCGGGATCGAGGCAAAATCCGGGAACTGGCGGGGCACGCTGGTGCTCGATCAGTTTGACTGGAATGAAGTACAGGCGATGTCGGTTGGTATTGCTTACGGTTACTAAGCTGCAGGAAAAGCTGTAAAAAAGCCGGATGGCGAAACCATCCGGCTTTTTTCGTCTAGTTCAGGCTAGAGCCTCAGGCGTTCCCCTGCTTCATCGCCTCAAACTCATCCTCAAAGAAGAACTTCTCCTCCCCAAAGGCGGGCTCCAGCTCATGCAGCCAGGTGGCCGTTTCGCTGTACTTGGCAAAGAACGGGCGCTGTACCCAGTCCGGGTTGCGGCCTTGCAGGAAGCGCAGCACGAACACCTTTTCGCCTTTGACCTCGGTGATGCCCTGGATCTCTACTTTGCCGGGGCCTGCGCTCATGCTGGGGCCGCGGGCGGTGCGGGCCAGGCCGCTGACCTGCTTCATGGCTTCGCGGTAGATGTTGTAGGCCTCGGCCAGCGGCACTTCAAAGTAGTTCTTGGCGCCGGTGTCCCGTTCTACAAACATGTAGTAGGGGATGATGCCCAGCTTCACTTCTTTCTTCCACAGCTTGGCCCAGGCGTCGGCATCGTCATTCACGTGCTTGATCAGCGGGCCCTGGGCGCGGATTTCGGCACCGGTGGCACGGATGCGGCGAATGGCTTCTTCCGCAATGTCGGTGGTGATTTCCTGCCAGTGGTTGTAGTGGGCCATGATGGCCACGTGCTTGCCGGCATCAACCAGTTTGGCGAACAGTTCGATCAGCTCGTCGGCATCTTTATCGGTCACAAAGCGGTACGGCCAGAAGGTGAGGGCCTTGGTGCCGATGCGGATGGTCTGGATGTGGTCGAACTCCGGCTGCAGCAGCGGCTCCAGGTACTGCACCAGGTTCTTGGTTTTCATGACCATGGGGTCGCCGCCGGTCACCAGCAGGTCGGTAACTTCGGTGTGTTCCTGCAGGTAGCCGTGCAGTTTCTCGGCATCGGTGCTGGCCATTTTCAGGTCTTTGTCACCGACAAACTGCGCCCAGCGGAAGCAGAAGGTGCAGTAGCTGTGGCAGGTCTGGCCCTGGGACGGGAAAAACAGCACGGTCTCACGGTACTTGTGCTGTACGCCGTCCAGTACTTCGCCATCCAGCTCCGGCATGTTCATTTCCATCTGGCCGGCCGGGTGCGGGTTCAGCTCGTCGCGGATTTCCTTGGCTGCGGCCTGGATGTCCTTTTTCTCTGCGCCTTCGCGGTGCAGCTTGGCCATGCGCTCGTAATGTTCGTCTTTCAGCATGCCTTTTTGAGGGAAGACAAGCTGGTAGATGGGATCGTTAGGTACCTTGTCCCAGTTGATCAGTTCGTTGATCACGTATTCGTTAACCCGGAATGGCAGCACGCTGGCTACCACTTTCATCTCGAACAGGGTGTCTTCAGGGAGATTCTGGATCGCCTCAATTTTGTCGAGCTGGCGGTCAGTAAAAACCTTGAACCGGCGTTCCTCGAATTCCTGTACCGGGATGCGGTTCGGAAAGGTGACGATGGAGTTCATAGATCGCCCTCTGTTGTGTGTCGGAAAATCAAAAGGAGGGGTGTTTTCCTCCTTCACTGGTCAAAAATCGGGCAGGCAAGTATACATAAATCGCAATTCATTTTCAGGTCTAATTAATAGTAGAGATTCCTGGCGCTGATCAGTGCCTTTAAAAGTGTCAAATTGCATGGATTTGTGCCGTTTTTCGGCTAATTTCGTCAAAAAATCTTTAAGGTCAGTGTTTAGTCAGGCGATGGAATTATCGTTGGAAGTACGTGTGAGACATTGGTCTGAGAGCGTCTTGTCCCTGCCATCGAAAGTGGTCATTATTACGTAACTAATGCTAATTAAAGTACTTTCAAACGCCTGTTTGTTTGTTTTTGGGCGCCGTTTTGTAGTAAAAGTACGAAAGTTTTGTTCCTGAATGCTCTTCTGTTGTTCAGCAGGAAAAATGCCAGAGCTGTTCTATGCTTGTGAGAGCTTAAATTGTTCCCGAGGGGGAGGGTTTGATGTACCGCGATGATGATCCCATTGAAACCAGCGAATGGCTCGACGCACTAGAGTCGTTAATCGAAAACGAAGGCGTCGACCGTGCCAAATATATTCTGGAGCGCTTGTCTGAGCGCGCCAGCCGCGACGGCACCGAGCTGCCGTATTCCATTACCACGCCGTTCCGCAACAGCATTCCCGTTACCCAGGAATCCCGGATGCCGGGTGACCTGTTCATGGAGCGCCGTATCCGTTCCCTGATTCGCTGGAACGCCATGGCCATGGTGGTGCGGGCCAACAAGCGCCCGGGTGACCTGGGTGGCCATATCTCCACCTTCTCTTCTGCAGCCACCCTTTATGACGTGGGCTTCAACTACTTCTTCCACGGCGGTGGCGACGAACGCGCGTCAGACCTGGTGTATTTCCAGGGTCACGCATCGCCCGGTATCTACGCCCGTTCCTTCCTGGAAGGCCGGTTCAGCGAAGCGCAGTTGGACAAGTATCGTGAAGAAGTGGACGGCGACGGCCTGTCTTCCTACCCGCACCCCTGGCTGATGCCGGA
>NZ_DFLY01000022.1:0-48642 GCF_002375525.1 Marinobacter sp. UBA3607 | reverse complement strand
ATGCCGGATTACTGGCAGTTCCCGACCGTATCCATGGGTCTGGGGCCTATCCAGTCTATCTACCAGGCCCACGTAATGAAGTACCTGCACAGCCGTGAGCTGATCGACATGGACGGCCGCAAGGTGTGGGCATTTGTGGGCGATGGTGAGTGCGATGAGCCGGAAACCCTGGGTTCTATCTCCAAGGCCGGCCGCGAGAAGCTGGACAACCTGATCTGGGTGGTGAACTGCAACCTGCAGCGCCTGGACGGTCCGGTACGGGGCAACGGCAAGATTGTCCAGGAATTGGAAGGCGTGTTCCGTGGTGCCGGCTGGAATGTGATCAAGGTGGTCTGGGGCCGTATGTGGGATCCGCTGTTCGAGAAAGACGAAGACGGCGTGATGCAACGGGCCATGGACGAGATCTGTGATGGCGAGCTGCAGAACCTGACCTTCAAGGGCCCGGCTTACACCCGCAAGGAATTCTTCGGCAAACACCCGGAGCTGGCCAAGCTGGCGGAGGATATGTCGGATGAAGATATCCAGAAGCTGAACCGCGGCGGCCACGACCCGTACAAGGTATATGCGGCCTACCACAAGGCGGTGAACCACGCGAACGGCAAGCCCACCGTGATTCTGGCCCACACCATCAAGGGTTATGGTTTCGGTGCAGCGGGCGAAGCCCAGAACACCGCGCACTCCCTGAAGAAGCTGGATATCGATACCCTGAAATCCTTCCGGGATCGCTTCGGTGTGCCGCTGAAAGACGAAGAGCTTGAAGACGTACCTTACTACCGCCCGGCGCCGGACAGCCCGGAGCTGGTGTACATGAAGAAGCGCCGGCAGGAGCTGGGTGGCTTCTATCCCAAGCGCAACAAGGATTGCCAGCCACTGCAGATTCCGGAACTGGATATCTTCAAGCAGGTGCTGGAAGGCTCCGGTGGCCGTGAAATCTCCACCACCATGGCGTTCGTGCGCATCCTGACCGCGCTGGTAAAAGACAAGCGCATCGGCAAGCGTGTAGTACCCATCGTGCCGGACGAAGCCCGTACCTTCGGTATGGAAGGCATGTTCCGCCAGCTGGGTATCTACACCGCGGAAGGGCAGAAGTATGTGCCCCAGGACCGCGACCAGATCATGTACTACCGGGAAGACAAGAAGGGCCAGATCCTTCAGGAAGGCATCAACGAAGACGGTGCCATGTCTACCTGGATGGCAGCGGCTACGTCCTATAGCACCAACAGCTTCCCGCTGATTCCGTTCTACGTGTTCTATTCCATGTTCGGTTTCCAGCGCGTGGGTGACCTGGCCTGGGCTTCCGGCGACATGCAGGCCCGTGGCTTCCTGATCGGCGGTACCGCCGGCCGTACCACCCTGAACGGCGAAGGCCTGCAGCACCAGGACGGCCACAGCCACGTACTGGCGAACACCATTCCGAACTGTAAGGCCTACGACCCGGCCTACGGTTATGAAATGGCCGTGGTGATCCGTCACGGTATGAAGGAGATGTTCGAAGACAACCAGAACGTCTTCTACTACCTGACCATCGAGAACGAGAACTACGAACAGCCCGCCATGCCGAAAGACTGTGAAGACGGCATCATCAAAGGCATGTACAAGTTCGAGTCTGTAGAAACCAAGGGCCGTAAGAAGAGCCCGCGGGTTCAGCTGCTGGGCGCCGGCTCGATCATGAATGAAGTGCGCGCCGCCGCACAGATGCTGAAAGACGACTGGGGTGTGGCTTCCGATGTGTGGAGCGTGACCAGCTACAACGAACTGGCCCGTGATGGCCAGCACGTGGAGCGCTGGAACCACCTGCACCCGGACGACAAGCCCCGCAAGGCCTACGTGACCCAGTGCATGGAAGATGCGCAGGGCCCGGTGGTGTCGTCTACCGACTACATCAAGCTGCACTCCGAGCAGCTGCGGGCATTCATCCCGAAAACCTACATGACCCTGGGCACCGACGGTTTCGGCCGCAGTGACACCCGCGAGAAGCTGCGCAGCTTCTTCGAAGTGGATCGTTACTACGTGGCGGTAACCGCGCTGGCAGCCCTGGCCAAAGACGGTGAAATCAAGCAGGAGCAGGTTCTCGAAGCTATGCGCAAGTACGGAATCGATCGCAACAAACCGAACCCGGTGCTGAGCTAAGGAGACCGCTATGAGTGAACAGGAAATCAAGGTTCCCGATCTCGGCGGTGCAGATGAAGTCGAGATCATCGAAATCATCGTCAGCGAAGGGGACTCGGTTGCAGAAGAAGATCCGATTCTGACAGTTGAATCTGATAAAGCCTCGGTAGAACTGCCAGCCCCGGCGGCTGGCAAGATCACCAAGATCACCGTGAAGGTGGGTGACAAGGTGAAGGAAGGCGATGTTATCGGCATGTTGTCTGCCAGCGGAGACGCTGGTGGCTCTGACGATGCGGAAGCGGACAAGCCTGAAGAAAAGGCCGAGGAGAAATCCGAGGCCAGGTCTGAAGACAGCAAGCCTGCACCGAAGAAGAAAAAGTCTGGCGGCTCCCGCACCGAAGTGGTGAAGGTGCCTTCGCTGGATGGCTTCGACGACGTGCCGGTGATCGAAATCAACGTGGCCGAAGGCGACACCATTGGCGAGGATGATCCGCTGGTGACCGTGGAGTCCGACAAGGCCACCATGGAAATCCCGTCTCCTTATGCCGGCAAGGTTGGCAAGATCCTGGTAAAGGAAGGCGACAAGCTTTCTGAAGGTGTCGACCTGCTGGAAATGACCATCGAAGATGATGGTGATAATGAGGACGAAGCGGCAGATTCCGGTGACAGTGCCAAGGCCGAAAGCCAGGCCAGCAAGCCGGAGAAGAAAGAGAGCAAGCCTGAAGCGGCCCCTCAACCGCAAGGCTCTACCTACGAGCCGCCGGCACCGGGCACCAAGGTGCATGCCGGCCCCGCCGTGCGCAAACTGGCACGGGAACTGGGTGCAGACCTGACCCGAGTGAAAGGCTCTGGCCCGAAAGGCCGCATCATCAAGGATGATGTGCACGCCTACGTCAAGAGCCAGTTGCAGCAGGCCCAGCAGGGTGGCGGCGTGGCGGTCGGCTCGGGCATTCCGGGCGTGAAACTGCCGGACTTCAGTCAGTTTGGTGAGGTCGAGCGTGAAGGCATGTCCCGCATGATGGCGGCCACGGCCACCAACATGCAGCGCAGTTGGCTGAACGTGCCCCACGTAACCCAGTTCGACGATGCCGACATCACCGAAATGGAAGCCTTCCGCAAAGGCCAGAAAGCGGCCGGCGAAAAGCGTGGCGTGAAAATGACCCCGCTGCCGTTCCTGCTCAAGGCCTGCGCGGCGGCACTGGCGGAACTGCCTCAGTTCAACGTGTCCCTGGACATGGAGCGCAAAGAGGTGGTGCGCAAGAAGTACATCCACATCGGCATAGCGGTGGATACGCCTCATGGCCTGATGGTTCCGGTGATCCGGAATGTCGACCAGAAAGGCCTGTGGGAGCTGGCGGCAGAAAGCGCCGAGCTGGCCCAGAAGGCGAGGGACAAGCAGCTGAAGCCGGCAGAAATGCAGGGCGCCTGCTTTACCATCACCAGCCTGGGCGGTATTGGCGGCACCGCGTTCACCCCGATTGTGAACACGCCGGAAGTGGCGATCCTGGGTGTCTCCAAGGCTTCTATGAAGCCGGTGTGGGACGGCAAAGAGTTCCAGCCGCGGCTGATGCTGCCGCTGTCGCTGTCCTATGATCACCGTGCAGTGAACGGGGCAGATGCCGCCCGGTTTACCAACCTGCTGACGCAGCTGCTGGGGGATATTCGGACCTTGTTGCTGTAGTCCTGAGTCGAGGGCCGCTCCGTAGCTTTTTAGTTGCGGGGCGGCTTTCTCGTTCTGGCCTTGAATCTGGCCAAATCCCCACCAATTTGCTGCATCAGGCTCTTACTTTGGAGAGCGAGAAGGGTTTCCTGCTCTCGCTCCCAGTCCTCAGCACTCATCACCACGAAAGCTTCTCCGGCTCGGCGTGTAACCTTGACCGGTTCATGCTGGCTAATTACCTGCTCAACAACATTTTCCAGGTTATCTCTAAACTTGTTTACACTGATTGTGTCCATGAAGCACCTCTATGTGTGGATATTTCGTGCAACTATGCATCATCAGCCCTAACGCAGTCATCAGGCTCGTTCTGGCTTTCGGCCTCCGACGGATGCCCCTGTCGGGTCGCCGTTTATGGCTGGCCAGCGACATGCTCGGCGGCAATGGCATCAGTGACGAATTCGGTGTTGCCCGGCATTCAGGCTTTCTTTTGATAAAATCAGTCTCTTCGGCCAATGCCCGGTTCGCCGGGCAGATCCACTATCAGCCTCATGGAACCCGCAAACCACCTTGAGGCCCTTATGACTCCCGCAGAACTGCTTTCTCAGCCACTCAAGCTTCCTAACGGCTCTGTTATTCCCAATCGCTTTGCCAAGTCCGCCATGAGCGAGACCCTGGGAACCATTGATAACCACCCCACCAAAGCACTGGCGACCCTATATCAGGCCTGGGCCGAAGGTGGTTCAGGGCTGTCGATCACGGGTAATGTAATGATCGACCGCCGGCACATCGGGGAGCCACAGAACGTGGTTATTGAGGATGAAAGCGATCTCGAGCTTCTGACCGCCTGGGCCAAGGCCGGGCAAAAGGGAGGCAAACAGATCTGGATGCAATTGAACCATCCCGGCAAGCAAAGCCCCAAAATGCTGAACAAGGACCCGGTCTCGCCCAGCGCGATACCATTCAAAAAAGAGCTCCGCAGCATGTTTGCCACACCCCGCGCCCTGACCGGCCCGGAAATTAAAGACATCATCCAGCGCTTTGCCCGCAGTGCTGCCATTGCCCAGAAAGCCGGATTCGACGGCGTGCAAATCCACGGCGCCCACGGCTACCTGGTGAGCCAGTTCCTGTCGCCCCATCACAACCAGCGCACAGACGAGTGGGGTGGCTCTGCCGAGAAACGCCGCAGCTTTGTGCTGGCGGTGTACCTGGCTATCCGGAAAGTTTGCGGTGAAGCGTTCAATATCGGCATCAAACTGAACTCCGCAGACTTCCAGCGCGGCGGTTTTACCGAGGACGAATCGCTGGCGGTGATCAAGGCACTCGTCGCAGAGGGGATTGACCTGGTAGAAATCTCCGGCGGTAACTACGAGAACCCAGCCATGGCCAGGGGTGCGGAAGACGGCGAGGTAAAAGCCAGCACCCTGGCGCGGGAGGCTTACTTCCTGGAATTCGCAGAGAAAGTGCGCAAGCTCACTGACGTACCCTTGATGGTGACGGGCGGCTTCCGCACCGAGACCGGAATGGCCGACGCGTTGGCTTCCGGCGCCACGGACCTGGTGGGCCTGGCGAGGCCGTTGGTGGTGGAGCCGGATTTGCCGAACCGGATTATGAAAGGCGATCAGGTGACCAGCGCGGTTAGGCCCATCAAAACAGGGATTCGACTGATTGATGACATGGCCCTGATGGAAGTGAGCTGGTACACCCGGCAGATCGGCCGGATTGCCAGGGGCAAAGCACCGAAACAGCATGACCGGGGGATTCTGTCGTTGATGGAGGTTCTCGGCGTGATGACAACCCGAAGCGTCCGTAGCAGGCTCCGGGCGGGTGAGTAAGCAGTTTGCAGGGCGGGGCCTTTGGCCCCGCCCTGCATCGTCCCCTGGTTAGTTCGCGAAGTACATCCAGTCAAAGTAATCGTGTAGATCCTGCATGGCATAGGCTTCTGCGGCTTGGGTAAGTTCAAACAACAGGCTTTGGTCTTTGGCAAGTTTCATGGCATTACCTCACAGAGTTGCAGCGGTTGATGCGGTGAGTGGTTTTCACCGGCTTGCAATTTGGTATTTGCATGAGCTGTGCCAGATTGTTTGCTGGCTTGTAAGGTCTTGAATATTTGAGGGAAGAGCCCGAATCGAGCAGGTGTGGGACTTGGAGGTTGAGCCAGAATGGTGCGTGTGCACCAGCCAGAAACGAAAAACCCCGGCCGGGGCCGGGGTAATTCTGAGTTAACTTCTGATAGGAAGGATCAGAAGTTGTACTGTGCTGCGAACATGATGCGGTTGGCGTCTTTGCTGTCGCCATCCACATTTTCTGTGTCCCAGTAGCCGTATTCAACGCCCATCATGGTGTTCTTCACCGGAGTCCACTGGTAGTTCAGGAACACGTTCTGGTTGGTCTCTTGGGCATTGGCCACGCCAGCGATAAGTCCGAATTTCGTCGTTTGGGCCGGCCGTTCAGTGCGAAGGTTTTGTGCACGGTGCGCCTGTCCCGGGCGCTGTATCCTGAGCACAGCCGGCACAATATGGACGCCCTTATTACCCGTCACAATTTACCTGAGGTGGAGCGGCATCGGGCCATGGGTGATGTAGCCGCGATGCTCGCGTTCTTCGAGCATGCCCGGGCAGAGCACGGTTCGGATGCCATCAACAACGCTATTCGGAAGCTCTGGCAGCGCCAGAGCACGCCCTCAAACGTCCCTGCCGAATTATTCGCCGGCCTGCCCCATGGCCCGGGGGTTTACCGGTTTTACGGTGACAACGATGTGCTGTTGTACGTTGGCAAAAGCACCAACATAGCGCAGCGGGTGGCATCCCATTTCTCGGGAGACCATCAGTCCAGCCGCGGGCTACGGCTGTCTGAAAGCCTGCGCAGTGAAGAGGAACTGGAAGACTTTCAGCCTGGAAACGAACCGGTCACCTTCGACCTGGATTCCTACAAACTGCTGGCCAAGGCAGTTCTGGGGAAAGACAAAAACCATCACCGCATCATCGAGTTGCCCGCTGTGGCACAACCGGCTGTTCTTATGCCCTGAGTGGCGTATTATGGGCAGATTCACCCTGTCACTTAGCAATGAGTCACTGAGAGAAACCGATGAACAGAGAACCCGTGTCCCGCGAACTTTTCGATGAAGTTATGGTGCCCAACTACGCCCCCGGAAACATCATTCCGGTGCGAGGCGAGGGCTCCCGCGTTTGGGATCAGGACGGGCGAGAATACGTCGATCTCCAGGGCGGCATTGCGGTCACCAGCCTTGGCCATGCCCACCCGGGACTGGTTGGTGCATTGCAGGAACAGGCCGAGAAAATCTGGCACCTGTCCAACGTAATGACCAACGAACCGGCCCTGCGCCTGGCCAAAACCCTGTGCGACCACACCTTCGCCGAGCGGGTATTCTTCGCCAACTCCGGTGCCGAAGCCAACGAAGCCGCCTTCAAGCTGGCCCGTCGTTATTCGTGGGAACACTATGGCCCGGAGAAGCATGAAATCATCTCCTTCAAAAACGCCTTCCACGGCCGCACCCTGTTCACCGTCAGTGTGGGCGGGCAGCATAAATACGTGGAAGGCTTCGAACCGGCCCCGGGCGGCATCCATCACGCAGATTTCAACGACCTGGACTCGGTAAAAGCCCTGATCTCCAAGGAGCAAACCTGTGCCGTGGTGGTTGAGCCCATCCAGGGCGAAAGCGGCGTACTGCCGGCCGATCCCGAATTCCTCAAGGGCCTGCGCCAGCTGTGCGACGAAAACAACGCTCTGCTGGTGTTCGACGAAGTGCAAACCGGTGTCGGCCGCACCGGCCACCTGTACGCCTATGAAATGTACGGCGTAACCCCCGACATCCTGTCCAGCGCCAAAGGCCTGGGCGGCGGTTTCCCGGTCGCCGCCATGCTGACCACAGCCAAAGTCGCCGCAAGCCTCGGCGTCGGCACCCACGGCAGCACCTACGGCGGCAACGCCCTGGCCTGTGCCGTGGCCCAGAAGGTGATCGACACCGTCAGCCAGCCGGAAATTCTCAAAGGCGTCAACGCCCGCTCCGACAAGCTCCGCAAAGGTATGATGAACATCGGCGAGCGTTACGGTGTGTTCTCCGAAGTGCGCGGCGCTGGTTTACTGCTAGGCTGTGTATTGACCGAACAGTGGCAGGGCAAGGCCAAGGACTTCCTGAATGCCGGGCTGGAAGAAGGCGTGATGGTGCTGATGGCCGGCGCCAACGTGATTCGTCTTGCGCCGTCACTGATCATCCCGGAAGTCGACATTGAAGAAGCGCTGGAGCGTTTCGAGGCAGCGGTTAAAAAGCTGACGGCATAGCACACGGTAGCCCGTGGAGCAGGAATCCCTGTCCGGGAATTTCGAAGGCCATGGATGGCCTGAGAGAAGCGCACATGGATGTGCTCGTAGCGGTTCCCGGACAGGGATTCCTGCTCCATGGGCGGGCGTCATGCTCCGTCGTTTTACAGCAAGGGAGCGAGGATTATGTGGCGAGTCCGTCCAGCAAAACTGGATGACCTGCAACAAATACTGGACATAGCCGGAACCCAGGGCGCCAGGCTATCTTCTACGCTACCCAAAACCGAACAACGCCTGGCCGAACGCATCAGCCACGCCCAGGCGTCTCTCGCCGCCCAGGCTCCCAAAACCCCACGGCGCATCCTGCTGGTGCTGGAAAACACCGAAACCGGCCAGATAGCAGGTACCGCCGGCATAGACAGCCGGGCCGGCAACGGCGAACCCTTCTACAACTACCGCCGCGACCACCTGATCCACGCCTCCCACGAACTGGGCACCTCCCGGCGAGTCGAGGTGCTTTACCCCAGCCACGGACTAACCGACCACACCTTGCTGTGCGCCTTCAGCCTGCGCCCCGAACTGCGCGAGACGACCGCTTTCGAGCTGCTCTCCCGGGCCCGGATGCTGTTCATTGCCAGCCACCGGGACTGGTTCAGCTCGCGCATGGTGGTGGAAATTCAGGGCGTTCAGAACGAAGACGGCAGCGTACCCTTCTGGGACAGCCTGGGCCGGCACTTCTTCAACATGGATTTTGAAACCGCAGACCAGTACTCCGGCCAGCTCAGCAAAACCTTCATCGCCGAGCTGATGCCGCCTAACCCCATCTACGTCACCCTGCTGAGCGACTCCGCCCAGGCCGCCATCGGTCAGCCCCACCGCCAGACCCAGGCAAATTATGAGTTGCTTCAGCAGGAAGGCTTCCTGCCGGGTAATTACCTGGATATCTTTGATGGCGGGCCGGTTCTGGAGGCCCGCACGGATGGCCTGCGAACCCTGATCACCAGCCACCCGAAAACCCTGCATGGCAGCCACGACGAGCATGGTGAAAACTGCCTGGTTGCGGCCGGTGAAGGTGAGCATTTCCGGTGCCTGCTTACCCCGATGGCAGAAACCCTCACCGACGATGTGAAAGTGCCGGTCAGTGCCTGGATGGGGCTGGAAAAGAGTGCCGGCGACCGGGCAAGGATCTCTCCGCTATGACCACGAAAAAGGGGAGGGCACCAACATGCTTTTGATCCGGCCACTGCAGGAAAACGACCTGGATGCCCTGTATGCCATGGCGCAGAATGCCGGCAAAGGCCTGACCACACTGCCGGCAGACACGGGGCTGCTGCAACGCAAGATCGACCGTGCCCGGGACTCCTTCAGTCAGCGTTGTGCCCCGGAGGCGGGCCTTTACCTGTTTGCGCTGGAAGACACCGAAACCGGGCAGGCGGTGGGCATCAGCGGCATCGAAGCCCGTGTGGGGCTCGAGGAAGTATTCTACAACTATCGCCTAAGCCTGACAGTAAACGCCTCCCGCGAGCTGGGTGTGCACGTGCGGACGCCCACCCTGCACCTGTCCAACGACATGACCGACACCACCGAAATCTGCTCGTTGCTGCTGGCAGACAATTACAAGGGCGACGGCAACGGGTTGTTACTGTCCCGGTGCCGGTTCATGTTCCTGGACGAATTTCGCAAGCATTTCTCCGACAAGGTGTTCGCAGAAATGCGTGGCGTGTCGGACGCCAATGGCCAGAGCCCCCTGTGGGATGCCCTTGGCAGCAAGTTCTTCGACATGGAGTTCAGCCGGGCGGACCGGCTTTCCGGCCTGGGCAATAAGTCCTTCATTGCTGAACTGATGCCGAAATACCCCATTTACTTGCCCATGCTGCCCGACAGCGCCCGGGCGGTGATTGGCCGGGTGCACGACAACACCCTGCCGGCCCTGAAGATGCTGGAAGCCGAGGGCTTCAACTTTAACGGCATGGTCGATATCTTCGACGGCGGCCCGGTGGTGGAAGCCTTCATTCACAACATCCGCAGTATCCGCGAATCCGTCAACCGGCACGCCATGGTGGTGAGTAAACCGGTCGATCTCGATGTGCCGCCGGAGCAGCGGGTGATGATCTCCAACCGCTCGTTCCGGGATTTCCGGGTAACCACCATCCCCGTGGACTGCATCGAGCCGGATACCATCCGGTTGCCCCGGGATGTGGCAGATGCGCTTCGGGTAGAGTCCGGAGACCCGGTTCGGCTGGCGCCCCTGAAAGATCAATTACGAATTCCGCACCGAAGGTGAGAGAGATGGCAACACACGTAGTTGAAGTGAACTTCGACGGCCTGGTCGGCCCGACCCATAATTACGCCGGGTTATCCTGGGGTAACGTGGCGTCGAAGTCTAACGTGAACGCCGTGTCCAACCCCAAAGAGGCAGCCTTGCAGGGCCTTGCCAAAATGAAAAAGCTGGCAGACAGGGGCTATGTGCAGGCGGTTCTGCCGCCCCACGAGCGGCCCCATATGGCCACCTTACGGGCGCTGGGGTTTACTGGCAGCGACCGGCAGGTTCTGGACAAGGTGGCGCAAACCGATCCGGCGATTCTGGCGGCAGTCTCGTCTGCCTCCGCCATGTGGACAGCCAATGCCGCCACGGTATCGCCAAGCGCTGATACTTCAGACCACCGGGTGCACTTCACGCCGGCCAACCTGAGTGCCAAGTTCCATCGCTCCATCGAGCACAGGGTGACCGGGCGGGCACTGAAGGCGATCTTTACCGACGAAAGCTATTTTGCCCACCATCCGGCCCTGCCTTCGGTCAGCCATTTTGGCGATGAAGGTGCCGCCAACCACACCCGTCTGTGTGCCGGCTATGGTGAGCCGGGTGTTGAGCTGTTCGTGTATGGCCAGGTGGCGTTTAACGAGAACGCCCCGGCGCCGGTGAAATACCCGGCCCGGCAAACCCTGGAAGCATCGCAGGCCATTGCCCGCCTGCACGGGCTGGGTGACGGCCATGCCGTGTTTGCCCAGCAGAATCCTGCTGCGATTGACGCTGGTGTCTTCCACAATGACGTGATTGCCGTGGGTAATGGCAATTGCCTGTTCTACCACGAGCTGGCGTTTCTGGATGAGCAGAAGGTGCTTTCCGATATCCGGGCGCGGCTGGCCAGAACAGAGCTGCAGCCGGTCCGGGTGTCGGCATCGGAAGTGCCCATCGAGGACGCGGTCGCTTCTTACCTGTTCAACAGCCAGTTGCTGAATACCCCGGATGGCATGTTGCTGGCGGTGCCGGGCGAGTGCCGCGAGGTAACGTCGGTCAGCCGTTACCTGGACAGCCTGCTGCAACAGAATGGCCCCATTACCGCAGTGGAAGTGTTCGATGTAAAGCAGTCCATGCGCAACGGCGGCGGCCCGGCCTGCTTGCGGCTGCGAGTGGTGCTGAGCGATGAAGAGCGGCGTGCCATCAATCAGGGTGTGGTTCTGACCGATGCCCTGTACGAACGCCTGACCGCGTGGGTAAATGCCCACTACCGGGATGAGCTGAGCCAGCAGGACCTGGCAGACCCCATGCTGCTGGACGAAGTGCGCAAGGCCCTGGATGAACTGACCGGTATACTGGGGCTGGGCTCGATCTACGATTTCCAGCTGTGACAGGCTTCAGCTGGCAATCGAGCGAGTGAGCATGTCCATGGTGTGATGAATCAGGTTGTCGGCGGGAAAGTCCGGGTTTTCACCCGCTTCTGCCTGGCACAGCATGATCACCCCGTGCAGGGCACCGCGCAGATACAGCGCGGTCTGGGCCGGCGAGGCAATGCGCTCCCGGCTCATGGTGCCGTCTTCCAGGCCCTTGTGGATGGCCGCTTCCATCAGCTGCATCAGTTCGTTCTTCGAACACAGCATATCCAGGGCCTGGTCTTCCTCCGCCTCTGCCATGGCGGTTGAGGCCTTGGTCAGGGCTGAAAAGTAATCCGGCGCTTCCCGGTAAAAACGGTAATAGGCATCCCCCATGGCCCGGATCTGGGCCAGCCCGGTATCTGCCGTACTCAGGGCGTTCTCGAATCTTTCCACCAGGCTTTGCCCGGCCCTCAGCATGATGCCCCGCTGAATGGCGGCTTTGTCCTTGAAGTACACATACAGCAACGCGCGGCTCAGGCTGGCGGTGCGGGCGATGTCGTCCATGGAGGTGCGATCGTAGCCTTTCTCGGAAAACACCAGCTCGGCGGCGTCCAGAATGGCATCGTACCTTGCCTGTTTTTCCCGTTCCCTGCGTGTTTTCAACGGCTCGTTCATGGTGCTTCCGGTGTTGTGGTCATGGCCTGAATGATAACTGATAGAGGATAAAAGCCGATTATTGACAATTTGTCAAAGAGTGACATGATGTCGGGAAAACAACGGCGGCTTCTGACGGAAACAGGCGCCAACAAATCATCTATTCAGGGAACGGGGCTGACCAGTCATGTCTCTCTTCGCGCGTTCATTGCCAATAACTCTGGCCAGCATGCTGCTGGCTGTCGTGTCTTTATCCGGCTGCAACAGCAGTGCCTCCGAACAGGCTGCAGACCAGCCGGTATCGGTTCGGGTGGCCGAGGTAACCGGTGGCCAGGTGGTGGAAATTCCGCTGCGCTTCTCCGGTATTGTGCGGGCGGCCCAACGGGCCACCCTGACTTTTCAGGTGAGCGGTACGCTGAAAGAGCGACCGGTGGAACTGGGGCAGACAGTGAAAGCCGGAGATGTGCTGGCCAGTGTGTATAACCCGGCCCTGGAACCGGCAAGGGATTCTGCTGCGGCCCGGCTGGATGAACTGAAAACCCAGTACGACCAGGCCCAGCGGGAATGGGAGCGTTCCAGCCGCTTGCACCAGCGCGGTGTGGTCTCGGAACAGAGCCTGGAACAGATCGCCGCCCGGCGGGATTCCCTGCGGGCCAGCATGGCCACGGCCCGGGCCTCCCTGGCGGAAGCCACCCGGTTACTGGAAGAAAGCGTATTGAAAGCCCCGTTTGCCGGCCAGGTAGAAGCCTTGCTGGTAGAGCGGGACGAATTTGTCGCCGCCGGGCAGCCAGTGGTACGCCTGTCTTCGCCGCTGGGCCGGGAAGTGGAGGTGCGGGTGCCTGCGCATCTGTTGGGCCATGTGCGGCTCGGGCAGGAGCTGCCGGTCTGGCTGGTGCAGGACCGCAACCGGGAGCCGGCTACCGGCACGGTGGTGGAAATTGCCCAGGGCAGTTCCATCCGTGGCGAGCTGCATCCGGTATTGGTGAGCCTGCCACCGAATTCCCTTTCTGCCGGTGAACCGGTGGAGGTCGGCATTACCCCGGTTCAGGAATCTGCGGTCACCGTGCCCCTGCTGGCGGTGATGCGGGACAGCACGGGCACCAGCGTGTTTCGGGTTGAAAATTCCGTGGCCTACAAGGTGCCGGTGGAAGTGGACCGGGTGATCGGTGAACGGGTAATGATCCATGCCGGTGCCCTGAATCCGGGTGACCAGGTGGTCTATGCCGGTATGACCCGGCTGGTGGATGGCGACACCGTGGAGGTGCGCTGATGACCCGCCGCCTGCTGAATTACCAGCGCTTGCTGGGCATGGTGGTAACCATGCTCTGTGTGCTGGGCATTGCCGCCTACAGCACCATGCCACGCCAGGAAGACCCTACCTTTCCGTACCGGGCCGGCATGGTGACCGTGAGCTATCCGGGCGCCAGCGCCGAGGCGGTTGAGCGCCTGGTGCTGCGCCCGTTGACCGATGAACTGCGCCAGGTGGAAGAGCTGGACTGGAGCCAGGGCACAGCACGCACCGGCGTGGCGCTGGCCCGCCTGAAACTGCGTGATCACATCTACGACACCGACAGCGCCTGGGACCGGGTGCGCCAGGCCATGGAGCGGGCACGGCAGGATTTCCCGGACGATGTTGGCCTGATGACCCTGGATGACCGGTTGATCGATATTCCTGCGGTGGTGCTGGCGGTGGGTGGTTCGTCGTCCGTCACCGAACTCTCCGGTGTGGCGGAGAAACTGAAGCAGAACCTGCTGGATATTCCCGGCATCTCCCGTATCGACCTGGAAGGCGACGCCGACGAACAGATTACCCTGGCGCTGGACGACGCCGCGCTTTACCGCCTTGGCGTAGCGCCCAAACGCATCCTGGATACCCTGGCCCGGCGAAACCAGACCATCCCCGGGGGCTTTGTGGTGGTGGAAGGCAAGCGGTTGTCGGTTCTTCCCAATACCGAGTTTGCTGATATCGACGCCATTCGCGCTACGCCCATCGAGTTGCCGGATGGCTCCCAGGTGCCCCTGGCGGCAGCCGCGGAAGTCTGGCGCGGCCCGGCGGAGCCCCGGCAGCCGGAAACCTGGTTTGATGGTGAGCGGGTCGTGCTGCTTTCGGTGATCATGGAAGAAGGTTCCACCGACGCCATCCGTTTCGGTGAGCGCATTCGCGAGCGGCTGGAACGGGTGCGTGCTGATTTCGAGCCCTACGAAATCCGCGAAATGTTCTTCCAGCCCGGCAAGGTATCCGACCGGCTGGACGACCTGGCATGGAGCCTGGTGCTGTCGGTGCTGATTATCGTAGCGGTGGTGTTTACCGGCATGGGTATTCGCATGGGGTTGCTGGTGGCATCCATCCTGCCCATGGTGGCCCTGATCAGTGTGGGGCTGTACGACCTGGGCGGTGGTGTGCTGCACCAGATTGCCGTGATCGGCATGGTGATCTCGCTCGGTATCCTGATTGATAACGCCATCGTGATTGTGGAGAACATCCAGGGTCACCTGGACGAAGGCATGCGCCGGCTGGATGCCCTGCGCAAGGCCGTTGGCGAGCTGGCCGGGCCACTGGGTGCGTCTACCGGCACCACGCTGGCGGCCTTCGCGCCCCTGCTGATGGCCAAGGGTGGTGCGGCTGATTTCACCCGTGGCGTGCCGGTGATGATCATGCTCACGCTGTCGGTCAGTTACCTGCTGGCCATTTCCGCCGTGCCGCTGCTGGCAGCCCGGTTCCTCAAGCCGCGAAAGAATATCCACAAAGACCGGTTGATGGGCCTGGCCCGTTCGCTGGGTGGCCTGGTGTATCGCTATCCGGGCCGCTTGATTGTCGCGGGCACTTTGTTGGTGGCCATCAGCGTGGGCATGACGCCGTTCATGGCCCAGCAGTTTTTCCCCAACGCAGACCGGCCTCGGGTGATTGTGGAAGTGTATCTGCCCGAAGGCACCGACCAGGCACAAACCTCCGAGGCCGCTGCGGAGCTGGAGCGGGCCATTCGCGCCCGCCCGGAAACCCTGGAAGTGCACCGGTTTGTCGGTTTCACCGGCCCGGCGTTTTACTACAACCTGCAGCGAGCGCCCCAGGCACCTAACCGGGCCAGGCTGGTGGTGCGCACGCCGGCGCTCGAAGACACCACAGACCTCGTAGACTGGATTCGCCATGAGCTGGCGCCCACCGTGCCGGAGCTAGATATTTCTGCCGGTATCCTGGGGCAGGGGCCGCCGCGTACCGCGCCGGTTGAAGTGCGAATTTATCACCCCGATGACGCTACCCGTGCCCGTGCCACCGAGCAGGTGTTCAGTGTGCTGCGTGGCGTAACCGGCACCGTCGACGTACGGCACGACCTGGACATCGGTGTGCCCAGTATTGCCATCAACGTAGACGACGCCACCGCCGCCCGTTACGGCCTGACCCGTGCAGACGTAGCACAGAGCCTGTACGGCCAGAGCTATGGCGTGGTGGCCGAGCGTTACCGGCAGGAAGATGATCCTATCCCCATCATTCTGCGCTCCCGGGAAGGCACCGCGCTGTCGCTGTCACGTCTGTTGTCGGTGAACACCTACAACGACCAGGGGGATGCCATTCCGCTGTCGGCCGTGGCCACGGTTGAAACCACCTGGGAGCCGGCGGCCCGATACCTGAGAAATGGCGTGCGGGTGAATGCAGTAACGGCGAACCTGGAAGAAGGCTACAGCTTCAGCCAGGCCCTGGACGGCTTGTTCGCAGCACTGGACGAACAACCCCTGCCCGCCGGTACCCGGGTAGAGCTGGGCGGCGATGCCGAAGGCTCCAACAATGCCAACAGTGCCCTGCTGACCGCAGCGCCCATCGGCATCCTGTTGCTGCTGTTTTTCCTGCTACTGCAGTTCAACTCCTTCCGTCGGGTTGGCATCATCCTGCTGACGGTGCCGCTGGCCACCGTGGGAATCTTCCCGGGGCTGGTGCTGTCCGGCTCTCCGTTCGGCTTTCAGTCGTTGCTGGGGGTAATTGCGCTGGTGGGCATTGTGGTGAACAACGCGATCGTATTGCTGGATGTGATGGACAGGGAGCTGGAAAAGGGCCGGGCCATTGCCGATGCTGTGCGCACCGCGGTAGAACAACGCACCCGGCCCATCCTGCTGACCACAGCCACCACCGTGGCAGGCCTACTGCCGCTGGCGTTCTCCAGCTCCACGCTGTGGCCACCCATGGCCTGGGCCATTATCAGTGGCTTGCTGGCTTCTACGGTACTGACCTTGCTGGTGATTCCGTCGGTGTGCACCAAGGTGATCAAACTGCCGGTGGCGGAACCGGAAAACGCCCCGGCCTGAGACAACAGGGCCGGGTAATTACCCGGCCCTGAACTCGTTCTTCGCCCGAATCATCAAACCCACGCGCTGCCCAACCGGCACATGGGGATTGGGAAACACCACCGCCTCCGGCGCCGTACCCACCCGGTAGCTGGTTTTGTCATCTTCCCAGATCACCGTGCCGGGCTGGTACTGGGTAAAATTCGCCACCTCATCCGGTACATGAAACCGGAACGACGGCCCCGTGTTCAACACCTCATGCACCACCTCGAACACCGTTAACCGGTCAAACGGCGGCCGGGCCTGTGGTGCGGCCGCTCCAGAAAACCGACGACGCAATGCCCGCTCAATACCCCGAAACCGTCGCAAATCATTCCGCCCGAACGCTTCAACCTTACCCAGCTCCACCGTAAAACTCTCGGCCTTCAAAAGGCTGGATGTAAACGACGAAAACACCGTGGATTCCTGATGCTGAAGCAGCAATGTCTCAACCTCTGCCTCCAGCAAAAACTCACACTGAGCCGCCGGCACCGACCGCCCCGGCACAAACGGATACAAGGCAAACCGCTCCCGCTTCGACGGCCGAATCGCCGTATGCAAATCATAGTGACTCAACGCCAGCCCATGATGCGCCGTCGCAAACTGCCGGCACATCTCCTCCAGAAACTGCGCCCGCCGCGCCTCCGGCAACCCCTTATACTTCGCCTGCCCATGGGCCCCGTTAAACAGCCGGTTCATATTCACATCCACAAACCGCTGCCCCGCCACCATCGCGGGCGGATTACCCAGAATCAGCAACACCGGACACCCCAGCTGCCACTCCCCGGCAAACAACTCCGACACCAACCCGTTCAAAACCTCAATCGGCGCCGTCTCATTCCCATGAACCCCGGCCGACACAATCAGCGCTTCATTATTCACATTCTCCCGCCCGGCCGGCGGCGTCAGCCACAACACGCCGTTGGCCTTCCGTGAAACCTGTGTTCCGTCCGGCAGCTGTCGCTTGGTTTCGGGTAGGTCAGAGGAGGCAGAGGCCAGGGTGTGAGCCAGCCAGTCGGGGTGGAAGTCAAAGAGATGGTTTGAAGCGTTCATAGACTCTCCGCAGAGAAGAGGCGAAACAGGAAGCCCCGTCAGATGTTTGGGGACAGCCGGCAGGGAGCGCCTTCCGGGAATTTCGAAGGCCAAGGATGGCCTGAGAGAAGCGCACATGGATGTGCTCGTAGCGGTTCCCGGAAGGCGCTCCCTGCTGGCTGGCCTTGGCACCAATGCCGGCCGCCAGGAATCAGTAACCTGGACTCAGGAGTTCAAAGGCCGCTGATGCCGCAAAAGATGATTTTCCAATTTGCGGAAAACAAACACCAGAATAAACGTCAAAGCCATGTAGCAAAGCGCCACAAAAATAAACGCCTCAAAAGGAGCATAGAACCGCGAATAAATATTACGCGCCGCCCCCGTAAGATCCACAATCGTCACCACACTGGCAATCGCACTCGCATGAAGCATAAAAATCACCTCATTCGAGTATGCCTGAACCGCCCGCCGCGCCGCACTCGGCAGAATAATCCGCCGCATCCGCAGGAACCAGTTCATACCGTAAGCCTTCGCCGCCTCAATCTCGCCATTGGGCGTGGAAATAATCGCCCCCCGGATAATCTCCGTGGTATAGGCAGCGGTATTCAGGGTAAACGCCAGCAGGGCAGGGTACAGCGGTTCCTTGAAAATCTCCCACCAGAAAGTGTCCTGAATACCCGGAATCTGGGCCACACCATAGTAAATGATATACAGCTGGATCAGCAGCGGTGTGCCACGGAACAGATAGGTGTACAGCCAGATAGGGCCAGACACGAACGGATTCTTCACGGTGCGCAGGATCGCCAGTGGCACCGCCACAACCAGGCCAATCACCAGCGACAGGAACACCAGGTGTACCGTAGTGACCAGGCCATCCCAGTACTCCATGAGGGTCATGGCAGTAAAAATATCGTTCTGGTTCAGCCACTCGGCAATGAAATCAGGCATCACTTAATTCCCCCGAACCACGCCGACATTGGCCCGCTTGTCGAGCCACTTGATGAACAACTCCGAACCCGCCGTCAGCGCCAGGTAAACCGCCGCCACCGGAATGAAGAAGTGGAACGGCATGCGCTCGGCCTTGGCGGCTTCTTCCGCCACCCGCACCATATCGGTCAGGCCGATGATCGACACCAGCGCCGTGGTCTTCAGCAGCACCTGCCAGTTATTGCCGATGCCGGGCAGGGCATGGCGCAGCATCTGCGGAATCATCACTCGGCGGAAGGTGTGCCAGGTGGAAAAACCATAGGCCCTGGCGGCCTCAATCTGGCCCTTTTCTACGGCCAGGAACGCGCCCCGGAAGGTTTCCGTCATATAGGCGCCGAAAATCAGCCCGATGGTCACCACGCCAGAGATGAACGGATCGAACTGGAAAAAGAAGTCGATTTCACGGGTTTCCCACAAATAGTCCGACAGGGCATTCACCGCCACCTGGCCGCCGTAATAGAACAGCAGCATCATCACCAGGTCTGGCACGCCACGAATCAGCGTGGTGTAGGCCGTGGCGACACCGGTCAGCACCCGGCTACCAGAGAGCTTCGCCGAGGCGCCAAGCAGGCCCAGGGTAAGGGCGAGCGCCAATGAGAGGAAGGCCAGTTCAATGGTCACCACGGCGCCTTCGGCAAGGGCCGGGCCATAGCCTTTCAGATCAAGCATGGGAATGTCCGGAAAGCAGGGGAGCAGCCATCAGGCTGCTCCCGGGGTCAGGTTAAATCTTGATGTCGTAGTTGAAGTATTTCTGCATGATGGTGTCGTAGGTACCATCTTCTTTCAGCTTCTTCAGGGCCGCGTTCACGTCGTCAGCCAGCTTGGCATCACGCTTGCGCATGGCAACGCCCACACCTTCGCCCAGCTTAACCGGCTCGCCCACTTCCTTGTAGCCTTCCTTGTTCAGAACGGTCTGCTCACCCACCGGGTAGTCTACGAAAACCACGTCCAGACGCTGGCCTTCCAGGTCCAGGACCATGTCTTCAGCGGTGGTGTAGCGCTTGATGTTCACCACGCCACCCATGTTCTCGGTTACGTAGGTGTCCATGGTGGTGCCGCGCTGCACGCCCACGGTCTTGTCTTTCATGGCGTCCATATCGGTGACGTCAGTGTTGAAAGACTCAGGGCCGAACCAGCCGCCCGGGGTGATGTAGTACGGCTCGGAGAACAGTACCCGCTCGGCGCGCTCCGGAGTGATCGACATGGAAGACATGATCAGGTCGAATTTACGGGCCAGCAGGCCGGGAATCATGCCGTCCCACGCCTGGATAACGAACTCGCAGTTGGCCTGCAGTTCTTCGCACATGGCGGTTGCCAGCTCCACTTCGAAACCGGTCAGTTCGCCGTTGTCATCACGGTACTCGAACGGCTCGTAGGGAACATCAAAGGCGATCCGCAGATCCTGGGCCTGGGCGGTGCCGGTCATCATGGCCAGGGCACAGCTTGCTGCAACAATCAGTTTTTTCATGTGTCACTTCTCCAGTAATTTGCCGTTAAGGCTTTATTCCTTGTGGAAGTTTCAGTTTCATTACCGGTTTCAAGATAGCACCGGGATTCAGAACTTGGGAGCAAGAAATTGCTTCATGCGCTCGGATTCCGGGTGATCGAACACCTTGTCCGGTGATCCCTGCTCCTCAATCACGCCCTGATGCAAGAACAGGACCTGAGTAGACACATCCCTTGCAAAAGCCATCTCGTGGGTAACGACAATCATGGTGCGGCCTTCCTCGGCCAGACTTTGCATAACTTTCAATACTTCGCCCACCAGCTCCGGGTCCAGGGCCGAGGTGGGTTCGTCAAACAGCATCACTTCCGGCTCCATGGCCAGGGCACGGGCAATGGCCGCACGCTGCTGCTGGCCGCCGGACATTTGGGCCGGGTAGTAATCCTTGCGCTCATAGATGCCGACTTTGTTCAGATACGCCTCGGCCCGCTCGATGGCTTCCTTTTTAGGAATTTTCAGGACATTTACCGGGGCTTCTATAATGTTTTCCAGAACGGTCATGTGGGACCACAGGTTAAAACCCTGGAAGACCATGGAAAGCCGGGCGCGAATCAGTTCTACCTGCCGGTTATCGGCCGGAATGCGCTCGCCCTTGCGGTTGTTTTTGAACCGGATTGGGTCACCGTGCACGATAATGTCGCCGGAGGTGGGTGTTTCCAGCAGGTTAATGCAGCGCAGAAAGGTACTTTTACCTGAACCGGAGCTGCCGATCAGGGAAACCACATCGCCCTTGCGGGTTTCCAGAGAGATGCCCTTGAGGACTTCAAGCTGATCAAAGGTCTTGTGGACGTCCCTGCAAATCAGAGGCGCGGGTTCCGCCATGGGGTGACTCCTGGGGGCTGTCATTCAAAGGCGCATGTTTTACGGACTGTAGCCGTGGAAATCAATACCGCTTTGTAGGGTTTTGGTGAAAATAGCAGCAGTTTCCTGAAGGTCATTCTGGCGTAATCATTGATCAATGCAAGTATTTTGCGGCTTCAGGCATCCGTCGATTCTGTCATCAGGGCTTCCAGTTCTTCCGGTGCGGGAATGCGCAGCAGTTTGTCCCCTTCTTTCTCCATCTCCTTCATGGTGTGCCGTACAAAGCGCACATGGGCAGTCGCAACCTTGCGGGCCTGGTCTGGCTTTGAGGCCATGATGGCCTCATACAGTTGCCGGTGCTGGCGCATGATAGTACGGCGCATATCCTCTCTCGGATTGAGATTAGACACCGACGCCTGGACGGTCAGCAGCATCATGTTCTTAAGGCCATCCAGGATGTGCACAAGAATCGGATTGTGGGACGCCTCTACGATGGCATGGTGAAAGCGATGATCCGGTCGCGCATTGCTGAGCGGGTCGGTGGCTTCCAGTGCGCGGAAGGCCTGGGTCAGTCGGTGCCGGTCCTGGTTGGTGGCGCGCTGGGCGGCCAGAAAAGCAGCCTGGCCTTCCAGCTGTTCGCGCACTTCCAGCAGGTCGTAAAGGGTGCGGGTGTGGCCCTGATAAAGGTACATCAGCGGGCTGTTGCTGCCGGAGGTGCCGGATTCCGGAACGATACTGGCCACGAATGATCCCTTGCCGTGGCGGGTTTCAATGACACCCCGGGCCTGCAATTCGTGCAGGGCCTCCCGTACGACCGAGCGTGATACGCCAAGCCGGGCCACCAGCTGGCGCTCAGAAGGAATCTTCTGGCCCGGGGCCAGCCCGCCTTCCAGAATCAGGTGTTCGAGTTTGTAGGAGATTTCTCTGGATATGCCCATGACTTTTCTGCTGGTCTGACCAGTTTCGGGTTATGCGGAGCAGTTTACGCCAAGTTTGCCAATGCCGACAAACCCCATGAATCATGCAGGGTTAGCCGGTTTCCCAAAAATCTGCGTGCAACAAACTGGTCGGACCAGTAATGAAAAAGATAGACGTGTTGCCACGGTGCGGTGAGTATTTCCGGTTATCCGAGACAACAAGTAACGTATAGAGGTGATGACCATGATGACCATCAAACGCCTGGACATCAGTGATGCCCGCCTGCTGATCAAAGGCGCCGCAGACAAGGCCCGGGATATTGGCGTACCCATGTGCATTGCCGTCGTGGACGAATCCGGCAACCTGGTCGCCTTCGAGCGAATGGATGGCGGCAAGACCACCAGCGTGATCATCGCCCAGGACAAAGCCTTTACCGCCGCAGCCGCACGTAAAGCGACCCATGACTACAATGCCGCCAACGTGCCCGGCAATCTGGCCTTTGGGATTCACACCGAAGTGGGCGGTCGGCTCAGCACCGTGGGCGGCGGCTTGCCGGTGATCGTGGATGGCGAGGTGGTCGGCGGAATTGGCCTGAGCTCCGGTACGCCCCGGCAGGATATGGATTGTGCTCAGGCCGGTATTGACTACTTTCTTAGCAATCGCTAACCAACATTCGAGAATGCTATGACTACCAGAGCGAAGGTCAGCAAGTCGGCATTGGCTGAGCAGTTCCGGGCCTTTATCGACCCGGATTTCGTGATCACGGATGACGAAACCCTCAGGCCCTATGAGTGCGACGGCCTTGCCATGTACCGGGAAATGCCCATGCTGGTTGTTCTGCCGGAAACGGTAGAACAGGTGCAGCGGGTGATGCGCATCTGCCACGAACACGGCGTGCCGGTGGTGGCCCGCGGCGCCGGTACCGGACTGTGCGCCGGCGCCATGCCCCATAAAGAGGGGGTGGTGCTGTCGCTGGCCAAGTTCAACCGGATTCTGAACATCGACCCGGTGGGGCGTACCGCACGCCTGCAGCCTGGTGTCCGCAACCTGGCCATCAGTGAAGAAGCGGCCCAATACGGCCTTTATTACGGCCCGGATCCATCCTCCCAGATTGCCTGTACCATCGGCGGCAACGTGGCGGAGAATTCCGGCGGTGTGCACTGTCTTAAGTACGGCCTGACCGTACACAACATCCTGAGTGTGGAAATGATCACTGCCGAGGGTGACCGGGTGACGGTGGGCAGTGATGGCCTGGACAGTTGCGGCATGGACCTGCTGGCCTTACTGACCGGTTCTGAAGGTTTGCTGGGTGTCGTCACCGAGGTGAAGGTAAAGCTGCTGCCCAAGCCGGAAGTGGCCCAGGTGATCATGGCGGGTTTTGACAGTATCGAAAAAGCCGGCGATGCGGTGGGTGGCGTGATTTCCCACGGCATTATTCCCGGCGGCCTGGAAATGATGGATGGCCACGCCATTATCGCCGCCGACGATTTCTGTGGCGCCGGTTACCCAAGGGACGCCAAAGCCCTGCTGCTGTGTGAAGTGGACGGCACGAAAGAGGAAGTGCACGAGCACATCGCAGAGGCCGAAGCCCTGTTCCGCAAGCTTGGAGCCACGTCTATCCGAACCTCTCAAAGTGAAGAGGAGCGGGCGCTGCTGTGGAAAGGCCGCAAATCGGCATTCCCGGCGGTGGGTCGGATTTCGCCGGATTACTACTGTATGGATGGCACCATTCCGCGCCGGCACCTGGCGAGGGTATTGCTGGAAATGGAAAAGATGTCTGAAGAGTTCGGCCTGCGTGTGGCCAACGTGTTTCACGCCGGCGATGGCAACCTGCACCCGCTGATTCTCTTTGATGCCAACGTACCCGGCGAATTCGACAAGGCAGAAGCCTTCGGCAGCGCCATTCTGGAGCTGTGTGTGGAAGTGGGTGGTTGCATTACCGGTGAACACGGCGTGGGTGTGGAGAAGATCCGCCAGATGGCCGTGCAGTTCAATGATGAAGAGCTGCAGCAGTTCCACGAGGTGAAAGCGGCCTTCGATGCCACCGGCATTCTGAACCCGGGCAAGGGGGTGCCCACCCTGAAATTCTGCCAGGAATACCGATCCATCGAGCACAAGCAACACAAGCACCAACAGGCGGATGCTGCCCATGGCTGATCAGATTCAAACGTTACAGGAGCAGGTGCTCCAGGCCCGCAGTAACGGGCAGAAACTCAACATTGTAGGTGGTGGAACGAAATCGTTCATGGGGCGCCAGGGCAGCGCTGAAGCAGGCACGCTCAGTCTGGCCGAACACACCGGCGTGGTGGAATACCATCCGGTGGAGCTGGTACTGACGGTACGCGCAGGCACCCCCCTGAAAGAGATCGAAGCGGTGCTGGCGGAGCAGGGCCAGTGTCTGCACTTTGAACCACCGCATTTCGGGGATGCCTCCACCATTGGTGGCACCCTGGCCTGTAACCTGTCCGGCCCTGCCAGGCCCTGGGCTGGCTCGGTCAGGGATCAGGTACTGGGTATTCGCCTGTTGAACGGCAAGGGCGAGCACCTGCGGTTTGGTGGCCAGGTAATGAAGAACGTGGCGGGCTACGATGTTTCCCGCTTGCAGGCCGGTGCCATGGGAACCGTTGGCGTCATCACCGAGATCAGTCTGAAAGTCATGCCCAAGCCGGCCGCTACCACAACCCTGGTGCGTGAGATGACCATGGACGAGGTGGTGGAATACATGAACCGCCGCGCCGGTGAACCCAAACCGATTACCGGTGCCTGCTGGGTGGATGGCAAGGTCTACCTGCGTCTGGCCGGTGCAAAGTCTGCCGTTGAGGCGACCGCGGAGCAATGGGGTGGCCAGGTTCTGGCGGACGGCGAGCAGTTCTGGCGGCAGGTGCAGGACATGCAGCACCCCTTCTTTGATGACCCGGAACTGCCCCTGTGGCGTTTCTCCGTGGACTCTACCGCGAAAACGCCTGAGTTGGACGGCCCCTGGATGATCGACTGGGCTGGCTCCCAGCGCTGGTATCGTGGCCAGGCTTCCCTTGATCAGCTGGAGCCCCTGGCCCGGGCTGCAGGCGGCCAGGTCAGCCTGTTCCGGGGTGGAGATCGCACCGGCGAGGTGATGCACGGCCAGCCCCAGGCCCTGAAAACCATACAGCAGCGCGTGAAAAAATCGTTCGACCCCGACGCTATCTTCAACCCCGGTCGCCTCTACAGCTGGTTGTAATTATGCAAACGAATCTGGTTCAACACTTCGCCAACACCCCGGAAGGCCAGGAAGCCGAAGAGATTCTGCGGGCCTGTGTGCATTGCGGCTTCTGCACCGCAACCTGTCCGACTTACCAGGAACTGAACGACGAGCGAGACGGCCCCCGTGGCCGCATCTATCTGATGAAGATGTTCCTGGAAGGCGGTGAGGTTACCGAGAAAACCCGCGAGCACCTCGACCGTTGCCTGACCTGCAGAAGCTGCGAAACCACCTGTCCGTCGGGTGTGAAGTATGGCCGACTGGTGGATATCAGCCGCGGCCTGATCGACAAGGAGTTACCCCGAAAACCCCGGGAGAAATGGCTGCGCTGGGCACTGACCCGCCTCCTGCCTGACCGCCGGCTGTTCGGACTCATGCTGCGAGTGGGCCAGGCGTTCCGGCCGGTGTTGCCGGAAAAGCTGCGTACCAAGGTGCCGCCACGCCGGCAGGCCAGTCCGTGGCCAGCCTCCAGTCACAGCCGTGTAGTGCTGGCCCTGGCTGGTTGTGTTCAGCCGTCGGCTGCACCCAACACCAACGCCGCCGCTGCCCGGGTGCTGGACAAGCTTGGCATCACCATGGTGGAAGCCCCGGAGGCCGGTTGCTGTGGCGCGGTGAACTATCATTTGTCCGAGCATGAGCGTGGCCTGGAGCAGATGCGCCGCAACATTGATGCCTGGTGGCCAGCCATTGAAGCCGGGGCGGAAGCCATCATCATGACAGCTTCTGGCTGTGGTGCCATGGTCCAGGATTATGGTCATTTGCTGCGGGATGACCCGGTCTATGCCAATAAGGCCCGAAAGGTGAGTGAACTCTGCACAGATCTGGGTGCTTTCCTGTTGAAAGAGGACCTTGAACCGCTGAAGGCCAGTGCCCATGCCGGTAAGGTGGCGTTCCACTGTCCGTGCACACTGCAGCACGCGATGAAGCAAAGCGGGGTAGTGGAGCAGGTGCTCGCCAGGGCTGGCGTTGAGCTTGCTGCCACCAGGGACAAGCACCTGTGCTGCGGCTCGGCCGGCACCTATTCCATCACCCAGCCGGAAATGAGCCAGAGGCTGCTGGACAACAAGCTGAAAGCACTAACGATGGATAACCCGGTGCGGATTGTAACGGCCAACATTGGTTGCCAGTTGCACCTGGAGAGCAAGGCGGAAGTGCCGGTTAACCACTGGATCGAGTTGCTGGACCGTTAACGGCGCCCCTGAACCTGCCTGCATTTTAGGGTATAGTCCCTGCGCTCCGGCCCCGCCGTTCCCATCGGCGGGGCGCTTTACTGACCAATTCACAGGATGTGAACCCATGCCAAGGACCCTGGCCCTGAGCCTGCTATGTGTGGCGCTGGCAACACCCGCGACCGCTGAGATCTACCGCTGGACGGATGCCAACGGCGCCATCCACTTCTCCGATACGCCTCCCAAACAGCAGCGGCATGCCAGTGTGACGGTACAGCCGCCGGTGACCGTGCCCATGAGTGAGAACATCCGCCAGGCCGACAAGGTGCGCCGGAGCCGGGCGGAAGTGGACCGCTTGCTGGTGCCCGGTTCCAGGGACCGATATGCCCGGGCCCGGGAAACCGAAAAGCTGGCCAGACAGTGTGAGAAATACCGAAAGCAGCTGGACCGGATTCAGGGCCAGCTCAGGGCCGGATACGGCAATGACCGGGGCAACAGGCTGCGGCAAAAACGGCGCCAGGTCAGTCAGTTATACAGCCGGGAGTGTATGCTCAATTAGTCGGGTTTGCGGAAAACTCTGATTGCTGTTTGATAATAATTACTGTTAGCTATCTACCTTGCACAGGAGGTAGATTTTGTCCCACTTTCAGCTCGCACTGTTACTCGGCATGACCGTTGCGCTGGGGCCGTTGGCCCTGGATGCGTATTTGCCGGCGTTTCCCAGCATCGCCGATGGCTTCGGCATTCCCCATGCCGATGTTGGCCTTACCCTGAGTGCCTATGTGGCGACGCTGGGGCTTGCGCAGCTGGTGGGCGGGCCGCTGTCGGACCGTTACGGGCGCCGGAACATCCTGTTTGCGGGGCTTGCGGTGTTTGCTATAGCCAGCCTGATGGTCGCGCTGGCCGACAACCTCACCAGTATGATCGCCTGGCGGGTGGTGCAGGGCATTGGTGGTGCCTTCTGTGCGGTATCGGTACCGGCCATTGTGCGGGACCAGGTTGGCGGTCAGGAAGCCGCCCGACTGTTCGGGCTGATCGGCTTGATCATGTTTATTGCCCCGGCGGCGGCACCGTCCCTTGGTGCCCTTATGCTGGCGCTGGGCGACTGGCACCTGATCTATGTATTCCTGGCCGGCTACGCCTTCTTCCTGGCCGTGGTGCTTCAGCTGGCTTTGTTTCCCCGTCTCAAGCCCCGGCCCCGGGCAACAACTCCCGTCAAAACCCTGGTGACCAACTACATGCTGGTGCTCAGGCACCGCACCACCATGCGATTTATCGGCATCCAGGTAATGAGCTTCAGCAGCATGATGCTGTTTATCACCCATTCGTCATTCATCTACCAGGAGTGGTTCGGGCTGTCGAACAGCACCTTCTCCATGCTGTTTGCTGCCAACATTGGCTTGATGGCGGTGTTGAACCTGGTCAACCGGCCACTGCTGCGCGCCTTCTCATCGGTGGTTTTGCTGCGGGTGCAGGTGGTTATCCAGTTCGTGATGCTGCTTGGCCTGGTTGCGGTGGTTATGATGGACGGACCCTTGTGGGCGGTGGCCGGATTTATTATCGCCGCGGTGGGCTGTCAGGGCGGTATTGTGCCCAATAACATGGCGAATGCCCTGGAGTTCTTCCCGCATATGGGCGGCACTGCGGCGGCTATGCTGGGGGCGTCCCAGTTTACCCTGGCCGGTGCCATCAGCGCCCTGTCTGCAGCATTCGGGGGTGAAGCGTTGCTGCCGATTGCCCTGAGTATGCTTGCCTGCTCAGTGGGAGCAGTGTTGCTGTCACTGGGCGCCCCGGCGGCAGTGGCCCGGGAGAAAGCCGCAGAAGCGGCGGCGGAGGCTGCGGTCTGAGGTTCAGGCCGCGCTGAAGTTGCTGTTGCGCCGCACATTCACCAGCAGCGGGCTGCCGGTGGCGGGGTCCTGAATCAGGTCGCAGCTTACCCCGTAAAGGTCCTGCACAAGCTCCGGCGAGACAATCTCCGCGGGAGTGCCTTCCTCAATAATCTTCCCGGCTTTCATGGCCACCATGTGATCCGCATAGCGGCAGGCGCTGGCCAGGTCGTGCACCACCATGGCGATGGTCTTGCCTTGCCCGCTCAGGGTACGAATCAGTTCAAACACTTCAATCTGGTGGCCCAGGTCTAAAGCCGAGGTGGGTTCGTCCAGCAGCAGCAACGGCGTTTGCTGGGCTACCGCCATGGCAATCCAGGCCCGCTGGCGCTGTCCGCCCGAGAGGGTATCCAGCGCACGCTCCGCCAGGCCGGCAACGTCTGCCGCCTGTACTGCATGATCAAACGCCTGCTGATCGTCGTTTGACCACTGCTTCATCCAGCCCTGATGGGGCTGGCGGCCGAAACGTACCAGGTCGGCCACGGTCAGGCCTTCCGGGGCGGTGTTGTCCTGGGGGAGCAGCGCCAGTTTGCGGGCTACGTCTTTGGACGGCAGGCGGTGAATGTCCTTGCCGTCCAGCAGCACCGAGCCCTTTGCCGGTGCGTGGATGCGGGCCAGGCCGTTCAGCAGGGTGGATTTGCCGCAACCGTTGGGGCCGACAATGGCGGTCACCTTGCCGGTGGGCAGGGTCACGCTCAGGTTTTCGGCCACGGTGAACTGGCGATGGGCCAGGGTAATGCTGTCTGCCGCCAGGGTCGCGGTTTGTGCAGGGCTCATGTCAGGCTCCTTCGGGAAGGTTTCAGCAGAATCCACAGCAGGTAGGGGCTGCCAACAATGGCGGTAATGATGCCCACCGGAATTTCCAGTGGCGAAAACAGGGTGCGCCCTAGCAGGTCTGCTGCCACCATAAAAGTGGCTCCGGCCAGCGCCGAGGCCGTCAACGGAACCTTGCCGGGCCGGCAGATGGTTCGGGCCAGCTCCGGTGCCAGCAGGGCAATGAGCCCCACTGGGCCACACACCGAAACCGCGAGGCCGGTGAGCAACACCGACAGCGCCAGCCCCAGAATACGGGTGGCTTTCAGGCGGGTGCCCAGGGCGATCGCTACAGCATCGGAAAACTGCAGGGTATTCAGGGCCCGGCTGATCAACATCAGGATGGCATAGCCGGCGGCCAGGCCGATAGCCAGTACCAGCACGCTGTTGCCGGAGCGGGCATTCAGGCTGCCCACGGTCCACGGATAGGCGGCGTTGGCAGCGTCGATGGCCACCCGGCTGAGCATCACCTGGGTGACCGCGCCAGCGATGGCGCCAATGCCGATGCCGGCCACAATAAACCGGTAGCCCCGGGTGCCGTTGGCGCCGGCCAGGCCAAAGGCGATGGCAGTAGCGCAGGCGGCACCGGCCAGGGCCATGGCAGAGGGGGCCAGCGACAGGCCCACACCCACCACGGATGCTACGGCAAAGGCAGTGGCGGCGTTATCGATACCGATTATGCCCGGCGTGGCCAGGCGGTTCCGGGCCAGGGTCTGCATCAGGCAGCCGGCCATGGCCAGGGCTGCGCCGCTGAGCAGGCCGGCAACAACCCGGCTAAGACGCAGTTCATTGACGACAAAGGCGGTCATTGGGTCTGCGTTGCCCATGAGGGCCTGCAGAACATCCGGTGGTGGGACCTGAACGGTGCCCATCGATAGCGATGTGATCACCGCCAGTAGCAGCAAAACCAGCAGGCTGCTGTTGGCAAGGGTGGTGCGTTTATCCGGCATGATTAATCAGTAAACCTCAGGGTTACAGCGACGGCATACGGCCGGCACGAACAATGGCCAGCAGCACCGGGGCGCCGATCAGTGCGGTGACTACACCAAGGGGCAATTCCGCCGGGGCGGCTATCAGGCGTGAGACCACGTCTGCGGCCAGCACCACCGCCGGGCCCACCGGCACACACAGCCACAGGGTTTTGCGGATATCCGGCCCGGCAAAGGCCCGGGCAATAAAGGGCACCACCAGCCCGACAAAGATCAGCGGCCCGGCCAGGGCGGTGGCTGAACCCACCAGCAAAGCGACCGTGAGCACGATCAGGAACCGGATGCGCCCCGGATGATGCCCCAGGCCTACGGCCGCTTTTTCGCCCAGCGCCATGGCGGCGAGAGGCCGGGCAACGATAACGATAAGAATCAGTGCAGCCAGGATCGAGGGCAGGGTGGCTTGCAGCATGCTGAGCGGTTTGCCGGCGATGCTGCCGGTAATCCAGAAACGGATTTCATCAGCGGCACGTTGGTCCATCAGCATCAGCATGGAGGTAAGGGCCAGCAGCAGGCCGGTTAGAGTGGCACCGGCCAGAATCAGCCGGACCGGGTCGTTACCCAGCCCCTGTACACGAGTGGCCGCGATAACCAGTGCACAACCGGCCAGGGCGCCCAGCTGGGCAACGAAGCTGGTCAGGGTGGCGGTGCTGGCGCCAAACAGGATGGCCAGGGCCACGGCAAAGCCACTGCCGGCACTTACGCCCAACAGGCCCGGCTCGGCCAGAGGGTTGCGGGTCATCGACTGCAACAGTGCGCCGGCCAGGCCAAGCGCAAGGCCAGTCACCAGGCCGATGATGGTGCGTGGCAGCCGTAATTCGCTCACCACAAACCGGGCTTCTTCGCTGCCACTGCCGGCGAGCACCATAAAAGCTTTGCTGGCTGAGACCGGGCCCGCCCCGTAGAGCAGGCTGGCGATGATGATCAGAAACAACAAAAGCCCCGCCGCAATAAGCGGCAGGGAAAGAGCGCGAGACGCAACTGCGCTGGTTGGGGATAAAGCGTTCAAGGGCTCGGCCTTCAGGGCTGGATTGCGTTCACGGCAGCTTCGATATCATCCAGGATCGCAAGCGCGGCAAGGGGGCCAGTGGCGCTGGTCCAGAGCTGGCCGCTGACACCGATAACCTGGTCATTCTGCACCGCATTCAGCCGGGCAAAGGCCGGAGACTTGCGGGCGGCGTCCAGCGCCTTGTCGCCGTCTTCGTTCAGCGTGGCCAGGAACACCCAGCTCTGGTCCATGCTGGACAGGTTTTCCAGGCTCAGAGGCTCGCTGTGCGGGCGTCCTTCTTTCACCAGATCCTTGTCGGTCAGTTCAAAACCCACGGCCTGCAGCAGCGATGCGGAAAACAGGCCCTCAGCCATCACCAGCGGCCCCTGGGGCATCCAGCGTACCAGGGCGGCATCACGCTGACCGGCAGGGATCTTTGCAGAGACCACTTGCGCCACCTCGCTAATTCGCTCCTTCACCTGCCCGATTACCTTTTCAGCCTCGGCTTCGCGGCCCATGGCCTTTGCGAACAGCCGGGTTTCCCGTTCCCAGCTGTCTGGCTGGAACATGGGCACGTTGGAGGCAACCACCGGGGCAATACGGGACAGCAACGCCACCTGCTGCTGGTTAATGCGGGGCGGAGCCAGGATCAGGTCTGGCTGTGCGGCAATCACCGCTTCGATATTGGTTTCCGCCGGTGCGCCAACAATCGCGATGTCGCCGGCTTCAGATTTGATGTACTCGGCCACGTCGCTGCCGCCACGGGTAATGACTGCCCCCACGGCATTGGCATCAACCGCCAGCGCTGCATCCAGTGCGCCTTCGTACAGGGTGACCACCCGTTCCGGTTGGCCGCTGATCTGCACCGGGCCGTATGCGGATTCAACCGTACGGGTTTCGGCCATGGCCTGGCCGAGGCCGACAGAAGCCACGGTTACAGCGGCTAGGGTTTGAAATAGTGTGCTGCGAAGACGGTTTGATAAAGAGGACATACCGGAAATGCTCCGTGCCGGGGCGTTAGATAGTTTGCAATATAAAGTGGAAAAGAATGATAATGGTTCGCATTAATAATTTAAAGCCCTAAACCGGAACGGTCTGTTGCAAAATATGGAACGCGCTATGTACGACCTTGAAGAGCTGGAAGCCTTTGTCTCGGTAGTTCGCACCGGCAGCCTGACCGCCAGTACCCGGGATCTCGGTTGCCCGAAATCTACCCTCAGCCGCCGGATTCGCCAACTGGAAGAGGCAGTGGGTCAGCCGTTGCTGCTGCGCCAGTCCAGAAAGGTTGTACCGAACGACGCGGGGCGGGTGTTCTATCGATACAGCAACGACATTCTTGAGCTGGCCGCCCGGGGGCGGGAAGCCCTGGATGAACTGAAAGAGGAGGTCAGCGGCCGGCTGGAGCTGTGCTGCCATGAATCCTTGGTGCGCGGCTGGTTTGCCGGCGTGGTGGAAGCCTTCATGGACGAATACCCGGACATGCGGGTGGCGCTGCATACCCAGCAGCGGGTGCCGGAAAAACTGGATAACGGCATCTGCCTCTGGCTGGGCGCCGCGCCCGAATGCCCGTTGCGACAGGAGCGCCTGGGCCTGCTTGCCCAGAGTGTGTATGCCAGCCCCGGCTACCTGGAGCAGGCCGGTTTACCTGCAACGCCGGGAGAGCTCGGCCGGTATGCCTGGGTGGATATGCTAAACCGCCATGGCGGGGGAACGGTGCTGCACAATTCTGCCCAGGGGACCTATCCGCTATCCGCCCCGGAGCGACAGTTTACGGTTGACCAGTTCTGTGTTCAGGGCGATGCCATCGCCGCTGGCCGGGGCCTGGGGCTGATGCCGGACTGGCTGGTAGAACAGCGTATGCGCGCCCATCCCGGCAGTTTCCGCCGCTGCCTGCCAGATTGGCGTGGCCCGGACTTGCCGGTAACCCTGCTTTACCCCCACGGCCATCTGCCGCGCCGGGTGCGGGCTTTTATTGCCCATTTGAGAAGCTCGGTACCCATGGCCTGGCTGGCCGGCCCCTGCTTAGCGGAGGGCATTGTTCCGGATACTGGAACAGATCATATCAACAACTGAACCCTTGCCTTGTGTTAATGTAGTCGCAACTAATAATGATTCGCATCTGCATGGCGAGTATTTCGGTGATCTCCAGTGATGAACTGGCCAAGAAATCCTACAAAAGCATTGTCGATGCGGTGAATAACATTCCGGGTGTGTACGTTACCGGTGGTGGTGGGGCACAGGACATCAGCATCCGGGGCATGGAGGATAGCTACACGCTGTACCTGGTGGACGGTCGGCCGGTGTCTGCCGGCCGCTCGGTAAACACCAACGGCCAGGACGGTGGCAAGCAGATTGCCCTGCCGCCGATTTCAATGATCGAACGGGTGGAAGTGATCCGCGGGCCTATGTCTTCGCTCTATGGCTCTGAGGCCATGGGTGGCGTCATCAACATCATCACCCGTAAAAACCGGGGTGAGTGGGCTGGCACTGTTTCCTCCGAATACACCAAGTCCTTTAACGATGTGAGCAACGACAGCAAGCAAACCAGCCTGTTTGCCGGTGGTGCGTTGGTGGAAGGTTTGTTGAGTGCCGAGGTTAATGCGTCCTGGGCGGGTGACGATGAAAGCGATTTCGCCGGCGCCGACGATTCCGCCAGAAGTACCCCGGAAAGTAAGCGCACGATGGGCGGAGCCAAGCTGATTTTCACTCCGGATAACCAAAACGAATTTGCCCTAAGCTATGACAGCTCCCGCCTGGAAGAAACCAGCACCCCGGGCAAAAGCGTGGCCCTGGATGAAACCGGGTCAACCTACATCTACGACAAAGACGTTTATGTGCTCTCTCACGCCGGTAACTACGGTAACTGGATGACCAGGAGCTTTGTTCAGCACGATCTTTCCGAACGGGTGCAGGACCAGACCAAGAAAGAGCAGGTGTCGATGCTGGATACCCAGGCAACACGGTTCTGGGGTGATCACGTGGTTACCGTGGGTGGCCAGTACAAGCAGGAGAAGCTGACGGATGAAACCAACGGTTTGCTCACCTCCAATATCCCGGGTGCCGTGCGCAGTGTTGACCGCTGGATTGCCGCTGTTTACTCGGAAGTGGAGTGGGGCCTGACCGACGACTTCTCGGTGACCACCGGCCTGCGTTACAACGACGACGAACTGTTTGGCGGCGAGTTTTCGCCCCGGGTCTATGCGCTTTACGACCTGACGCCTGAGCTGACCCTGAAAGGCGGTGTGTCGACCGGCTATCGCCAGCCCGGACTGGCGGATGTCACGGAAGGGTTTGGCCGTGGCACCGGTGGCGCTGGCTCGCCTGCACCTCACCCCCGAGCGCTGATCATCGGCAACCCGGATCTCGACCCCGAGTTCAGCATCAGTTATGAAGCCGGCCTGGTCTTCGACAGCCGGGCCATGGGCCTGAATGCGAGCATGATGCTGTTCCAGACCGATTTCAAAGACAAGATTGCGGAAGATCGCTTCTGCGAATCCCCGAACGGTGACGGGGATGATCCGGGCACCTGGACCTGTAGTTTTCAGGGTAATGACTATCTGTTCCTGAGTACCCGGGCCAACATCGACGAAGCCGAAATGCGCGGTATCGAGCTGACGCTCGACTACGACCTGACCGATGCGGTAACCCTCAGTTCCAGCTACACCTACACCGATTCCGAGCAGAAAACCGGTGAGTTCAAGGGTGAGCCCCTGAACAAGGTTCCCGAACACATGGCCAACGCCAACCTGGACTGGCAGGCCAGCGGCCGCCTGAACCTGTGGTTCCAGACTAACTATCGTGGCGAAACCAGTGACTTCCTTGGCCGCAGAGATATGGAGAGCGGAACGCCGGGTTACACGCTGATGGATGTGGGCTTGTTGTACAGGCTGACGGATACCGCCCGGGTAACAGCGGGCCTGTACAACCTCGCCGATAAAGAAATTACCAACGATGACTATGGCGTGGTGCTGGATGGCCGCCGCCTGAACCTTGGCCTTGCGGTCGACTTCTAAGGAGAATTGCATGAACTCACTGAAACTCACCCTGGCCGGAGCCCTGGCAGGCCTTACACTCGCGGGCTGTGCAACCACCGCTTCGGTTACCGGCCCGACCGTGGTCAGCTACGACCACGGTGCCCTGGACACGCTGCTGGAGCTGGGGCTGGAAGATAAGGTCCTGGCCATTCCTCAGCAGGGGCTGCCGGACTACCTGGCTGATCTTGGGGCCAAACTGCCAGACGCCGGCAGCCTGAAAGAACCTGACCAGAAGCTGCTGGCAGACCTGCAACCGGGGCTGGTACTGATGACCGGTCGTCAGGGCGCCGATGCCCAGATTTCGGCAGCAAAGGTTGCCCCTGTGCGCGATGTAACCCTGGCCACAGGCGACTTCCGGGAGGCGGTAAACGCCAATGTAATCAACCTGGCGAGTTACTATGGCCTTAAAGAAACCGCAGGCCTCAAGCTGGGCGAGCTCTGGCAGCATGTGGGTGAACAGAAAGCGGAGCTGGCTGATGCCGGCACAGTTACCGTGGTTACCCACAACGATGGCAACTTTTCTTTGCGCAGCGAGCCCGCTGTTTATGAGCTGCTGGCGCTGACGCCGGCAATCGTTCCGGACTCTGTAGCGCCGGTTACGCGCGGCGAGCGCACCTTCTATCCGGTGAACGTCGAGACCCTGGCAGAGATGGCTCCGGATACCCTGCTGGTAGTGGATCGCAGCGCCGCGATCGGTGCTGAGCCGCTG
The DNA here is from genome assembly GCF_002375525.1 of Marinobacter sp. UBA3607. NCBI lineage: Bacteria > Pseudomonadati > Pseudomonadota > Gammaproteobacteria > Pseudomonadales > Marinobacteraceae > Marinobacter > Marinobacter sp. UBA3607. The sequence continues at coordinate 12,968 of NZ_DFLY01000022.1, read as the reverse complement.
CCGCAACAGGCACTGCAATCAGCCTTGAATGATGCCGGCGCCTCCACCCACGTTGTAGTGCTCAATCCCGGCCTTTGGTACCTCTCCGGCGGTGGCTTGCAGAGCGTACGCCTGCAGGTGGATGAGGTGGTTAACGCGGTGCGTTAACGTCTGTGCATTGAAAGCAAAAGGCTCGCTGGAGAGAACCAGCGGGCCTTTTTGTTCGAGGAAGTGCGGCCTTCAGGCCCGCTTAAAGCTCGCCAGCGCTACTGCAGCTGTCACGAACAGGCTACCGAATACGCGGTTCATCTGCCGCTGGCGTTTCGGTGTAGTCATAAACCGGAACAGCTGGCTTGCGAGCAGGGCGTAGCCCACCATCACCAGAATATCGACCAGGATGAGGGTTGCCCCCATGGTGGCCAACTGCTGCCCATGGGCCGCGCCGGCCACCAGGAATTGCGGGAACAGGGCGATTAGGAAAATCGTGGCTTTCGGGTTGGTTAGGTTCACCAGTGCGCCATTCCAGAACTGCTGGCGGGGGCTGAATCCGGACAGGTCTGCGCGGGTGGCCTCCACCGGTTGCTCCCGCCATTTCTGGATACCCAGCCAGATCAGATAGGCCACGCCAATCCACTTGATGACCATCAGGGCCGTGTTGGACGAAGCCACAATGGCACCCAGGCCTGCGCCCACCAGCACAATCTGTACGCCATATCCGAACTGCTGGCCGGCAATGGTGGGTAAGGACTTACGTACACCATAACGCAGGCCGCTGCTCATGGAGTTGACCGCGCCGGCACCGGGAGAAACACTGATCAGAAGGGCTGCGACCAGAAATGTGAGCCACACAGTGAGTGTCATTGCTTACGCTCGCGAAATTCAGGGGAGTGATATAATACGCGCCGTTAGAACCGAGCCAAACGAGGAGATACCGAGATGGCCAGAAAAAAGGCGAAAGCCACACAGCACAGTGCCGTGCAGCGGGAACTGAGAACCCCAAAATACCAGATGCGCGTGGTTGAAGACAAAACCAGGTACAAGCGCAGCCGGGACAAGGCTGTGCGGATGGAGGGCTTCCGCAAAGCCGCGTGAGCGTGGTTTTACGAAAGCCTTCCTTCTGCCTGCCGGCTCCCGGGATAACTGTCATAAAAGCTTCACAGTTGCTGTCATGGCGCCTGTTACCCTGTAATGTTTGGTAACAACGGATACAGCAGGAGCTCCCGTCCATGAGAATCATCGCCTTCTACAGCCCCAAAGGTGGCGTAGGCAAAACCGCCGCAGCCGTGAATACCGCTTATCTCGCCAGCCGCGCTAACATCAGCACACTGCTTTGGGATCTCGACCCGCAAGGGGCTGCCAGTTTTTACCTGGCCGGGGCGGAGATGGTCAAAGGCCGTAAGCTGTCTAAACTGCTGGAAGGCAAATCTCCCATTGCCCGGTTTATCCACGAAGATGTTTACCCCAACCTCGACTTCATTCCTGCCCACAGCAGCTTTCGCAACTTCGATATCAAGCTTGAGCATGAAGAAGGGCACAACGTACTGAAAGACCTGCTGGCTCCGCTGTCCGAAGACACCAGCCTGGTGGTTCTGGACTGCCCGCCCACACTCTCGCGCCTGACCGAACAGGTTCTGGAAATGGCCGATAAGGTTTACGTACCGGTGGTCCCTACCTGGTTGTCCCTCAACAGCTGGAATCAGTTACGGGAGTTTGTGAAAGACAAAAAGCTGGGTAACAAGAAACTCCGGCCATTTTTCTCCATGGTCGACCGTCGCAAGAACCTGCACCGGGAGATACTGGGTCAGTCTGCGGAGTTGCTTGGCACGCCGGTCAATGTGGCTGTTCCCTACGCAAGTGTTGTCGAGCGAATGGGAGAAGAGGGCAAGCCGCTGGAGCTTCTGGCATCGAATACGCCAGCGGCGGCGGAGTTTCGAAAGCTTTGGGAGAGTGTTCGAAAGGATCTTTGGGCTCGCTGACGCGGAAAATGTTAAAGTCGCCGGTCTTTCCCTGATATCCGGAGGCCCGATGACCGCCCTGAACACCCTGCAAATCGACACCGGCGACAATCCCGAAACCACCATCATCTGGTTGCACGGCCTGGGCGCCAGCGGCCACGATTTTGAGCCGGTGGTTCCGGAGTTCCGGTTCTCCCGCGAGAAGCCAGTCCGCTTTATTTTCCCCCACGCCCCCGAGTTGCCGGTAACCATCAACGGTGGTTACGTGATGCCAGCCTGGTACGACATCCTCGCCATGGACGTAGACCGAAAGGTGGATGCCGAACAACTGCGGGCCTCGGCGGCGATGGTGGCAGAGCTGATCCGGCAGGAGCGGGAGCGTGGCATTGCCAGCGAGAACATCATCCTTGGCGGCTTCTCGCAGGGCGGTGCGGTGGCCTATGAGCTGGCACTGAGCTATCCCGAGCGACTGGGTGGTCTGTTCGCCCTCTCCACCTATTTTGCCACCGCTGATTCTATCGGGCTGAGCGAGGCCAATCGCCAGCTTCCCATATTTATTGCCCACGGCCGGTTTGACCAGGTTGTTGCGGAACATCTTGGCCAGGCGGCTGCGCAGAAACTGCAGGAGCTGGGGTACGAGCCGGAGTATCACGCCTATGGGATGGAGCACAGCCTTTGCCTGGAAGAGGTTCGGGATCTGGATGTGTTTCTGGCCAAGCGGGTGGCGGGCGCAAAGTGACAGACCAGCCGGTTTCCAGACGATCTCCTTCACTCATCGGCGGCGCCAGCATCATCGCCAGCGTCTGCGTGGGCGCGGGTATGCTTGGCCTGCCAAGTTCCGGCGCCGGTGCATGGACGCTGTGGTCCAGCTTTGCCCTGATTCTCACCATGGTGGTGATGACGCTGTCCGGCTGGATGCTGCTGGAAGCCCTGAAGCATTATGACCTGAGGGCGTCGTTCAATACGGTCACCAAGTCCATGCTGGGGCCGCGGGTGAATATCTTCAGTAACCTGATGGTCTATTTTGTCGGCGGCATTCTGCTCTATGCCTACATTACATCGTCCGGGCTGATCATCCAGGGCGTGACTGGAGTCAGCAGCAAGCTGGCATCTGTGGCCTTTGTGGCGGTGTTTTCACTGGTGGTGTGGCACTCCACCCGGGCCGTGGACCGGCTTTCGGTGGTGCTGGTTACCTTCATGCTGCTGAGCTTTGTGTTGGGCGTATCCGGCCTCGCATCACGGATTGATTTCAGTGTGCTGTTCGACACCGTCAACCAGCATGGCCAGTACGCACCCTACGCGCTGGCCATGTTGCCGGTGGCTCTCACCTCTTTCGGTTACCACCACTCGGTTGCTTCCCTGCGAGCCTATTATGGGGAGGAGCGGAAGGCGCAGAAGGCTATTCTCGGCGGCACCTCCATTGCCTTGCTGTTTTACATCGCCTGGCTGGTGAGCATCTTCGGCAATCTGCCAAGGGCCGACTTCGGACCCGTTGTCGCCCGGGGCGGCGATGTCGACGTGCTGCTGGCGGCCTTGGGGTTTGCCATAGACTCCGAGCGGGTGGCCAATACCATCAGCGCCTTCTCTGCGGCGGCGATTCTGTCGTCCTTTGTGGGCGTGGGGCTGGGGACATTCGATTTCATGGCCGACCTCTTCGGTTTCGAAAACGACCGAAAGGGCCGCACCAAAACCTGGGCAATCACCTTCATCCCGCCGCTGCTGCTCTCTCTGATGGCACCCTTCGGCTTTGTCCTGGCCATCGGCTATGCCGGCGCAGCCGCTGCTGTCTGGGCCTGTATCATCCCGGCCCTGCTGGCCTGGAAATCAAGAGCACTTCAAGGTGGTAAAACGGGCTTTATGGCTCCGGGCGGGAAGGCGGCGATTGTGCTGGTTCTGTTGTTCGGAGTGGTGACGGTGCTGTTCCACTTTATGGGGCTGGCGGGGTGGTTGCCGGTGGCGCAGTTGGGGTGAGGGGCGTAGCCTTCAATACTTTTCGGGGTGCCAGGAGCTTTCACTCCGGGTTGTACAGCAACCCACCTGCCTGGAGCTGGATCTGACTGAGCGTGGATTGGGCGTGCGCAGCAAGCGCTACGCGATGATCGTCAACGACGGCAAGGTCGAGCTGCTCAATATCGATACCACGGGTATTGATACCAGCAGTGCGGAAACCATTCTGGCCGCCCTTTGACCTTCAATATCAAACCGCTGGAAGTTGGCTGCCAATAGGTTGGCCTATAGGGCTCGCTGTGCCAGAGCGTCGGCTTGTTGTTCCCTTGTCAAGATCCTCTCGCGCTTGCGGCTTCGTGAGAGGGCCTCTGAACCAAGATGTCCGTTGGTATGCCCAGCCCATGGTTCAGCCTGCGAATCATATTCAGGCTTAGAGGCCGAACGCCATTCAGCACTTCGCTCACTTTGGAAGCCGAACCGAAAAAGGGCACGAGATCCTTGTTCTTAAGCCCTTGTTGCTCCATACGGAAGCGGATAGCTGATACGGGGTCGGGAAGGTCAATGGGGAACTGGCGCTGTTCATACTGTTCGATCAGCATCGCCAGAACTTCCAGCTCGTCGGCTTCCCGGGAGCCCTCTTGTGGATCAGCCTCCATCAGTGCCATAAGGCGCTCCAGAGCAGCCTCGTGCTCCTCTGGAGTTTTGATGATTTTCAGATGGTCCATGATGCCGTTCCCTCAGAATGTTTTCTTGCTGTACTCAGCGTGTGTTCCAACCCACTCCACCACGACGATCCCGTTTTGATAGCGCACTTTGACCACCAGCCGAAAATGGTTGCCTTTGATATTGAAAATGACCCGGTTGTCCGCGAGAAAATCGGCGCTTGAGAATCGTTCCTTGATGTCTTTTGGCGTTTGCCAATCACCTCTTTCCGCTTCGGCAAACCAGGCTTCAAGGGCCTTGCGTGAGGAAGCGTGTTTGCGCATAAAGTCTGTCAGCTTGTTCCTGGCTAAGACCTTCATGGGATGAGAAAGTTCCTTTTTCGGGAATGCTACGTTATTTTCCCGAAATGGGAAAATAACGTCTGATTATAAAAAGCAAAGCGATTGGTCGTAATGCCTTCCCTTGCCACGGTAGATCATTCGCGCAACGCCCCTTCGACGATAGCTTCTGCAGACTGGCAGCGGGTGTCGCTGGCCAGGCTCAGAAGGATGTCTTCCTGACAGCTGTGTGAGAGTTTCGGGTAGAAAGTGCTGCGGGTTGTTGCTTGGTTTTGTGGAGAAGTGTCCCGTGAGTCCCCCATGGGGTGCCCCAGAAACGACAAAGCCCGCACAAGGCGGGCTAAGTCATTGAATTCATGGTGCCCGGAGGCGGAATCGAACCACCGACACGGGGATTTTCAATCCCCTGCTCTACCAACTGAGCTATCCGGGCGTGTTCAGCTATGTGCTGCAACGGGGCGCTATTAAACCGGTTTAGGGTTGGGGAGTCAAGGCCACTCCGCAAAAATTTTCTGAAACTTTTCCGGGTTGTTCAGGCCTTGATCAGTTCGTTCATTTTTCCGGCGGAACGAACCCTTCGGCCTGGTCGAACGGCTCGTTGTTGAAGAAGCGTTCCATCTGGGCCTGCAGGTATTTCCGGTTGTTCGGGTCCATCATGCTCAGGTGTTTTTCGTTGATCAGCATGGTTTGCTGGTTCTGCCATTCTTCCCAGGCGACTTTCGACACATTGTCGAAGATTTCCTGGCCTTTGGGCCCGGGCATGGGAGGCATGGCAAGGCCTTCCATTTCTTTCTGATACTTACGGCAGAAAACAGTGCGGCTCATGTCGGCTCCTGTGTTGGTGGACTGGGCGAATGATAACAGATCAGGGTGGGCTCAGAGCAGGGTAGCCTGTTCAGGCTCAGTCAGCAGGGTGCGAATGGGGGCGGGCAGGCCGAGGGTTAAGGCCTGGTCTCGGTGCACCCAGCGCTGGCTGTCGGCATCGGCCACTTTGGTGCTGCCGGTTACCGGCAGCTTTGCTGGCTGTATGTGCAGGTGATAGTGGCTGAAGGTGTGCCGGAAGCCGCCGATCAGTTGCGGGTCGCTGCAGGCCAGCCCCAGCTTCGTTTCACAGGCTTCCTGCAGTTCCTCTGCGCCATAGGCGGGGTCCAGTTCCGGCAGGCTCCACAGGCCGCCCCAGATGCCGCTGGGCGGGCGTCGTTCCAGCAGGATGCGGCCTTCGTTATCTTCCAGGATCAGCATCCAGGTGGTCTTTTCCGGTTTCTCTTTTTTCGGGTTGGAGCCTGGGTAGAGCTTGGTTTCGTTTCGGGCATAGGCCAGGCAGCCGTTGTTCACCGGGCAACTTTCACAGGCCGGCTTGCTGCGGGTGCATACCATGGCGCCCAGGTCCATGATGCCCTGGGTGTAGTCACGCACGCGCTCATTTGGAGTGTGTTGCTCGGCATGCTGCCAGAGCTGTTTCAGTACCGGGGTTTGCCCCGGCCAGCCGGGCACGGCGTGGTAACGGGCCAGAACGCGCTTTACGTTGCCGTCCAGGATAGCGGCGCGCTTGCCGAACGCCTGGGCAATAATGGCCGCAGCGGTGGAGCGGCCGATGCCGGTCAGGGTTTCCAGTGTTTCCTGGTCCTGCGGGAACTCGCCGCCATGCTCGTCCACCACTTGTTTGGCAGCCTTGTGCAGGTTACGGGCGCGGGCGTAGTAACCCAGGCCAGACCAGTGGCTGAGCACGTCGTCTACCGGTGCCGCAGCCAGTGTCTGCACATCCGGAAAACTGGCCATGAAGGCCTCGAAGTAGGGGATAACAGTAGCTACCTGGGTCTGCTGGAGCATGATCTCCGACACCCAGACCCGGTAAGCGTTGCGGTTATGGTGCCACGGCAGGTTGTGCCTGCCGTGGTTGTCGTACCAGTTCAGTAGCCGGTCGGCGAAGCTGTCGGTCATTGGCCAAACAGGCCTTTGAGGGCATCTTTCACTTTGCCGCCTTCTTCACCGAGTTTCTCCTGAAGCTTTTCGTTTACCTTGTCTTCGGCTTTCTGCTTGGCTTCGTCTACTTTTTCGGTCGCCTTGGCCTTGGCCCGGTCGATTTCTTCCTGGGCCTTGGCGCGGGCTGCGTTGGCTGCGATGTCCTTGATGGTGTCGCGGAAGCGGGAACCGTCGAACGAACACAGGCCGGCCGGGTCTTCGCTGAAGTTGCCGCGGCACTCCACGGGGATAACCACGTTCTCAACGTACTCGGTCACCCGGCAGGCTTCGTCGCGGTGGATTTCGCCGACGATGCGCAGGCCCAGTTCGTAGTCCAGGTTGGTCTGCTCAAGGTCAACCGTGCCGTTGCCTTCAAGGCGCATGCCGGCCAGGGCCGCAACCAGGTCGGTGTTGTTCAGGGTGTTGCCGTCAATCTTCAGGGTGCCACGCATGTCGTTGAACGGAGTGGTGGTGCCCCAGTCTGTGGTGGTCAGGGAGTCCTGGTTCACCAGGGCAATGCCCTGACAGGCCATGCGGGTCAGGTTCATTTTGCGGAACTGCCCTTCGGCCAGATTGAAGCTGATGTCGCCCTTGGCATTGTTGCGCAGGGCAGAGATGCGGTTGCCGTTGGTGTTTACTGCCAGTTTCAGGTTGGCGCCGCCAGAGAGCATGTCGACCTCGGCCAGCTGGGTCAGTAGTGGTAGCGTCTGCACCTTGCTGACGTCGGAGCGAATGTTCCACTTGGGATTGTCGCTGCGGGCGTCGATGGTCACGTTGGCGCCGAAGCTGCCCTCGTAAAGCTTGCCGCTGAACTCATCCACTTTCAGCAGGCCGTCTTTGGCGGTGGTGCTGGCTTTGATTTCGTTGATGGTCAGGTTGCTGACAATCAGTTCGCCCAGGCCGAAGTCGATGTCCAGCAGCAGGGTGCGCAGGGTTTCCAGTGGCAGCAGGTCAGTTTCCGGTTGGCTGGCTGCGGCGGTTTGCTGTGCAGGGCTATCAGATTCAGCGGCTGTCTCACTGGAGGCGGCTTCACCTTCTTCCGGCGTGGGTGGCAGGTAGCGGTCGGCATTGAGTTTGTCGCCGTTCAGGTCAAACACCAGCCCACCGGTGCCGAGGTTGTAGCTGCCGCCACCGTTGAAGGTGGTGTCGTCCAGGGTGATTTTCAGGTTGCTCAGGGCAACGGTGCCCGGCTCGCCGCCCAGGTTGGTGGACAGCGCGATGGCCTTCAGTACGTCCGGGTCTTCGGTTTCAATCGCGGGCTGGCCGAGGTTGCTCAGTAGTTGTTTCAGGGAAAACTCGGAAATGGCCAGCTTGCCATCAAGGGCAGGCATATCGCCGAAGCCTTTCACGTTCAGGTCCGTGCTCAGGCTCAGGTTGGCCAGGCTGGCGGTGAAGCCGCTCAGGGTGGCGGTTTCGTTCTCCAGGTTGGCGGCCAGTGAGCCACCAAGCTCGGCAGTGACCGATTTGCCCCCGAACGGTTCACCGTTCATGTCAAAAACGGCTTTAAGGCCGGACATGGCAAATTCGTTGAGGGCCTGGTTGGCTTTCAGTTGTGCGCTGATGCTGCCGTCTACCGCGAACTTCGGCTGGCTGGTTTCCACCTTGAAGCGGATATCCAGTGGGAACTCGGAGCCCAGGGTAATGTTGCTGGCGGTTACCGTGAAGTCTTCCAGGGTAACGGACTGGCCGGTGCTCTTGTCGTTGTAGTGAACGCTGGCGTTGCTGATTTCCACGTTCTCTACGTTGAAGTTCAGGGCTTCGCCGCGGGTTTCTTGTGCGGTGTCAGCGGTTTCTGTCGGCGCCGGTTCGGCGCTGGCACCGTCAGTTGCAGGCGCTTCCGAGCCATCTGCGCTCTTCTCCGGCATAATCCGCGCCCAGTTGCCTTCGCCTTGCTCGTTCACTTCCAGCCGCGCGTCCAGGCCGTTGAGCAGGAAGGTGTTCACCTGCGGCGACATGGCAATCAACGACCAGAAATCGATCTTGGCAATCAGCTGTTCCAGTGCCACGAAGCGTTCGCCTTCCAGTGTTGCCTCAACCTGGTTCAGCTCCAGCCCCAGCGGAATGAAAGACCAGCCGATGTCACCTTCAAGCTGTAACTGAAGGTTGGTGTTCTTCTCCACTGCGGCTTCAATCTGGGGCTTGTAATCGTTCGGGTTGATCACGGCGACGGCAATGGCGACCGCTGCAACCGCCAGTACAACCAGGGCGACAACAGCATAGAGCACATAGCGAACAGCTTTCATGGCGAGTTCCTTTTCTTTCCGGCAGGTTGGGTTGCTGCCGTATTACGAATGAATTACCCAAAGGATAACGCAGGGTTAGCAAATTAACAGTGCAGGAATATGACAATGCGTTAGTCTTGGGTCAAAATACACCCCGTTAAAAACCGGGGTTGTCCCGGTGTGCGCAAACAAGCATACGCAAATAAGCATAAAAAGGAGTCGGCTGTGGCCATTACTGTATCGATTGAGCTGAACCGGGAACTCGAGATTCCGGCAGGCTATGATGACGTTTTCGATCTTCTGGCAGACGTTCCCCGTTCTGTCAGCCACTTCCCGAAAGTCGACAAGCTGGTTGATCTTGGTGGCAATGCCTACCGCTGGGAAATGGAAAAGGTGGGTGTTGATAAGCACGCCATCCAGACCGTATACGCCTGCACCTACCACCCGGATAAAGAGGCCGGAAAAATCACCTGGGATCCGGTAAAAGGCGAGGGCAATGCCGAAGTCAGCGGCGCCTGGACCATCACCGCCAATGGCGACAACGCCACCAAGGTGCGCTTCCAGACCAGTGCCCAGCTGACCGTCCCCCTGCCCAGCCTGCTCAAGCTGGCGATAAGCCCGGTGATCAAGCACGAGTTCAACAGCCTGGTAGACACCTACATGGCTAACCTGAAGAAAGCGTTCTGAGCTATCAGGGCGATTGATCCGGTTGCGGGACTCCGGCTGTGTTAACGGGTATAATCTGCGAATCTGATTTTTACAGTAGCAAGCCTGTTTTCTAGACGGAGTCTCCATGGCTGAACGCAAGGCTCGGGTAGAGCGAAATACCCTTGAAACCCAGATTACCGTCGAGATCAATCTCGATGGCACCGGCAAAGCCTGCTTTGACACCGGTGTGCCCTTCCTTGACCACATGATGGACCAGATTGCCCGCCACGGCCTGGTAGACCTGGACATCACCTGTAAGGGCGACCTCCACATCGACGACCACCACACCGTGGAAGACATCGGCATCACCCTCGGCCAGGCGTTCAAGCAGGCGGTGGGCGACAAGAAAGGCATCCGCCGTTACGGCCACGCCTACGTGCCCCTGGATGAAGCCCTGTCCCGCGTGGTGATCGACCTCTCCGGCCGTCCGGGCCTGAGCATGGACGTACCCTACACCCGCGCCAGCGTCGGCGGGTTTGATGTCGACCTGTTCGAAGAATTCTTCCACGGCTTCGTCAACCACTCCATGGTGACCCTGCACATCGACAACCTGAAGGGCAAGAACACCCATCACCAGATCGAAACCGTGTTCAAAGCCTTCGGCCGCGCACTGCGCATGGCGATTGAAATGGACGAGCGCATGGCGGGTATCACCCCGTCCACCAAAGGCGCCCTGTAACCGGTCACCGATAGGAACAGAACCACCATGAAGACCGTCGCCATCATCGACTACGGCATGGGGAACCTGCACTCCGCCCGCAAAGCCGTAGAGCACGTGGCCCCGGACTGCACCGTACTGGTCACAGACGATGCCGCCAAAATCCGCGAAGCCGACCGGGTAATCCTGCCCGGCGTCGGCGCCATCCGCGATTGCATGGCCGAAATGCACCGCCTGGGTGTGGTTGAACTTGTTAAAGAAGTCTCCCAGGACCGCCCGTTTCTCGGCATCTGCGTTGGCATGCAGGCCCTGATGGCCCGCAGCGAAGAAAACGGCGGCGTGGAAGGTATCGGCCTGTTCCCGTCCGAAGTCCGTTACTTCGGCGACAACCTCAACGAAAACGGCGAACGCCTGAAAGTGCCCCACATGGGTTGGAACCAGGTGTACCAAACCGCAGACCACCCGCTCTGGCACAACATCCCGGACGGCGACCGTTTCTACTTCGTGCACAGCTACTACGCCGAAGCCGACGGCAACGCCGACATGGCCGGCCGCACCCGTTATGGTGTCGACCTGGCGGCAGCGGTGGCTCGCGACAACATCTTTGCAGTGCAGTTCCACCCGGAAAAAAGCGCCCGGGCGGGCCTGCAGTTGCTGGAAAACTTTACGAACTGGACTGGAAAGTAAGCGGGCAAGCACTTAATAGCGCTCTGGGGTAGGGAGGCCTTTCAGGGACTGTCTGCAGCAGGGATGCTGCAGTCAAGCGTACAGGGATGTATTCACAGCGTGTCCCTGATAGGCCTCCCTGCTCCAGAGTGCGAGCGCCAAACTCCTTGCCCGACTTTCTGAATAGGAAGAGCAAAATGCTGATTATCCCCGCTATCGACCTGAAAGACGGCAAATGCGTAAGACTGCGCCAGGGCCGCATGGAAGACTCCACCGTATTCGGTGACGACCCGGTGGACATGGCCACCAAGTGGGTCAACGCCGGCGCCCGCCGCCTGCACCTGGTCGACCTCAATGGCGCCTTCGCCGGCGAACCGGTAAACGGTGAAATCGTAAAGGCGATTGCAGTCAAATACCCGAACCTGCCCATCCAGATCGGCGGCGGCATCCGCTCCGCGGAAACCATCGAAGCCTACCTCAAGGCCGGCGTGCAGTGGGTCATCATCGGCACCAAAGCCGTTAAAGAGCCGGAATTCGTCACGCAAATGTGCCAAGAATTCCCCGGCCACATCATCGTCGGCCTGGACGCCAAAGACGGCCGCGTAGCCACCGACGGCTGGGCTGAAGTCTCTGAAGTCATGGCCGTAGACCTAGCCAAGCGCTTCGCCAACGACGGCGTATCCTCCATTGTGTACACCGACATCGCCCGCGATGGCATGATGCAGGGCGTTAACGTGGAAGCCACCGCCAAACTGGCAGAAGAGGGCGGTATCCCCGTAATTGCCTCCGGCGGCGTCACCAACATGGACGACCTCAAGCGCCTGGCCACCGTCGCCGACAAAGGCGTCATCGGTGCCATCACCGGCCGTGCCATCTACGAAGGCACCCTGGATGTAGCCGAAGCGCAAGCCTACTGCGACAGCCTGCAAAACTGAGGACAGATCATGGCACTGGCAAAACGCATCATCCCCTGCCTGGACGTCGACAAAGGCCGCGTGGTCAAGGGCGTCAACTTCGTGGACATCCGCGATGCCGGCGATCCGGTGGAAGTGGCGCGCCGCTACAACGAACAGGGCGCAGACGAAATCACCTTCCTGGACATCACTGCCAGCAGTGAAAGCCGCGACACTACCTACGAAACCGTCGAGCGTATGGCGGCGGAAGTGTTTATCCCGCTAACCGTGGGCGGTGGCGTGCGCACCGTAGATGACATCCGCAAGCTGCTGAATGCCGGCGCAGATAAGGTGTCGATCAACACCGCGGCGGTCTTCAACCCGGAATTCGTGAAAGAAGCAGCGGAACGATTCGGTCGCCAGTGCATTGTGGTTGCTATCGATGCCAAGCAGGTAAGCGCAGAAGGCGAAGAGCCCCGCTGGGAAATCTTCACCCACGGCGGCCGCAAGCCTACCGGTCTGGATGCCGTGGAATGGGCGAAGAAGATGGTGGACATGGGCGCCGGCGAACTGCTGCTGACCAGCATGGACCGCGACGGCACCAAGATCGGCTTCGACCTGGGCCTGACCCGCGCCATCAGCGATGCGGTGGCGGTTCCGGTAATTGCTTCAGGCGGGGTGGGCGAGCTGCAGCACCTGGCGGATGGCGTAACCAAAGGCGGCGCCGATGCGGTGCTGGCCGCCTCCATCTTCCACTTCGGCCAGCATACCATTCCCGAAGCCAAGGCGTTTATGAAGGCGCAGGGCATCGAAGTTCGGGACTGAAAAGATTTTTTTGCCACGAAATCCACGAAAAAACACGAACAAAGATTAACGACTGAATAACTAGAATTTCTTTGTCTTTAATTTCGTGTTCTTTCGTGGATTTCGTGGCCAAAGAGTCCTTATCTTTTGCTTTTTTCCGTGTCCTTCCGAGA
>NZ_DFLY01000023.1:170923-172831 GCF_002375525.1 Marinobacter sp. UBA3607 | reverse complement strand
GCAGGCTGCCGCTGCAGCCTGATTAAACTGTCCAAGTTTTAGGGGTCACTTCATACCGGGGGTCTGACCCGCCTCCCTTAGAGCCGCTCAACCCTGATCGTGAAATCCTCAGAAATTGCACGGTTGGCGTTGATGTTTGTATCCCGGATACCTACAGCCTCCACATGCAGATAAAGGCGGTTGGGATGGGTGTCGTTTATCAACTCGATCTGATGCGAGCACTGGTTTTCACTGGACTGTGCACTCGAAGCCGTATCGAACGGCGTTCTACCGGCCTGGTCCTCCGGCAAGGGCTCGCGGATATCCCAATCCCACTGATAGCCCCTGACGACCACCGGTGCAATGCTGGTGCCGCAGGTGTAGCCGCCAATGGTGAAACGATAGCGCCCGGGGCCCGCGATCAGCTGGTAGTAGCTGTCGGTATTTCTGAAGGTACCCCACTCAATCCCGACCAGCCCGGCGTTATCGCCAACAACCAGCGGGTATGGATCTTTCTTGATGCCCTGGCTGAGCTGGAACATTCTCACACTTGTGACGGTTTTGTTGGTGGTGCTGCTCAGGCCCAGGTTGTAGCGTCGATCCCCCTCGATGGGCTGAATCATAAACTCCAGAAAATCGCTCACGCTGCCTGACACACTGCGGATAGAGTTATCTCCCGGAGCCCGGCCAAACCTGGCTGTTGCGCCCGAACCGTTATCATTGAAATACATGAGGAAGCCGTAAGAGCCGGAATACGGCACACTTACCGGAATATCCCTGGGTTCCGGGCTGATCGGAATATTAGTGAGGTCGCCCCAGGGGCACAGCACTCCGGCATAGACACAAATGGTTCCTGCCACCCGGTTAGCGCCACTTTCGGTAGCCTGGAATACCCGGCCAAACTCCTGTTGCAGCACCTGCCGGGCCTGCTCTATCAACGCCGCTTCATTGTTCTGGGCTTCATTGAACAGTTTCATCAGGGCTTGCTTACCCGGGCCCTCAGGCCACTCATCCTCCCAGCCGGCATCGGTAACCGCAAAATCTTCTGCCAGTGCATCAACGTCTGCCTGGGTCAGGCCTGCTTTCGCCATAGCGGCCGAATACAACAGCAGCATGTAGCTGTCGCGATCCGTTGCAGGATCGATGCTGTCGAGCAGGTTCAGGTTCTCCGGAGGCGTCATAAGGCCAAACCAGGTCATGATGTAGTCATTCGCCCAACCACGCAGTTCCTCGTAGGTATAACCTTCAGGCAACCAATATTCCATGTAACGGGCGATCAGGTGGGTGAACAGGTTTACGTTTCCTACCAGGGTTTCGTCAGATACATACATGACTGCCCGCAAGCGGAAGGGTTCGGGGGTATAGGCACCGCTGTATTCATTAAAGTAATGACCATTTACCGTCACCATGGCCAGCCCCTGCCAGCCAATTCCTTCGAACCGGATTTTTCCGTCCGAGTCCGTCTGGGTAGACCAGGTTTGCCCGGTCAAACTGCCCTCGCTATCAAGCTCCTGCACTGTAACCGTCGCACCGGTTTGATAAGGGCCCTTCTGGGCATACCCCTCCCCCGCTACCGGCACCAATGGATCAGCCGACTGCATAGGTGGATCAGTTTCGGGGTCGGTTTCGGAGGGGGTTGGAGATTGGGGCTGTGTGGTAGGCGTGGGAGAAGCAACATCATCAGCTCCTGAGGAAGAGCTGTCACTGTTGCAACCGGCCAGTGCCAGTGCAACCACCAAAGCAAACAGATAGTTAAACACTATGTTTTTCATGACACGTTCCTCTGTGCACAAGTTCAGACCTGCCATCCCCCGGACAAGCCCGACCCACTGCGCAATAGAGTTGTGCCTGATGCGAGTTCACAACTGGCTTCAGCTTAGGTATGGCAGCGAACCGCCTAAATGTCCACTTTTTGTACAGCCGGGTCAG
>NZ_DFLY01000023.1:168566-170736 GCF_002375525.1 Marinobacter sp. UBA3607 | reverse complement strand
AAATGTACCGGGGGTCTGACCCGCCGTTGCTACCAGGGCTGTTGGTTGAAGTTTTCGGGAATGCCGTAGTAAGGATCGGCAGTGCGCTGGCTCAGGAGTTCAGACTCCAGCACGGGCAGCCGGATTTCACCGGAAACGGTGTAGGCGTTGACGATTACTGAACTCAGCAGGCCCTGCAAGGGCTCCAGCAATCCTTGAACGGTACTGCCTGGCAGGCCGCTACCGGGGCTGAAGCCGTTGAGCAGCAGTTCGGTAACCTGGCCAACGGTGGCAGTGCTCATGAAGTTCATGTTTTCCTGGGATTTGAACGCCATTACACCGACTTTGTCGCCGGGGCGAAGGGCTTCGCCCACTGCCACCAGTTCGTGGTTCGGGTAGTCACCCGGGATGAAGCCGGTGAGCATGTCATCCACCAGTAAGGTCTGGCCGTCCCGGACTACACAAACGCCCATATAGGCCACGCCCAGTCCGCCAACCAGGTCTCCGTTTACCCTGAAGTCACGCAGCCTCGGGATACCCGCCAGTACTTTGCGCTCGCCGGCTGGAACGTCGTAAATGGTCTGGCATTCCTGAGCGCCTCTCAGGGCCCCGATGTCCATGTGGAATGAACGCCAGGTCTGGTCCATACCCATGGCCCGGTCTGCTTCGAAATCGAGGCCCGGTACTTCGTCAGCAATCAGGGCTTTTTCATTATCGAGGGTAATACACACGCCGGGAATCTGCTCCAGCAGGCTTTCATCCGCCCCGCGCAGTTTCACGTCAAACCAGATACGGATGGCCTTGAACATATCCACACCGCCACAGGAAGTGGTGCCATCTACCTGGTTGGCCAGCGGGTTCATGTGGCCGGACTGGTTGGAGAGCAGGCGCACATCGCCACCGGCGATTTTCAGGTAGTGGTAGTTGTTGATCGCCTCCTGTAACGGGAAGAGCACATCGCGGTTACCCTGAATCAACAGCGTATCGATCGGGCGTAGTCGGAACGGGGCATCCCCTTCGCGGAACGGCTGCTGGGCCACTTCCAGGGACTTCAGGTAGTGCAGGCCGTTCTGGCTCATAAACTTGAGGATTTCGCCGGTCGGATCTACCGCATCGCGGGTGCGGATGAACGGGAAGAACATGCCGGTACAGGCTTCATCCAGCAGCGGGCTGCGGGATTTTCCGGTCGACAACAGGCACAGCAGGTTGCCCCAGCCGCCTTTGACGGCGCCGTTCGGCATAATGGCTTGCTCCAGGGCGTGCCAGGTGCCTACCGGAACAATGGTGTCTACCCGCTCGTCGAGCGCGGCCAGTGTTAACTGAAAGCCACCGCCGTATGAGCCACCAAACAGGCCCAGCGGGAAGTCTCCGGTTTCATCCACGGCTACCGGCAGGCGACCATCACTCGCCCTTTGGGCAACCCAGTCGATCACCGCCTGGGCATCACGGGTTTCGTGGTAAGGGTTCATCACCATCACCTGCCCTTCGGAATCGCCGAAGCCCCGCTGGGAGAAGCTCACCACGATGTAACCGCTGTTGTGGAGGTCTGCCAGCACATCATCCAGCTGGCCAAACATCGATAGCAGGCCACCGCCCTCGTTGACCGGGCAGTTATAGGGTTTCAGGTGCTCTTCACAATAAGGCTGCTCTGGCAGGCCAGTAAGTTTACTGCTGGCCCATCCGTGGCTGTGCAGGATAACCGGCAGTTTTTCCCCTTCACGATGCTCTGGAATGAATACCTGGGCATCAAGCCAGGTGGTGGGACTGTCCCGGTAGTAGCTTGCGGCTTTCACGTCATCACAGGACGGGCCGGAAGCCAGGGGCCGGCCTTCAGGCGCGCATGACGGCGGGGCATCGGAAATGATCGGCTGAATGTTGGGGAAAGGATCTCTATTTTCAGTGCGGGTGTCGGTAGCGTAGGCCACCGCTGGAACCACCGGGCCAAGCTCGACTTCCGGTGCGGTGTCGCCTGAGCCATTGCCGGCACCGGAGTTATTCCCCGGCTGCGCCGATCCAGGTTTCGGGTTTGCAGATGCTTGAACTGACGTTTCAGTGACCGGTTCCGAACCGGAGTCACCGCCACAAGCCACCAGAGTCAGCGCCACCAGCGGCACCAGGGCACCCCGTAACGTGTTCCTGTTAATCATCGTGCTTTCACCTTTTGTAAACGGGGTCAGACCCCCGGTACATT
>NZ_DFLY01000023.1:112358-168375 GCF_002375525.1 Marinobacter sp. UBA3607 | reverse complement strand
ACCGGGGGTCTGACCCGCCGTTGTTATTGGTTGAGGGACTGAAAGATGCCGGTGCCACCGCAGGCTTCGCCGTTTTCGTAGTCGGAGTTGACGACGTTGGCGATCCAGCTGTTGAGGAGTTCGACAGCTTCGGTGTGGCTTACGCTCTTGGCGATGGGCGGCATTTTGCGCTGCGGGTCGTCGGCGTTTTCCACGCGGCAGGAGACGATGGACTGGTCCGGGCTGCCGGGCACCACCACGTGCTGTCGGCCGCAGGAGCCGCCGCCGGTGGCGGTGGGTTTCTTGCAGATACCATAACCGGCGTCGATCTTGCGGTAGTGGTCCAGGTAGTAGCCGGTGTTGGAGGCCGCGCCCCTGTCGTTGTGACAATGCTGGCAGTTTACTTCCAGGTAGGCCCGCAGGCGGGTTTCCACGTCGGCATCGGAGCCGGCGGTGGCACCGCTGTCGCCCGGTACGTTCCAGTGAGGCAGGCGCTCGATGTTGGTGGCGATGCCGCGGCCATCTATCTCCAGGGCCGGCACGTTGGCCAGGATGCCTTGATCCTGCCAGTACTTGAGCTGGTTCACCTGCGGAAAACCGCCCTGCCCTTCAGTGCCCATGAAGCGGGATTCCGGAACGTAGGCACGGTTCAGGTTGCGGGGTTTCGGGCCGATGGGCGCGGCGCCCGCTTCAAGGTCGTCGTTGGAGTGGCAGGTGATGCACTGGTTCTGGTTTGGAATGGCGTAGCTGTCGGAGGAGCCGGCCAGCAACTTGCCGGTGTGCTGGTCTTCATAGTGCCAGCTTACGCTGCGGGTTTCGCCGCCCGGCACCAGCTTCGCTACCTTCTTGCCACTGTCGTCGGTGCTCCAGCTGTAGGTGGGGCCGCTCCAGACTGCCTTGCCACTCTGGGAGGTGCGCTTGATCAGCAAGCGGGTTTCCACCAGCTCTTCGGTGCCTTTGCTTTCATCCGTGAAGGCGAAGGTTTTGGCGATCACGGTGCCATTCGGGAAGTGAATGGTGCCGTTCAGGTTGCCGCCATTCTGGCCATCCATATACACCGCCTTGGTTCCGGGCGGGATGAACGCAACCCGGTACTTGGTGGCATAGTCAGAGAACAGCTTGGAGTTGAGCACGAACGGCACGCCGCCTTCATGGGGCATGCTGCGCGGGTCTTGCGCGTTGGCGAACAGGTTGTACTGGTCCAGGCGCGGACAGTCTACCGCCAGGGCTTCGCGGTTGATTTCGCCCGGTTTCACCGGCGCTTCACACAGCTGGTTGATGTATTCCTGGGTAGGTGCCGGGTCTACTGAACCGCTGCGTTCGAACGGTGGAATGGTTACACGGGGCAGGCTGGCCAATGTACGGCCGAAACGGGCGTTACAGTCGTGGTCTTCCAGCTCGGTGTCCGCGAAGAATTCGAGCGGGCCGGTAAGCGTGTCCTGCAGCCCTTGCCACGAAAAGATCGCACCCAAGTCAAAATCCACAACATTCAATACCAGTTCCAGGCCACGCATACCGTGGAAATTGATGTAATCCTGGCTGTCTGACGACATCTCGTTGTTGTAGATGCACGAACCCCACTCCGGC
This sequence comes from Marinobacter sp. UBA3607, assembly GCF_002375525.1. Lineage (NCBI taxonomy): Bacteria > Pseudomonadati > Pseudomonadota > Gammaproteobacteria > Pseudomonadales > Marinobacteraceae > Marinobacter > Marinobacter sp. UBA3607. The sequence goes on along the minus strand of NZ_DFLY01000023.1, from coordinate 166,809 downwards.
AGCTTGCGCTCGCCCTGTGCGTTGAACTTATAGGCGTTGTAATGGCAGGCCGGGTTCGGATGCTCGTTGGTGTGGATGGGCTTGCCGTTTTCATCTTTCGGCACCGGCTGGCCACTGGCATCCACCGGGTACGGGCACTCGGCATCGTAGTCATCCAGCAGTCCATCCCACACAATGTGGGCGCCCTTGCCCGGGTTATGGATGTTCTTGATGCCAATCAGCGTAGGCAGCAGGGTTTCCACCTCGCCTTCACCGATCACTTTCTCCAGGTTCGGAGCCGGCAAATCGAAGCCGGAGTTCTTCATTACGTTGTTGTAGATGTGCAGGCCTTCGGTGTAAGGGTCCAGCTTTTTGTCCGAGGTTTTGCCCTTGCCATCAATCAGCTCGTAGCTGGTGTAGATCACCGCTGCGGTGCTGTTGTCTTCGAAGACGTTGTCGTACACCTCGATGTTGTCATACCCGAGGGTGATAAACCCGGTACCCCGGGGCACGGCAGACACCAGGCCACTGTGGGCGAAATTGTAGGTATTGTTGTTGCGGGAGACGTTGTTCAGCATCACCGAGGTGTCTCCGTACTGGGTGATGTTTTCCAGGTCATAGATCAGGAAGCCGCCGGTGTTACATTCCGCTAGGTTGTTGTCGTACTCGCCGCCCTGGACGTTTTCGATCTCAAAGCCCATCACGTTATAGGCCGCGCGGCTGTTCCTGATGATGGCGGTGTTAGTCTGGCCCACGTAGATGCCGGCATCCGAGGCACCGATAGATTCGGAGTTATCCACCAGGATGTTCTCGGATTCCACCGGGTAGATGCCGTAACGGCCACTGTCGGAACTGGGCACGTAATCCGGTGCCGGGTCGCCTTCGTTGAACGGCGGGGTGGTGCATTCCACCTGCAAGCGGGAGGCGTAGTTTTCCCGGGTAATGGGTTCACCACCACCGGACCAGATGGCACGCACGTTCAGCAAAGTACCCCACTTCACACCCTTGAGCTTGAAGGCATCGCCTGGTGAGTCGAGGATGGTGAGATCCTTCACGGTGATACCCCGAACGTTCAGGGCTTCCAGGCCGGTTACGTTGTCGCTGTCGCGAAAGTTGAGGACGGTTTCATCTTTGCCACAACCGCGGATCTCTACATCTTCCGTGGCCTGGATCAACAGGCCGTGGTACAGGTCGAAGTAACCACAACCAAACTCCAGTGCATCCCCCGGGCGCAGCTGGATCATCGCGGCCACCATGTCTTCGGTGGCCCGTTCACCGGGCTCCACCTTGAACACCCGGCCTTCACTGAACCTGGCGACGGTTTCTTCCTGCTCCGGTTGGTTATCGCTCTCTGCTGCAGGACTGCCGGAGGATCCTCCCGAGCCGCCAAAGCAGCCGCTCAGGGAAAGCAACGCGCTGATGCCCAGCACCGTGGCGCCGGTGCGCCAGGGTAAGTGAGTTCTTGTTGTGAGTTTCATAGCAGTCGCGTCCTTTTTAAAGGGGGGCGTTTTCGATGCGTTCCCACATCCGGAGGTAGGCCTCGGCGGAGGTGAAGAGCTGGTTGACGGCTTCGTCGACCTGTTCTTTCGGGCGATCGGTGTTGAGGATCATGTCGGCGATCTGGTCCGGGTAGAGGCCGTAATGGGCCACGCCGCGGCCGTCGTACAGGCCGAATTCGCGGTCGCCAGTTTTTTGTTTGTGAAAGATCACTCGGCCATCAACCGATTCGAACGGGTACAGGCGGGCGTCGTCTTCCGGGGTACCGGGGTTGCTCGCCAGCTGGGCGATACCGTTGACGTCCGAGGCGAAGCCGGCGCCACCGAAGGGGCCAACCTTGAGGTTTTCCGTGCGGGGGCGGTTGCCGTCGCGCAGCAGTTTGTCGACCCAGTTCTCACGGGTGCCACCAAAGGAAGCGGTGATGCCACCCTGGCTGGCAATGCGGTCGCGCAGGGCTTCGGTGCCGCCCCAGCTGCCGTGGCTGTTAATCACCGGGTAATCCAGCCGGCCGGTAATGTCGAGGATGCGAGCGGCAGCCTTACGGCTGATGTGGTCGGTTTCGATCATCATCTTGCGGCGAATCAGCTCCTGGACCAGGAAGTCGCCCAGATCCGTCAGGCCACGGCGGTTACACAGGTGTTCAGTGCCCTGGCGCGGGTCCAGCGCTTGCAGCTGTTCTGGGGTTTCCGGGAAACGGTCGCCGATGTAGTCCATCTGGAACAGCAGCTGGTCGATGATGCCGAAGGGCTGCATGGCAGCATTCTGGTCTGTTTCATCGCCAACAAATTCAGTGCCTTCGGGGCATTCCTCGAATTCGATGGTGTGGCCGGTTTCCAGCAGGTTGCCGGCATAGAGCACCGGGCCAATGCCGACACCGGAGGTCAGATCCGGCAAGTGACCACCAAAGGCGTTATCGAACTTGTGAACCGGGAAGATATTGCGCACACCCAGTTGGTACAGCTTGTCCAGCCGCTCAACGATGTCCTGCTTCGTACACTCGGCCACATCCTGGAATTCGCCGCACTTGAGCACCTTGGACATTTCAATGCCCAGAACCACCGCCAGCTTGCCATCGTCGATGACTTCCCGGGCTTCGCCGGAACTGGTCACAATCTGGAACCAGCCTTCGCCGGAGCCACCATGCTGGGCGTCGATGTAGTCCTGCATTTCATACATGCGCTAGATTTGCAGGAGGATGGACTCCATCGGGTCGCAGTCGTTCTGCTTCTGGGGATTAACGCGGCACAGGATCTCGTTGTGTACCAGGTGGTTCACCAGGATTTTCATGCCGGAATAATGGGCCCGCTCAAGCCAGCGGTAGTAGCTCTGGTGGTGTTGCAGGGAGTTGTACCGGGGCCAGTCGTTAAAGCTTGGCCAGCCCTGGGTATCGTGAGGGCCGGTGCCGCTGGTAACCAGTTCCAGAAAGCCGGTGGTACCCCAGGGGCCATGGGCAACTTCGCAGTCTTCCAGCGCATGGGTTACGCCAAATTTGTGGAAAGGTGCGCCGTAGTTAATGCGCCCGCCAATGAACTCGTAGGCAGAAATATGGGAATGGGTATCCACGTAGCCGTAGATGTCGTCGTTATCGATGCCCTGGATACCTTTGAAGCGATCCACTTCTTTCAGGTAGATGGCCGGGCCACGGCTGTCGGCCACCTCCAGGTTCAGGCCGGCCTCCGGGTATTCGGTGCAGCCTTCGGCTTCAGTGAAGGTAAAGGTATTGGCGGCATTGCGCAGGGACGGCGACGAGAGTGTTAACCCCTCTTCCGAGGTGCCTAACAGAAGACCCGTGACCGCCGAGGTCATGGTGTACTGGTCTGCAGCTTCATGCTTGTTCAGTTTCCAGACCGCCAGGTCACTGGGTCGGTCGACTGCGGCCAGTCGGGGCAGCAGGTCTACATTACCCAGTTGCCCGCCGGCAAAATCCAGGCTTTCACCCAGCTCCCGAAGGATGCCGCCCAATGGCAGCACCGGATCCAGCACCAGGTTGACGGTGTCTCCCAGCCCGGACACCAGGTAACTGAGTTCACCAATGAAGTGCCCGCCGGTATCCAGGAACTCACCGCCCGGATCGCTGATGCCCAGCAACTCAAACTGGCCAACCTGGCTGTCTTCCCGGGAGAAACCGGACATCATCAGGTAAGAGCCCAGCTCGGTGGGCCGCATGGTGAAACGGGCGGCCTTTCCGGCATCCGGAGTTACGCTGTACTGGCCATCAGCTACCTCGGATACATACAGGCCATCCGCCTGCAGGCTGTAGCAACCGTTGGCAAACTGGTAACGGGTATCTTTCCAGGCGTAGGCACGGGCCTCAGGCTGCGAACCGGCTCCAGCCTGGGGCGGCTCCTTTTCAGCGGGTTGCTGCGCAGCCGCCCCGCTCTCATCTGCAACCGCATCGGAGCCGCTGTCGCCTCCTCCACAACCGGACAAAGCCAGAACCAAACCGGCTAACGCAAAACATGCCAGACCACGCGGGCGGAATTCAGCAGCCACAGCAGACCTCCTGTTCGGGGTAATCCCCGTTTTTGTTTTTGATTGTGATCTGTATCGTACTGCAGTGCGTATACTTACTTATTCATCATGCCGGATAAGGTAATATGTCGTCACGTAAAGGCGGCGGTCATATCGGGCCAAATTCAAATGAGCGTTCGAATCCGGAAGGTTTTCAGCATACTGTGCGAGCATCGCCGGTTTACAAAATTTGATGATCGCCCCTAATATGCTGATTCAACGACATACAAATACAAAAGGTTTTCCGCAATGATCAGTCTTGTCGTAAACGGAGAAAAACGGTCCTTGGATGTAGACTCAGACACCCCGCTGCTGTGGGTGCTCAGAGACGAACTGAACCTGAAAGGCACCAAGTTTGGATGTGGTGCAGGGCTTTGCGGTGCTTGCACCGTGCACGTGGGCGGAACCCCCACCCGCGCATGCCAGACTCCGGTAGAGGCCGTAAACGGTCAGGAGATCACCACCATAGAAGGCCTCAGCAAAAACGGTGAACTGCACCCGTTGCAGCAGGCCTGGGTAGAACATGGTGTGCCCCAGTGCGGTTACTGCCAGTCTGGCCAGATCATGACCGCCGCCCACCTGCTGGAGCAGAACCCTTCCCCCAGCGAAGACGATATTGTGAACGCGATGGCCGGCAACCTGTGCCGTTGCGGCACCTATCACCGAATTGTCGAAGCGGTTAAATCGGCGTCTTCCACCTGATCACAAGAATTCGAGGCTGTACCCATGGCGATGAACCGACGGGACTTTCTGAAAGTGTCCACCAGCGCATCCGGTGGACTGGTGTTGTCACTGTCACTGCCCGGCTGTGCCACTGTTGATACCGGCTACTCCGAAAACGCCGGTACCTGGCGCCCGGATGCCTGGCTGGAAATCCAGGACAACGGAAACATCTACTTCACCCTGGCCCGCGTTGAAATGGGCCAGGGCACCTACACTGGCCTGACCACGCTGATTGCCGAAGAGCTGGATGTAGAGCCGGCTTCTATCAAGCCCCGCTTTGCCCCCGTAGCGAAGGAATACCTGAACCCTGCCTACAAGCTGCAGATTACCGGCGGCAGCACCAGTGTCGCTACCTCCTGGGAACCCCTTCGCCGGGCCGGCGCAGAAGCCCGCTATATGCTGATGATGGCAGCAGCGAAGGTCTGGCAGGTAGAAACCGACAACTGCAGCACCCAGGATGGCCGGGTGGTACACCCCAACGGCATCGACAGCCTGCCCTACGCCAGGCTGGCATCCCTGGCGGCCAGTGAAATCCCCCGCATCGAGGTTCCCTTGAAGCCCCGCAGCGAGTGGAAGTACATCGGCAAGCAGATGAAACGGCTGGATGCCGAAGCCAAGGCCACCGGCACCGCCGTGTACGGCATTGATATCGAACAGCCGGGCATGCTGTATGCCGTGGTTACCCGCCCGCCCCGCTATGGCGCGAAGGTGAAATCTTTCAACAAGGCGGATGTCACCGTCCATTCCGGCGTAAAGGATGTCTTCGAGATTGAACGGGGTGTGGCGGTGGTCGCCACCTCCTACTGGCGTGCCCGTAAGGCCCAGAGAGCCCTTCAGGTCGAATGGGATAACGACGACGCCATCACCCTGTCGACGGAGAGCGTGTTCCACCATTACTACAAGGATTCGGAACAGGATGCCGGTGTCAGCGAACGGGAAGACGGCGACTATGCGCAGGCCGAAGAGCAAGCCGGCAAGGTTCTGCACGCTGACTACGAACAGCCCTACCTCGCTCACTTTGCCATGGAGCCGATGAATGCCACAGCCTGGTACAAGGGCGACGCCATGGAAGTGTGGGCATCTACCCAGGCCCCGGACCTCGGGCGCATTGCTGCCGCCCGGGGCTGCGATCTTTCACCGGGCGATATCACGATACACACCACGTTTCTGGGTGGCGGCTTTGGCCGGAGGCTAACCAACGATTACATCGAGGAAGCCGCTGCCGTGTCTTATCGCATGAAGGCCCCGGTAAAGGTGATCTGGTCTCGGGAGGAAGATACCCAACACAGCGCCTGCCGCCCGGCCATGCTGCACCGGATGCGGGCCGCGGTCAGCGGCAACAAACTCGAAGGCTGGCACCACCAGATTGTCGGGCCGCAGATACTTGACTGGTATATCACCAATGCCGCACCAGCCCAGTACCCATGGGCTCCGAAAATGCTCTACAACACCCTGGGGCGGGTGGGCCTGGCTGCCGAAGGGCTAGCCACGCCGAAAGATGTCTCCGCCATTGAAGGGGCCATCGACTATCCGTATCAGGTGCCTAATGTGGAACTACGCCATACCCACAGCGACCCGGGGTTCCCGATTACCTGGTGGCGTTCGGTGGGTTATTCCCACAACGGCTTTGCCGTCGAAACGTTTATGGATGAGATCGCCCATGAAATGGGTGAAGACCCCATGGCGTTCCGCCGGGCCAGGCTTCAGGACCAGCCCAGGCACCTGCAGGTGCTCGACCGGGTGGCAGAGATGTCCCGCTGGAACAGCACCAGTGCTTCCGGGCATGCCAAGGGCGTGGCAGTCTTCCAGAGCTTCGGCACCTTCGTAGCCCAGGTGGTCGAAGCGAGCATTGAAGGCGGCGAGATCAAGGTACACAAGGTGTGGTGCGCCGTGGATTGCGGCCAGGTGGTAAACCCGTCGGTGGTAAGCGACCAGATCAAGGGCGGCATTCTGTTCGGCCTGTCAGCAGCGCTGTGGGGGGAGATCACCGTGGCAGATGGCAAGGTTCAGCAGAGCAACTTCCACGATTACCCGGTGATGGCCATGCACAACTTGCCAGATGTTGAACTGGATATCATGGACAGCAACGAGGCACCTACCGGTGTCGGCGAGCCCGGGGTTCCACCGGTTATCCCTGCTCTGGGCAACGCCCTGTTCCGGCTGACCGGCGTTCGCCAGCGCAGGCTGCCCCTGAAAGCCACCGGCTGAACTTCCTGACGCCTCAACTGAAAAGAGCCCCGACCGGGGCTCTTTTCGTTACTGCTTATGCTGGCAAGACTTACTGCCAGATAACCGGTTTCTTCTGCCCGTACCAGGCGTCTACCTTCTGCTGGTAGGTGTCTTCCACCACGTTACGCTTGAGCTTCAGGGTCGGGGTCAGGAAGCTGTTCTCGATGGTCCACTCGTCTTGCATCACGATAATGAACGCCAGCTGCTCGTGGGGATCAACCTGCTTGTTGATGTCCTGGATGAGCTGCTTCAGGCTGTCCTCGATTTCCTTTTTCAATGCTGCATCGTCGTGCACCACGGGCCGAAGCTCTTCGTTGAGCATCACCATGGCGAAGGGCTGGGTCTGGTTGGCACCGGATACACAGCACACCTCGATGGACTCGTGGGCCATCAGCAGGTTTTCCAGCTTGGCAGGCGCAATGTATTTGCCCTTGCTGGTTTTGAAGATCTCCTTCAGGCGGCCGGTGAGCTTCAGACGCCCCATCTGGTCGATCTCGCCCTTGTCACCGGTTCTGAGAAAGCCATCTTCGGTGAAAGCTTCCGCAGTTTTCTCGTCATCCTTGTAATAGCCCATCATGATAGCCGGGCTCTTCACCTGGACTTCGCCCTGCTCGCTGATGCGGGTTTCTACCCCTGGCAATGCTTCGCCCACGTAGCCGGTGCGGGTGCGCCCCGGCTTGTTCATGTGGGAATAGGCAAAGTTTTCAGACATGCCGTAGCCTTCCAGCAATTCCAGCCCCAGGTTGCGGTACCAGTCCAGCACATCGTGGGACAAGGGCGCGGAGCCAGAGCCAGCCAGCTTTACCTGGTCCAGGCCCAGGTTCTTCAGCACCTTCTTCTTGATCAGCTTGTTCACCAGCGGGATCTTCAGCAGGCGGTCCAGCTTGTGCTTGGGCACTTTCTGCAGCACGCCGTGCTGGAACTTCACCCACAAGCGGGGTACAGACAAGAACAGCGTGGGCCGCGCCCGCTGAAGATCCTGCACGAAGGTATCCAGGGATTCGGCAAAAAACAGCTGGAAACCGGCATAGAGCGAACCCAGCTCGACAAACGTACGCTCGAACACATGGGCCATGGGCAGGTAAGACAGCATGCGCTCATCCGGCCCCACATTCAGGGTTTTGATGCCACCTTCTGCGGCAAAGGCCATGTTGTCGAAGCTGAGCATCACACCCTTGGGCCGCCCGGTACTGCCGGAGGTATAAACAATGGTGGCCAGCTCTTCTGCATCCCTCACCGGGTTGCCCTGCAGCGGCTCGTTGCCGGCAACAATTGTGTTCCAGGTTTCATAGTTGTTGGGCGGGCTGAGCGGGTACGAAATGCAACGCACAGACTCCGGAACACCCGGCTTCATGCTCGGCCAGTCATCCAGCTTACCCACAAACAGCACTTCACAGCCGGCGTGGTTGAGTACGTAGTTCACCGTGTCGGCATTCAGCATCGGGTACAGGGGCACAGAAATATGCCCTGCCAGCCAGATAGCCCAGTCGGTCATGATCCAGTGGGCGCAGTTCTTGGAGATGATCCCGATCCGGCTCTTCTCCGGCAGATCGAGAGACTTCAGGTAAGCCGCCATGCGCCGGGCTTCGTCCACCGCGCGGCCCCAGGTGAATTCATCCACCGTGCCGTCGCCCATGGGCTGGGTCATGTAGAGCCGGTCTTTGTGGTTGTTTTCCCACTGGTACAGCATATCCAGTGGCAGTTTGGCGTTGGTGCTCATGGTTCTTCCCTCTCGCACTGAAGGTTCATTGTTAGTGTTATGTGTAGTTTAGCCACTCAAATACTTTATAAATTGACCGCAAAGCCGGACTTCAGAAACATTGGGGTCAGGCCGGACAGTATTCGACTTTTGTTTAATACCGTAAACAGGTAATCTGGCAGCCACAACCAACAACAAGAGCATGACGATGGCGAGCTACACCATTGAAATTGATGAAACTTTTGATGTACCAAGGCGAAAAGTCTTCGCCCTGTTTGCCGACCATCACCGTTTCGGGAAAATGATCGGTGCTCCGGTAAAACGCATCAAAGACAGTGACCAGGCCGATCCGAACGGTACCGGCTCGGTACGCAAAATCGGTATCGGCCCTCTGTCCCTGCAGGAAACCGTACTGGTTTTCGAGCCGGACTCGCTGATTGAATACACCATCACCAGCCTTAGCCCGATTCGGAATCATAAGGGGCGTATCCGTTTTTATGACACGCAGGAAGGTCAAACCCGGGTCAGCTATACCATCACCTTCGAAGATATCGTGCCGTTTTCCGGCAAGGTGGTCAGTGCAGCGCTGAAGCAGGGCCTGAAGCGCGGCATCCGCCGGATTCCGGAGCTGGCGTAGCCAAAGCAACAATCCGTTAAATGATGAATATCAGATAATTGACCTGCGGCAAGGCCCGGCTTCCCGCCGTTCGGTAGTCTCCAAACCTTATTGCAATATCCGGCCATGGCGGTGCATGAGCACCGTTGCCATGGCCTGTAACTTATTGTTGTGCGGGAGACCCTAATGGCAGCTGAGCCGATTGTTCTGTTCGACAACGGGCACCACAAGTGTCTGATGTTTGATTCCCTGGTCACTGGTGAAGGCGTCCAGTCTAACCAGTTCCTGATTGTAGACGGCAAGCACGAAGCCCTGCTTGACCCCGGCGGAGACCTTACCTATACCCCGCTGTCGGTGGCTGCCTCCAAGTACATGAACATCCGTGAGATGGACTATGTATTTGCTTCCCACCAGGACCCGGACATCATCGGTGCAATTGACCGCTGGATTGTGCACACCAAGGCCAGCATCGTAACCTCCAAGCTGTGGGCCCGCTTCCTGCCCCACCTGGTGTCCAGCTATGTGACCAACCAGCTTAGCGGCAGCGTGTACAATCGCATCATCAGCATTCCGGACCAGGGTGCGAAAGTGCGTTTCGGCAACTCCCATATTCAGTGCCTGCCTGCGCACTTCATGCACTCCGTGGGCAACCTGCAGTTCTATGATCCGGTCTCGAAGATTCTGTTCTCCGGCGACCTGGGCGCATCGCTCGGGGGTGAAGACGATCACAAACCGGTGGAAGACTTCGACAACCACATCCAGCACATGATTGGCTTCCACCGCCGATATATTGCCTCTAAAAAGGTGTGCCAGCTGTGGGCCAACATGGTTCGCGATATGGACGTGGCCATGATCGTGCCCCAGCACGGCAAGCGTTTTGAGGGGCCGGCCATGGTTGACCGCTTCCTGAACTGGGTCAGCAGCATGGACTGCGGCATCGACCTGATGACCCAGGACAACTACCGTCCGCCGGTCGATTTTGTGTGATTTCCCCGGTTTCCGCAAGGATGCGGAAACCTCCTTCTGCATTCCTTGTGCAATCACCCCTGTCGCAAATCCCTCAGGTTCAGTAAAATCCCGCTTTTGATCGTAAATCCGAGAGGCACCAACGATGGGCAGAGCCTACCAGAACCGTAAAGAATCCATGGCCAAGACGGCCGCGGCTAAAACCAAGGTTTACAGCAAGTACGGCCGGGAAATCTACATGAGCGCCAAGTCTGGCGGCCCCGACCCCCAGGCCAACCTGTCGCTTCGCGGCCTGATCGAGCGCGCCAAGAAAGACCAGGTTCCCACACACGTTATTGAAAAAGCCATCGAAAAGGCCAAGGGCGGCGCGGGTGAAGACTACTCCCCGGCCCGTTACGAAGGTTATGGCCCCGGCAACTGCATGGTGATTGTCGACTGCCTGACCGACAACCCCAACCGTACCTTCGGCGACGTTCGCCTGGCCTTCACCAAGACCAAGTGCAAGATCGGCACCCCCGGCGTGGTTGCCCACATGTTCGACCACTGTGCTATTTTCGCATTCAGCGGCCAGGATGAAGAAGCCGTTCTTGAAGCGCTGATGGAAGCCGATGTTGACGTTACCGACATCGAAAATGAAGACGGCAAGATCACCGTATTCACGCCCAACACCGAATACGCCAAGGCCAAACAGGCACTGGAAGCGGCCTTCGAAGGCATCGAGTTCGATGTGGATGAGATCCAGTTCCTGCCGAAGACCACCACGGTTGTTCAGGGCGACGACATTCCCCTGTTCGAGAAATTCCTCGACATGCTGAACGACCTGGACGACGTTCAGAACGTGTTCCATAACGCGGAACTGCCGGAAGAGGAATAAGCCTCTTCGGTTTGGCTGTCATCGGAGCGCAGTATGGCTGGTACAGACAACACACAGGCCCCGCGGGTGGTTATCCTGAAAACAGGGAGCACCTATCCGCAAATCAAGGATCAGTTCGGAGACTTTGAAGCCTGGTTTACCCGTGGCTTGTCCAGCCAATTGCAACTGACCGTCGTTGACGTAACCCAGACACCGCCCCCGGGCCACCCCTCGGATTGGCAAGGTATTGTCATAACCGGTTCGCCGGCCATGGTCAGCAACCGGGAACCCTGGAGCGAACAAGCGGCCCACTGGGTGCGCCAGGCGGTAGAAGCCAATGTTCCGCTTCTGGGCGTCTGCTACGGCCACCAGCTTCTGGCACATGCCATGGGCGGCAAGGTGGATTACCATCCCAAAGGCCGTGAAACCGGCACCCGACTGGTTCGCCTGTTTGCTGCTGCACAGAGCGATCCCCTGTTCAGCCAGCTTCCGCAAACCTTTCCGGCTCAGCTGACTCACAAGCAATCTGTGCTGGAGCTACCCCCTGGCGCTGTTTTGCTGGGCGAGTCCGACTTTGAGCCGCACCAGGCTTTCCGGATTGGTGACAATGCCTGGGGCGTACAGTTTCACCCCGAGTTCACCGACCACATCATGAAGGCATACCTGGAAGTCCAGTATCCAGATCTGCAGGCCGAAGGGCTGGATGCCAATGGCTTGCTGGCCTCGGTGCAACCAGCCGAAGACGCAGCCCGCCTGCTCACGCTGTTTTCGGAACGGGTCCTCCGGCACAGCGAAACCTGAGCCGGGCGCCCCATACTCAAAGGAATGATGCTGCCATGACAATGAAGTTACTCGCCGCAGCCCTGCTATTGATTCTGGTCAGCCTCGGGCTTTGGCACACCTTCAAGCCCTTGCCGGCCGGCCTTGCCTACGAGGGCGACGTTGTACCGCTCGAAGCGCCGCAACTGCTGACAGACACCACCCTGCATTTCCCTGACGGCCGCTCCGAGCTGGACCACGAAATTTTCGACCAGATATTCCGGCTGATCGGGCAGGCCGAAACATTCATCCTGCTGGATATGTTCCTGTTCAACAGCACCGGCCCCGAAGACAAGGGATTACGGCCCCTGGCACAGCAGACCGTCGATGCACTGATTGCCCGAAAGCAAGCGCAGCCCGGCATCGACATTGTGGTCATCACAGACCCGCTTAACACCTTTTACGGCGGCACCCGATCGACGCTGTTCGAAGCCCTCGAAAATGCCGGCATTCAACTGGTCATCACCCGGCTTGACCCCCTGCGGGACAGCAACCCGGCCTGGTCATCATTATGGCGGCTCTGCTGCCAGTGGCTGGGCAACAACCCCGATGGTGGCTGGCTGCCAAACGCACTGGGCACGGAGCCCGCCACCGTTCGCAGCTACCTGGCCCTGCCCAACTTCAAGGCCAACCATCGCAAGGTACTGGTTGCCGACGAGGGAGGTCGCTTCCGTGCTGTGATCACCTCCGCCAACCCCCACGATGGCAGCAGCCGGCACAGCAACACCGCCCTGGCCTTCAATGGCCCGGCAGTCACCGATGTGGTTCGCAGCGAACGCGCGGTTATGCAGATGTCCGGCGCAGATACCGCCACAATTGACCGTTGGATCAACACATTGGAGGCCATGGCCGGCGAACACCAGGAATCCGGCAGCAGCATTCAGGTACTCACCGAATCCGCCATCCGGGACAAGGCCCTGGCGATGATTGACCAGAGCCAGCCCGGGGAAAGCCTCGACATGGCCATGTTCTACCTCTCCCACCGCCCTGTCATCGAAGCACTGATAGCCGCTCAGCAACGGGGCGTGAGCGTCCGGCTGTTGCTGGATGCCAATAAAGACGCCTTCGGCCACGAGAAGAACGGCATTCCCAACCGCCCGGTGGCTAACGAGTTGAACCAGGCAGGAGTTGCCGTCCGCTGGTGTAACACCCACGGGGAGCAGTGCCACAGCAAGCTGCTGATCCGAACCCGTAGCGATAGCCAACAGGAAATGCTACTAGGCTCTGCCAACTTCACCCGGCGCAACCTGGACGACCTGAACCTGGAATCCAACGCATGGGTGCAGCTCCCGGCCGACCACCCCGTTGCCACTAAGGCGACTGATTACTTTGAGCTGCACTGGAACCATGGCCCGGACAGCAATCCGGTACTCAGCCTGCCGTGGGCAAGTTGGCAGGAAGCGTCCAGGTTCCGTTACTGGCAGTACCGGGTGATGGAAGCCACAGGGCTTTCCACTTTCTGAGGAACCCTTTCTTCTTGGTGAACGTTTTGTATGTTGAACAGCGACACAGTTCAAACTAGTGTCATTGTAAACAACTGAGAAAGGAGTCTGTAATGAACGCCATGCGACGTTACACCAAGCAGTTTTCTCTGGTGATGGCCCTGCTGATGGCCTTTGCCACCACCTTCTCCGTTTCTGCCCACGCCGGCATGGTGGGCACCGGTGAGCTGATCCAGCAACAACAGACCGAGCTCGACCGGCAACAGCTGCTGGAGATGCTGGAACAGCAGGAAGTGAAAGAAAAGCTGTCCGAGCTTGGTGTCAGTGAAGACCAGGTGGCCGAGCGCATCCAGAACCTGACCCCCGCCGAACTGGCAGACTTCGAGCAGCAACTGGCCGAAGCACCCACCGGTGAAGGGGTTGTCGGTGTGATCGTCCTGTTCCTGCTGGTGTTCATCATCACCGACATGCTGTGCGCCACCGATCTCTTCTCGTTCATTAACTGTATCCGGTAAACCACCGAACCATGCTCAGGAAGCTCTCCGGTTTCAGCAGGTTGATGGCCCTCACGGGCCTGGTCCTGCTGGCCGGCTGCGCAACTACCCCGCCCTGGCCCGAACCATCAGCCACCAACAATGATGCACAGCCCGCGTCCGCCTTGCTGGAGCCCGCGTCCACCTTGCTTGAGAAAGTGCCCTTCTATCCCCAGGAAAAGTACCAGTGTGGCCCGGCCTCGCTGGCCACCATGCTCAACAGTCAGGGGCTGTCCACCGATCCGGACATCTTGAAAGAGCTGGTGTACATTCCCGGCCGGGAAGGCTCGTTGCAGGTGGAGATGGTGGCCGGGGCGCGCTCCCACAATATGGTGGTGTATCCACTGCAACCGGAAATTGATGCCGTACTGTCGGAAGTTGCGGCTGGCAACCCGGTACTGGTCATGCAGAACCTGCGCTTCAACTGGTGGCCGCAATGGCACTTTGCCGTGGTGGTGGGCTACGACGCCCGGGAGGAGGAGCTGGTGCTGAACACCGATACCCGCCAGCATTACCGGATGCCCTACAAAGCCTTTCACGCCACCTGGAACCGGGCTGAACGGTGGGCCGTGGTAATCCTGCCACCGGACACGTTACCGGCAACCTCCGAGCCCCTACCCTGGCTGAGAGCAGCCCATGACCTGGAAACCACCGGCCACAGCCGTGCGGCACGGGAGGCCTACCAGACCGCGCAAACACGCTGGCCCGAACACTCTGCCCCGATCATGGCACTGGGTAACCTGGCCTATGCGCAACAGCAGCCGCAACAAGCGATCGAGCACTTTCTGAAAGCCGTGAAGCTATTCCCGCAAGCCCCTGAAGGCTGGAACAACCTGGCCTATGCCCTGTCGGCCAATGGTTGCCCTGAAACAGCAGGGAAAGCCCGGGGTTGCGCAAGCGCCCTTGCCCCTGACCGCTTCAAAAATAAAGCAGACAGCCTGCCCGGCCCGATCCAAAACGCCACGCAGCAATGCCCGGCCATTCCCCAATGTCCTGCCGAGGCGCCTTGAACCGGGTCAGGCCCGCTTTCGGAACAGCGCAACATCCTTTCTCGGCACCTCCAGCTCCCAGCCGAAATGTGCGGCCAGCCAGGCAAAGGTTTCTTCCCGATAGAACACCACGTGGGTCGGGTCTCTGCGGTAATGCCAAGTGGCAAAGCGGTCATCCGCGTTCTGGAAACAAGTCATGATACCCAGCCAGCCTCCAGGCTTTACCAAGGCGTCGAGCTGTCTGAACACCTGGGCAGGCTGGTGCAGGTGTTCCACGACTTCGGTACAGGTCACAAAATCATAGGCCTGGTTCAGCACTTCCCTTTCTGGACTGAAGAACGGATCGTAAACCGACATCGGGTGGCCAGCCTCCTCAAACATGCTAGCCAGTGCGGGCCCGGGGCCACAGCCAAAATCCAACCCGTGGGCGCCCGGGGAAAGCTTTGCCAGTAGAGGCCCGACAAGCTTTGACAGAAACTTTCGATAGCCGGGGTCCTCTGGCTGATTATCGTGCAACTGGTAGACGGCTCGTTCCTCCTGCTCAGACAAGTAGAACCCCGGCGCCATCAGGGTTGCCTGGCAAGTGCCACAACGCAGGTAAAGTTTGCCCTCTACCTCCATAAACGGTGCGAGTGTGCGGCTCTCACAAACCGAACAGGGCTCGGACAACTCTGTATTGGATGCTGTGGCACCACCTGAAATCATGGGGGACAAACCTGTCTGAAGTTTTATTGTCATATCCGGCCATGCGGCCAATTTGTGACCAGTTGCCGAATATCCACCGTAACACCGCGCCTATACTAACCCCGTACACAGCCTCGGCACAGAGACGGAAACATGGATTCGTTGAACAACCTTGCACTGGAGGTGCCGATTATCTCGGCCCGCTATGCCCGCCGTTTTATCCGGTTTATGGAAAACCGCGGCGTTAAACGCCACGCCATCATGGCGGAAACCGGCATTACCGACGACCTGCTGAACAACCCCGATGCCAGCGTAACCATGAGCCAGGCGCTGCTCCTGCTCCGCCAGGCCGACTGGCTGATGCACGACGAACGGGCCGCCTTCGAATTCGGACAGCAGCTGGACCTGCCCAGCCACGGCTTGCTCGGCTTTGCCGTGCTGGGCCAGGAAAATCCCCGTCGCCTGGTCAGCATGATTGTTCAATACCTCCGGGTGGGCTTGCCACTGATGGATATGGAGCTGGAATCCAGCGGTTCCACCATTCGCATCCGGTTGATCGATACCTGGGGAGTGGGCGATCTTCGGCCCTGCCTGACCAAGATCTACATGGGCAGCATTCACCGGGTCTCCTCCCAGGTATGCAGCCATTTCACCTTCCAGTTCGACTTCCCGGGCAAAGCCAGCCAGAAAGACTGGCAATTGCTGGCGCCAGACAGCGAGTTCGAATTCGATGCTGGCATCAGCCAGGTGATCATGCCCCTGAACGGCACCCCGATTCGCAAAGACGACGCCAGCCTGGAATTCCTCGTGGCCAGGACCCGGCACGGTGCCCGGGAGACACCCCGGGAAGCAGACGAGACCGTTATGCAGGTACGGGAACTGATCATGAGCCAGCCCGGGCGCCCCTGCACCACCGAGAATATCGCCCGCCGCCTGGAGATCAGCCCCCGCACATTGCGGCAGCACCTTGCCAGCGCCGGCACATCCTTCCGGGAACTGCGTAACGAAATCCGGGAAAACTTTGCCACTTTGTACCTGAAAGACACCAATGTGCCGCTGGAATCCATTGCAGAAAAACTGGGATTCAGTGACCAGGCCGGTTTCACCAAGGCCTACCGTTCCTGGACCGGTCAGACCCCGGGCGACATTCGCCGGCAGACCCGCAGTAAAAAGTGACCGGCGTTCCCTGGCCGTTTTGACACCGTTCACGGTTTGAACAATAACCCACCCTGATTTCCGTTTAAGACAAAAATGGTGCCGCCACCAGCAATGACCGGCGGCACCTACTCCCCGTCTAATAACCCTGCATTCATGCGTAAACGCGTATGGCACGGGATCTTTGCAAGTCCGATCGAGCAGTCCTTATCGGTGTTGTCTGCAACCCCAACTACAACAAAGAAGATACACAGAGGACGAACTCATGAAACTCAGGAACCTCAACACGAGCGTTCGCAAGCTCGGTCCCGCCGTTGCGGCGGCGGCCTTGATGGCCGGCGGTGCATCAAATGCGGCAGCCGAACAGGTCTCTACCGAACTGGCCTTTGAATGCCCATTCCCGCTGATTGGCGACCAGCCCATCCGGGCTACCATCAGCGCGGATATTCCTTCCGTAGTGTCTGTAGGTGACACCATCCCCGCATTCACCGTTGATGCCATCACCGTAGTCAATGACGATGCCCGCACCGGCCTCAAACTGGTTCAGTCCGCCACACTCGAAGGCGTTGCCACCAGTTACAACAGTGTTGTGACCGCAGGCAGAACCGTTGAACAAATTGTGAAGCTGGACATTCCGCCCACGCCGGTTCCCGAAACGTCAGGCGAATTCAATGTTCCGGCCTCCGGCATGTCTCCGGAATTCCTGGTTACAGAGGATGATATTGGCGAACTGGTCATCCGTGTTGGCGCCCTGCAACTGGACCTGACTGCGCGCACCGCCAATGGCGCCATTGCGCCCGCTCCGATCGGTGAAATCCTGACTGACTGTGTTCAGTTGCCGGGCCAGGACAACCTGCTTCAAACCATCACCGTGGGTGGTGAAGTGGTTGAAACACCGCGCATCACCGTAGGCGCTGAAGAACTGGCCTTCGGTGCGGTACAGGCCGGCCTGAGCGCTCAGCAGTCCGTATCCATCACCAATACCGGCAGTGCAGCCCTGGGACTGAACAACATTGCCATCAGTGGTAACGATGCTGACGTCTTCAACGTGAATAACCAGTGTGGCTCCAGCCTTGCGCCGGAAGCTTCCTGTGCGGTTGATGTCACCTTTGCTCCAAGCACTGACGGCACCCGAAGCGCAACCCTGACCATCGAGTCTACCGATGCCGAAACCCCGAGCATCGACGTTGCCCTGTCTGGCCGCGGCACCCTGGCTCCGACACCGGAAATCTCGGTATCTCCGGAATCGGTCGAACTGGGTCGCGTTCTGTCCGGAACCAGCGAATCCGCGCAGGTTACCATTGCCAACAACGGTAATGCCGCCCTGCAAATCAACAGCATTGCCCTGGAAGGCGCCAATGCCGCTGACTTCCTCCAAACCAATAACTGCACCACGGTTGCCGCTGGCGCCAGCTGCTCTGTCGACCTGAGCTTTGCTGCCGGTGCACCGGGTGTGTATAGCGCGGCCCTGGTCGTGAACTCCAGCGACGAAGAAAACGCCACCGTATCCATTCCGGTGCGAGCAGAGTCTTATGAAGAAAGCACCGGCGGCCCCGACCCCATTGAACTGCTGTTGGGCCTGGAAGGCTCCACACTGATCAAGGCGACCGGCGGCTCCCTGCCCCTGACTGGCTCAATCGCTACCCTTCTCGACCTGGCTGCCGGCACCTTTGAAGCAGACCTGGAAGTTCAGCCAACCTCCGGCAACTTCTCCATCAAGGTGCTGTTCAGCAAGATCAATGCTGCCGCCAACGTGGAATTCGAGCAGGCTGCGGTAACCACCGGCTCCCTGGTAAACGGCAAGCTGACTGCCAACTCCCAGCTGTATGTGAAAGTACCCAAGGTGGCTATCAAGATCGGCTTGCTGCCAATTCGCATTGGTGGTGGTTCCGAGTGTCAGACCCGCGATCCGATCAACATCGAGCTGAAGTCGGTTGAAGGCTCCAACTTCTCACCGGCCACTGGCGGTACCGTAAGCGGTGTCTACGAGCTGGGCGCGCTGGAAAACTGCGGCCTGCTGACCAGCCTGCTGAACCAGTTCATGACTGGCCCGGGCAACACCATCAACCTGGACCTGACTCCTCAGTTCTAAAAGTTCCGGCTTGGCCGGAAAGGGTTACAGCCGGTATCCGCCGGCTGTAACCCGAATCAGGAAAGAAGAGAAAACAAAACCAAAAAAGGAACAACGAAATGAAAAGCCTGAAAAAATCTGCGTTAGTGCTGGCCATGGCAGGCCTCCCGTTTGCTGCCCAGGCCGACCTGAAACCCATTGATGACGCCCAGATGGGCAGTATCACCGGTCAGGCCGGTGTGACTATCGAGCTGGAAACCCGTGTGGACATCGGCGAATTCCGATACACCGATGAAGGCTCCCTGTCTATCAAAGACATCTCGATTGGCGGTGCGAATACCACTGGTCTGTTCTCTGAAATCACTGATTTCCGAGATGCACTCGGGCTGGACGCCA
Source organism: Marinobacter sp. UBA3607 (assembly GCF_002375525.1). Taxonomy (NCBI): domain Bacteria; kingdom Pseudomonadati; phylum Pseudomonadota; class Gammaproteobacteria; order Pseudomonadales; family Marinobacteraceae; genus Marinobacter; species Marinobacter sp. UBA3607. The sequence goes on along the minus strand of NZ_DFLY01000023.1, from coordinate 147,647 downwards.
CCACTAACCTGATCGACAACATTGCCATCGAGATCGATGTAGCTGCTGACGGCGACGCAATCATCAACGTATTGCCGCTGACCGCTGCGCCGATCGACTTCGGCGTAAGCACCGGCGAGTGGACCCTGGAAGGCCACACCGATTCCACTCTGCTGGCCAGCAACTTCAACATGGTCGGTGCCTTCACTAAGGTAGGCATCACCGTTGACACCGCTACGGACAGACTGAACCTGAACACTAAGGTAGGTATCTCTGACCTGGACGTTGACATCGACTTCCTGGGCCTCGGCATCCGTGACCTGAAAATGACCGGCGCCGACTACATGGGCACCAAGCTGGATGGCACCGCCGCTGCACCAAGTGTGCTGACACTCGGCGCCACCATTGATATGGACGTCTACAAGGCAACCCGTCTGGGCGGTTCCGGCGATGCACTAGCCATCGACCTGAATACCTTCGCAGCGGATATGTCCATCGGCGAGGTTCTGGTAGGCGGAGCCAATATTGGTTCTGTGATGCTGGATAACCTCGTGGTTCAGGACACCACTATGCGTATCTACGGTCACTAAGGCCCCTGGGCCCGGTTCTCCGGGCCCTTTTTCTCTACCCCTCCTTTCCTGCAAGCCTCCCAAACATCGCCTTGCTCTCCGGCCGCCCGGCCAATGGCAACACAACGCACGGATGTGATAGTTGCCGTGTTAGGATTTCAGTGATCCACAGAACAAATCCACTGCTTCCCGAAAAGGAACACCCATGCTCTGGACCTTGCTCGCCATTGTCGCGCTGATTGTTGCTGCCACCTTCCTGCTGTTCCGGGTCAAAGACCTGTCCGAATTTGACGGCAACGAGTGGGCGGTGAAGGAAGTCGCACCCAATCCTGCTCACGATGAGGTGCTGTCACGCATTAAAGATATGGGCCGGGCATCAAAGGGACTGAAAGGCAAAGCCAGGCTGATTGCCCTGAGGAATCACCTGGACAGTCTGGGTGAGGATGTTGAAGTAACTTCAGAGATTCGTCATAACGACCAACCCAGGGGCGAATGGGTTATCGCCCCGGGCGTGGACACCCGACGACGGGTTCTGTATATCCACGGTGGCGCCTGGGCTGCCGGCAGCCCCCGCAGCCACCGGGCGATTACCGACAGGTTCTCGCAGCTGGCCAATGCCGCCGTTTTCGCCCTCGACTACCGATTGATGCCGGAGCACCGGTTTATGGATGGCATCCGTGACTGCCGCCAGGCTTACACCTGGCTGTTAGCCCACGGCCCGGACGGTGAAGAAACTGCAGATTTTATGGTGGTGGCCGGTGATTCCGCAGGCGGCAGCCATACCCTGTCGCTGATTGCCTGGGTTCGGGACAATGGTATCCGCCAGCCGGATGCCGCAGTGGCACTGTCGCCGTCCACAGACCTCACCCTGACGGCCCCCAGCAACCGCGACAACATCCGCACCGACCCTCTGCTGGGGCCGGTGTTTGGCGGGCTTTCCAAGATTCCTTTGCCGGTGCTCTGGTGGGGCACACTGGCGGCATTCCGGATTTCCCCCACCAACCCGGTGGCTTCGCCGTTGCGCGGCAACCTGAACAACCTGCCGCCAACGCTGATCCATGCCAGCTCCACAGAAATGCTGCTGGACAACTCTACCCGCTATGCAGCCAAGGCCAGGGCTGAAGGTTCACCGGTTGAACTGCACACCTGGCAGAACATGGTGCATGTGTGGCACATCTTCACACCGCTGTTGCCGGAAGCCGAAGAAGCCTTCGAGGATATCCGTGCATTTCTGGAACAAGTTGAGAAAGGCGAGATATCAAAGGCCGCCAAGGGCCAGCTGTAAAGCGATAGCCGCCATCATCAGGCCAATAACGCCATCAATCACTCGCCAGGCACCGGGTTTGGAAAGAACCGGTGCCAGCCTGGAGCCGAACCAGGCAAGACCACCAAACCAGAGGATCGACGCGCTGCTGGCGCCGGCCACAAAAGTCACGGCACTACTCTGCTGGGCACCCACTGCCGGGATCAGCAACAGGGTGTCCAGGTAAACCTGCGGATTAAGCAGGGTTACGGCCAAGGTCGTCAGGATAACCCGTTTCAGGCTTCGCCCCACATCACCAGATGCCTTCAGCGCTGCCCGGCCACGGCCAGCGCGCACAAACGCCTGCAGGGCCAGCCAGCCCAGGAAGGCAACACCCAGCCAGCGCAAGACTTCCAGCGCCTGGGGTGCCGCCATCAGGGCCGCACTCACGCCGAACATGCCGAGCGTAAACAGCAGCACGTCTGACACCATGCACAACCCGGCTGCCCACCAGTGGTGCTCCCGGCGAATGGCCTGGCTCAGAATGTAGGCATTCTGGGCACCGATGGCCACAATAATACCGCCACACACCAGCAGGCCGGTCAGGTAACTCTCTAGCATTCCAACTACTCCGAAAAAACTGGCGCAAGGATACCCGCGCGCCTCACAGGTGGGAACTCTTCTGGTTCAGGGCCGGGGCCGGCGAACACCAAACCAGCGGGGATAACGAAGCAGGCAATAGAGCGCCAGCATGTCATAGAGCGCATGCCAGGCCATGACCAGCGCCAGGCTCTGGCTGTATTGGTAGGCAGCGCCCAATACTGCGCCCAGGCCCGTGGCCATCACGAAATAGGTGAACGAAACATAGTGCACCAGGCCGAACAACACGGAAGCCGCAATAACCGCTGTCCAGGGGCCAGTGTGCTGCAGCAGCCAGCCCTGAATGGCCCCGCGAAACAGTAACTCTTCCCCCACTCCCGCCAATACCGACAGCGCCAGAAGTACCGGCCAGCGATAACTGGCGGCGAAGTTATAAAGCGCCTGCATCTGGCTGCTCAGATTACCCGGGAAAAGCCAGGGCACCCGGGACAACAACACCAGCACCAGATAGGTACCAACCGCCCCCACTGTGCCGAACAACACCACCTCAACAGCATTCAGGCCATCAAGAAGCAGCGGGATCTCAAACAGCCAGACAGCAAACAGGCCGAGTAAACCAATACCGCCCTGAAACATCAGGGCGGTGGCTGAAGGCATGGAGGGACTTCCGCGTTCAGGCATGGATCAGTTGTCGAACAGATCCTTGACCGGGAACAGAGCATCGTAGGTGGGGGCCTGTTTCTGGGCCTTGGCCTGGAAGGATTTCATCATGTCTCCGGGGCGGAACATGCCGGCCTGCCAGGTAGCCATGTACTTCAGGCTGTCTTCCACGCTGTGATCACGGCTGAAATTGATCATTTCCTTACAGCCGGTCACCGCCAGCGGCGAGTTGGCGGCAATCTGGGCAGCAATGGCCATCACACCTTCCAGCATCGCCTCCTGGTTCTCGTAAACGGTATTCACGAAACCAAGTCGCTGTGCCTCTTCGGCGCCGAATTTGCGGCCGGTGTAGGCCAGTTCCCGCACTACGCCTTCGGGCATCAGCTTGGGCAAACGCTGCAGGGTGCCTACATCGGCGGTCATTCCCAGCTCAGTTTCCTTGATGGTGAAGTAGGCATCCGCCGTGCAGTAACGACTGTCGGCGGCACACACCAGATCCAGCGCACCACCAATGCAGCCGCCGTGAACCGCCGCCAGCACCGGCAGGCGTACTTTTTCCAGCGAGCTCAGGGTATCTTGCAACTGCAGTACGACTCTACGCAGGTTCTCGGCCATACGGCCGGGATCGCCGCTCATGGGCACGGATTTCGGATCAGAAAACACACCAAGGTCCATGCCGGCGGAGAAATGCTTGCCGGTAGAGGAGACCACAATCACCCGGGCGTCTGTGTTGGCTTCGATGTCATGCACGCAGCGGGGCAACTCCAGCCAGAACGCCTTGTTCATGGAGTTCAGCGCTTCAGGGCGGCTGAACTGTACGTGGGCGATGTGGTCTTTTACTTCGATGTTAAAGCTTTCGTAGTTTGCGAGTTCAGACATGATGGGTTCCGTATCATCTCAGAGCAGGGTTTCGTATCATTAGGGGGCACATTACCGCGAAACGAGGCACGATGGAATTTACTTTCCTGGGCACATCCGCCGGAACACCAACCCGGTCACGGAACGTTACTGGCCTGGCCCTTTGCCGGTCCGGTCCCAAACCCTGGTACCTGGTCGATTGCGGAGAAGGCACCCAGCACCAACTGATGCGCACCCGCTATTCGGTGATGCAGCTGCGGGCAATTTTTATCACCCACATCCACGGTGACCACACCTTCGGGCTGCCGGGCCTGCTTACCAGCGCTTCCATGCTCGGCCGCACCGAGCCCCTGGACATCATTGCGCCGCCACAGGTGCGTCGGTTCATAGAGGCGACGATAGATAACAGCGACTCCAGCCTGAGCTACCCGCTGAACTTCATCAATTCCGAAGCGCACGATTTTTACTGGCAGGATGACAACGTGGGGGTTACCAACGTGGCGCTTTCGCACCGGGTTGCCTGTCGCGCTTATGTCTTTACTGAACGAAATCTGGAACGCCAGCTAAGGCAGGAGAAACTGACGGCGGACGGCATAGAGGCGGGTCCATCCTGGGGCGATCTGCAGAAGGGCAAAGACGTGCTGCTGGATGACGGCCGGTTGTTGAGGAGCGATGACTACACGGAGATACCCAGAACCGCCCGGCGCATCATTGTGGGTGGTGATAATGACACACCGGAACTGCTGAAAGATGCCTGCAACGGCACCCAAGTACTGATTCACGAGGCGACCTACACCCAGGACGTCGCCGACCGGGTCGGCCCCTGGCCTCAGCACAGCTCGGCGCAGCAGGTGGCCCGCTTTGCCCAGAGCGTAAAGCTCCCCAACCTGGTACTCACCCACTTCAGCTCCCGCTACCAATCCGCCCCGGGTGGCACGCCTCATATCAACCAGCTCGCCGCCGAGGCGTTGCAGCATTACAAGGGCTACCTATTCCTGGCCCGGGATTTCGACACTTACCGGCTCGAAAAAGACTTCCAGCTGCACAAACTCAACGAAGGCTGATCAATCTGCCTTGTGCCCGGGAGGCATTACCACCCATTCGGGGTCCTCAAACTCGCCTAAAGGCCGGATCTCAACAAACGGAGCGGCGCTTTTAATAATCTCCGCGATCCTGGGGTCCTTTCGGGCATCCATAGCATCCCGGTCAGTCTTACTGTCCCAACTGGCGATGGCAATCAGTTTGTTCGGCTCACCAATCTTTCGATGTAGCTCGGTACCACGGGCGCCGGGCGCCTGCTGAATCAGCTCACTGGCTCTGACCCAGGCATCGGCGTAGTCCTCTGCAGAGTGCCCATCTTTCACCGTGACCTCGAAAATATACTTCATCTTATCCTCCTGATTTGCAGCACCCTGACGTCATGGTCCAGACTTGAAGAGTACAGATCAAATTCTGACCACAGGAGACGGACACATGTATCAGAAAATACTGGTTCCCGTCGATCTTGCCCATCTCGACAAGATACCCAAAACCCTGAATACCGCCATCGACATAGCCAAACACTACCAGGCCAGCCTGTGCTATGTGACGGTCACCAACAGCACCCCAGGGGCCGCCGCCCACAACCCGAAGGAACTGGCCGACAAACTGGCGGAGTTTGCCGAGGAACAGGGTAAGAGCCATGGCATTCAGACCGAATCCAGGGTGCTGGAATCTGTCGATACCGCCGTTGAGCTGGATAAAATACTACTGGGCGCGATCAAGGACACTAACGCCGATCTGGTAATCATGGCCTCCCATGCACCGGGCCTCGGCGACGCGCTGCATCTTCTGCGGTCTAACGGGGCAGAAATCGTCAAACACAGCGACATTTCGGTTTTCGTGGTTCGCTGAGCCTTGCGGTAGACTGGCCGGACATACACAGGGAAGTCACCAATGTCCGCACCGCTTGTTTTTGCCATCGTCGCCATCGCCCTGATTGGTGGCTCACTGTTTTATTTGTTCTTCTACCGCAACTGGCGACGGCGGCGCGAACTGCAACAGCCCTTCCCTGTGTCCTGGAGGCACCACCTTCAGGAAAACGTGCCGCTCTATAATCGGCTCTCCGACAGCCACAAAACCCGACTGGAGAATTTGGTTCAGCTCTTTATCTCCGAAAAAGAGTTCTACGAATGTGCAGGCTTTGAAATCGATGATCGGGTGCGGGTGACCATTGCCGGCCACGCTTGCCTATTGCTGCTTGAACGCGCATTTTACGAATACGATGATGTGAAAAGTATCCTGGTCTATCCCGACATCTACCGGGTACAGGACACCGACAGCGATGGCCTGGTGGTCAGCACCAGTGACGAAACCCGGGCCGGAGAGGCCTGGTCCCATGGCCGGGTGATTCTGGCCTGGAGCCAGTGTGAACAAGCCATCGCCAATCCTCATGGTCCGCACAATGTAATTCTTCACGAATTCGCCCATCAGTTGGACTACCTGGATGGCACCGCAGACGGCGCACCACCACTGAGTGGCGATGACGCTGCACGCTGGCAGAAAACCATGACCGAAGCCTGGGACCACCTGCAACACCGACTGGAACACCACCACAAACCCTGGCTCGACCCCTACGGCGCCACCGAACCAGCCGAGTTTTTCGCAGTGCTGACCGAAGCCTTTTACCAACAGCCGCGCCATTTGAGGCATGAACAACCCGACGTCTATGAGGCCCTGTGTCGTTTTTACCGGATCGACCCGGAGCACATGCGCGCCCACCAACCATGACAGTCAGCCGCCCATGCCGTCTCCTTTTACACCGAGGCGATCCAGGTAAAGATGCAACTCCTGCTCACTAATATTCACGTATTCCAGTACCCGGCCATAGAGCATCACGGTAGGCACATTACGCCCGCCCAATTCCTTCTGGGTCTCGCTCAGGACGTAAAGTATCGTCCGTTCCGTTTTTGTGAGACCATCCCGCGCATCGGGGATCACCTCGTCTATTCCGCGTAAACTGCTCATATTTCTGAATCCGGTAAGCTGCCCATGGAAATCAAAGTCAATTATCTCGACAACCTGAGGCTTGAGGCCAAGTTTGACGATTTTACCGTCATCTCAGATCAGCCCGTCCGCTACAAAGGCGATGGCTCGGCGCCCGGCCCGTTTGACTACTTCCTGGCCTCATCGGCCATGTGCGCAGCCTACTTTGTGAAGGTTTACTGCAATGCCCGGGATATCCCCACAGACAACATCCGGCTGTCGCAGAACAACATTGTAGACCCGGAAAACCGCTACAAGCAGATTTTCAAGATTCAGGTGGAACTGCCGGAAGACATTTCCGACAAGGACCGCCAGGGCATCCTCCGCTCCATCGACCGCTGCACGGTCAAAAAGGTGGTGCAAACCGGTCCGGATTTCCAGATTGAAGTGGTGGAAAACCTGGACGAAGATGCCCAGGCCCTGCTGACTGCCGCCCCGGGCGGCGACTCCAGCACCTACATTGAAGGCAAAGACCTGCCGCTGGAACAGACCATTGCCAACATGGGTGGCATCCTGGCGGATCTCGGTATGAAGATCGAGATTGCCTCCTGGCGCAACATCGTGCCCAATGTTTGGTCCCTACACGTGCGCGATACCGCCGCCCATATGTGCTTCACCAACGGCAAGGGTGCCACCAAGGAAGCCGCGTTGTGCTCGGCCCTGGGTGAATTCATTGAGCGCCTGAACTGCAACTTTTTCTACAACGACCAGTACTTCGGCCAGGACATCGCCAACAGCGAGTTCGTGCATTACCCGAACGAGAAATGGTTCCAGCCAGGTCCAGAAGGAGAACTGCCCGAAGGTATCCTGGACGACCATTGCCTGGCCATCTACAACCCCGATGGCGAATTGCTGGGCACCCACCTGTATGACACCAACTCCGGCACCCCGGAGCGGGGCATCTGCAGCATTCCCTACGTGCGCCATTCCGATGGGGAAACCGTGTATTTCCCCTCCAACCTGATCGAAAACCTGTATCTGAGCAACGGCATGAGCGCCGGCAACACGATGCAGGAAGCACAGGTGCAGTGCCTGTCCGAGATCTTCGAACGGGCAGTGAAAAAAGAAATCATCGAAAACGAAATCGCCCTGCCGGATGTGCCGGACAGCGTGCTGGCCAAGTACCCGGGGATTGTCGAAGGCATCAAGGCCCTGGAAGAACAGGGCTTCCCGGTACTGGTGAAGGATGCCTCTCTGGGCGGCCAGTTCCCGGTGATGTGCGTGACCCTGATGAACCCAAAAACCGGCGGCGTGTTTGCCTCCTTTGGCGCCCACCCCAGCTTCCACGTAGCGCTGGAGCGCAGCCTGACCGAACTGCTGCAGGGCCGCAGTTTCGAGGGCCTGAACGACCTGCCCGCCCCCACCTTCAACTCCATGGCGGTGACTGAGCCTAACAACTACGTTGAGCACTTTATCGACTCCAGCGGGGTGGTGTCCTGGCGCTTCTTCAGTGCCAAATCCGACTACGATTTTGTCGAGTGGGATTTCTCCGGCACCAACGAAGAAGAAGCGGCCACCCTGTTCCAGATGCTCGCGGACATGGGCAAGGAGTGCTACGTAGCCGGCTTCGATTATCTGGGCGCCCCGGTGTGCCGCATCTTGGTACCCGGCTATTCCGAGGTGTACCCGGTGGAAGACCTGGTGTGGGACAACACCAACATGGCGTTGGCATTCCGGGAAGACATCCTCAATCTCCACCGCCTGGATGAAGACGAACTAACCAGCCTGGTGGAGCGGCTGGAAGAGGCCGAGCTGGACGTGTACATGACCATCGTCACTCTCACCGGTATCGAGTTCGATGAAAACACCGTGTGGGGCCAGCTCACCATTCTGGAACTGAAACTGCTGATCTACCTGGCGCTGGGTGAACTGGAAGAAGCCCAGGAACTGGTGGAGATGTTCCTGCAGTTCAACGATAACACCGTTGAGCGCGGCCTGTTCTACCAGGCCATGAACGCAGCCCTGGAAGCGACACTGAACGAAGAACTGGAGCTGGAAGACTATCTCTACAACTTCCGCCGCATGTTCGGCAACGAGGTGATGGATGCCGTCGAAGGTTCCATCAACGGCGCCGTGCGTTTCTATGGCCTTGAAGAAACCGGCATGGACCTGCGCGGCCTCGACCGGCACCTGAAGATGATCGAGAGCTACAAAAAGCTGCACGCGGCCCGGGCCCGTAAAGCCGGCATCTCAGTCTAACCCGTTGCCGGCTGCTCGCCGGTATGCACTACCCTCTTGCCAATCACTCGGATAGCGCCCGGCCGGCAAGTCGCCCGAAAGGGCGTTTTGCCGGCTACATCACCGTCTACGGTTACGGTTCTGGGCTGCTGGGTGTCTATCTGGCACCACTTGCCTTTGATCTGAATAACTGTGCTGGTTCTCCGGGGCGTTTTTCGGTTCAGCCGAACCGTCAGGAAGGTCAGTAACAACTGGGCTAGCGGGCGGGGGCGTATGGCAATGATATCCAGCAGTCCATCGTCAGCCGAGGCTTCCGGTATTTCCTGGCCGCCGCCAAAGTAGGCTCCCGTGGCAACCGCAATGGAGAGCCAGCGGCCTTCGAGCGATGAGCGATCCGTCTGAATCCTGGCCCGGAAGCCCCGCTTGGCACCCACCTGCTGAAACAGGGTGGCCAGGTAGCTGAACTTGCCCAAAGCTTGCTTGGTTGGGGAACTGGCTTTTCGGGAGGGCAAGGTTCCAAGCCCGATGTGAGCCACATTCAAATAAATGCGATCTGAAAACTCCGCCACATCGATCCGTTGCGAGCCACCCTCTGCCACCAGCCGAACAACCTCTGAAGGATCCTCAGGAAGGCCCAGGTTTCGGGCGAAGTCATTAGCGGTGCCCGATGGCAGAACCGCCAGGGTTGCCCCGGTACGAAGACAAAGTGACGCCACGCCGTTCACCGTACCGTCTCCACCCGCCGCCATCAGGCAATCATCACCCGATACAAGGCGAATCCACTGCTCGGCGTCATCCAACTTGCAAAGGGTTACGTCATTTATGCCCTGCTCGCGCAGGTGCTTCAGCCAGAAATCGCTGTCGCGAGAGCCATCGCCAGAACCCGGGCTGTCCACCAACCAGTAAGCCATGCCCATTCCTTCAGAAGAAAATAATAATCCCTCTCAATTGATAGCACGGCTTGCCGGTTTCTTCATGCCGGGAGCATTACTGTAAGGCAACGAGAGATCACTACAGTCCAGGCGCGACCGAAATACTGTAAATAATGTGGACACATTACCGCTCCCAGCAGCGATAAGCAGCGCTGGAACAGGCTAAGAACAACGCAAATGTCAGGTTAATTGACACATATTTTCAGGGCCTCATAAAACCAGCCACAAATCAATAACCTAAAGAAATGGCACCCAACTTGCTAAACAAGGGCGGACTCACTCAAAACGAAGGAACGAATAATGAAAATGTTAGCAAAAGCCTTAGTCGCAACTGCAACCGCACTGACCGCCAGCGTTGCGTTTGCGTTTCCCGTTAACCTGACCTCTGTATCCGGAAGCTTTGAAAATGCCGTTGGCGGTTCCAACGTCAACGGTGAAGGCACCAGCCAGATTCGCTGGGGGTACAGCTCTGGTTACGGCCAGAGTGGCTATAACTTCGATGGAACGTCTCCGCTCCCTCAGACTATCCTGGACAGCGACGCATTTGTGCTGGGCAGCCTGACGCACATCAACAAGCCGGTGACCGGTGATGGCATTACCGGGGTGGACCTGGCGGTCAATCTTGGCTTTGACGGGTTTGGTGATAATGGCGGCTCATCGGGCACGTTCGTCTTTGCCCACGACGAAACGCCCAACACAGCGCCGGTAGTAACGGGGGAAACCTTTACCTGTACAGCCTGGTTCTTCGTTTGCTGGGCAGGCTACTGGAGTGATGTGGTCGAAAACATCGGCGACGTAGACGACCAAATCTGGATTCTCGATGACTACGTAACCAGCACGGATTTCCAGCTGGGTAACAACCTCTATAGCCTGGATCTTCTAGGTTTTGAAGGCGACCTGGAAACCTTCCTGACTGCAGAGAACGCCATTACGTCCGTGAATCTGCTAGCTCGCCTCAACGTCACCGAATTGCCCGTGCCGGAGCCCGGCACCATGGCACTTCTGGGTCTGGGCCTGCTTGGCCTAGGCGCTGCCCGCAAGCGCGCAAGGCAGTAATCAGAACCTGCCTTCAGGGAGTGTGCCTGAAGGCAGTCTGCTAAGGCTGAACAGGGGAATCCTGCCTTGTTCAGCCTGCCGTTGGCAGGTTACCCCCCAACATATTCTCTACAACTGCGGCGTTATAGAAAGTTTCCATGGTATGGATTTTGTCATCACGAACTCGAAACCACACCGCAAGCCGCACATCTCCGATGGGTTCGAAATGCGTCCGGTAGTCCAGGATCGCAAATACGTGCTCGCCGTCTGCGCTTAGCTGCCGCAGCACCAGGTCTTTCTGGATCGCGGCCATACCGAACTGATAAGCGAGCATGTCGTCCCGGCTGAGGAAGCGCATGTTGGGCCCCACATATTCAAAGTCATCCTCCGCCAACAGGGTCTTGGCCTCGTCAAAACGCTGGGCGTGAATGTCTGAAATAAACTGCGCCACAATATCCTTTGGCGACATAGCTGAACTCCACTCTCGGGGCTGTTGAATAGCAGATTAAACCGTTACGGCATTCTGCATTCAATTCAGAACCGCCGCAACGCCCCGAGGTGCAAGGCGATGCCGTAATAGCGAAGGAGAGTGACCACAATGACTTTATGCCACCCGTCAATATAAGTCGGAAACCGCTTCTGGAAGTGCTACCGGCTAACGGGCAAATTCGGTACCATACCCCACCCTCGAAACGCCCGCCCGCTGCGCCTTGCCTGCCCTGCAGCTGCTGATCGCCAGAGGTGATCCAGTTAATCCTGCAGAGGCATTCCAGTGTCCACCAATGCCTTATACACGGACTTGTCCGGGTACTATGACCTGATGTGTGCAGATATCGACTACCGGGCGCAAAGCCGGGGTATCCGACGCCTGCATCAGTTGTTCGGTAAGCGATGGCATCGAGAAACTCAAAGGCTGCATCCGCAGTGCCCACCAGGCGTTGTCGGAAAACGGGCTGTTCTGCTTCAATGCGGTGGACAAAACCCGCATCAATAACAACCTGTATGTCAGCCACACAGCGCAGCATGATGGCAGCGAGTTCAGCTTCCGTTCCGGCTGGCACTACGCCGGCCCTGGTGAGCGGCAATCACTGCGGCTGAGTATTGACCGCAATACCAACGGTGTTTGCGAGTCCTGGCAGGATGAGCACCCGATGGTGGCACTCAGCTTCGGCGAGTTCGAAGCGCTGTTGAAGCCGTGGTTCGAGGTACACATCTTCGAACACGACTACGAACGCATTGTGCCCTGGGATGGAGAATCCGGAAACGCGATCTTTGCCTGCGTGAAGCGTTAAGCGCTTCCGGATCAGAACACCCTCAGACCGCCTCAGTGTTTCATTTTGGAATGTTCCATCTTCGAGTGGTCCATAGGCATGCCATCCAGCGGCTGGACCACCAGCTCAATATCCATGTCGTCCGCACCGTCGAAGTCCAGCTGCACCGGAATTTTCTCGCCTTCAACCAGGGGCTGGGGTAACTGCTCCAGCATCAGGTGATAACTGCGGGGTTTCAGCTGCACGGTTTCGCCAGCCGGAATGGCCAACCCACCCTTCACCGGCTGCATACGCATTACGCCTTCGTGCACGGAGGTTTCGTGGATGGAGACATGGCCGGCTCTCGGGCTTTGTGCCGCAACCAGGGTGATGTCCTGCTCGCCGTTATTGGTAATGGCCAGGTAACCCACTCCCATGGGCGTGCCCGGCGGTGTTGGCCGGCTCCAGGGGTTGTCGATCTGGACCTTGCTGTGCCCATGATGGTTACCATGATCAGCCGCCAGTACCGGTGTTGCCAGGGTGGCACAGGCCAACAGCAGCGCGGAGGTCAGTTTATTGAATCGGTTCATGGTGTCTCGCACGGTGATGGTTTCAGGCATTTGACGGCCCTTAGTGTTGTCGCCAACGCGCCGGTTGGCAAGTGGCCGGAACAGCAGGCCGGCGACCACCGGCCCGCCCGTTCAGCCTGTTTTCTGCAACGCATCGACCAGCGCGCCCAGAAACCGCGAGGCTTCGCCGCCAGTGGCAGCCCGGTGGTCGAAGGTCAGGGACAGGGGCAGAATGCGACGAATGGTCGCAGCGCCATCATATGGCACCACCTTCTCCCGAATACGCCCGGCGCCCACGATAGCCACCTGGGGCGGGCTGACAATGGGGTTGGCATACTGGCCGGTCATGGTGCCGAAATTGGACAGGGTGATGGTGGCTCCCTGCATCTCCTTCGGCGGAATCTTGCGGGTGGCCACCGCTTCCCGCAGGTTCTCCAGCCCTTTGCGCAGGTCTTTGAGGTTACGGTGGGTAATGTCTCTCAGCACCGGCACAAACAAACCGTCGGGCGTATCCACGGCGATGCCTACGTGTACCTCGCTCAGTAACTGGCGGCTCAGGTTGTCACCATCGAACCAGCAGTTCAGCTCCGGCACCGCATCGCAGGCTTTCCCGATGGCCTGCACCAAGCGCATGGTGGTATCGGCGCCCTTTTTCCAGTCGCCGATATCCACATCCTCAAAAATAGAGACTGGCACTACCTGGGCGTGAGACAACACCATGTTCTTCGCCATGGTGCGGCGGGTGCCGCGCAAAGGCTCCGCATCGCCCAGTTGTTTCTGGTGGCTGGCCTGTTTGTGTACGTCGTCTGTAGTGATCAGGCCGCCGGGGCCGCTGCCTTTGATGGTTTCCAAGCTGACACCCAGTCGCTCCGCCAGCGCCCGCACCCCGGGAGTAGCCCGGTTGGCGCGGGCTCGTTTGCTGGAGGCAGCAGCGCCGACGATGAACTGGTCTTTCTGCGCGCCCTGCCCATCCCCTTTGCCGGAGGATTTCAGCTCACCCACCACCGTACCGGTGTCGTCACCCGCCCCTTCAAAGGCCAGCAGGGGTTCGCCGGTGTGGATGATGTCGCCGGGTTCGCCGTAGAGTTTGGCGATGGTGCCGGCCTGCGGCGACGGCACTTCCACGATGGCTTTGGCGGTTTCCACGCTGACCAGTACCTGGTCCGCCTCTACGGCATCGCCCACCTTGATGTGCCATTCAACAATTTCAGCTTCCGGCAGGCCTTCGCCCAGATCCGGGAGTTTGAAGTTTTTCATGGTTGGCCTCCTAGAGCGCGATCACCTGTTCAACGGCAGTTACAATGTCTTCCACCTGGGGCAGGTAATACTGCTCGTTCCGGTAGTAAGGCATCACAGTGTCGTAGCCGGTTACCCGCACCACCGGCGCCTGCAGGTCCAGAAAAGCCGCTTCGGCAATGGAAGCGGCTACCTCCGCACCCACTCCGCCATTTCGGCAGGCTTCATGGATAATCACCGCCCGACCGGTTTTGGCGACAGAGCACAGCAGGGTTTCCCGGTCCAGCGGGCTGACGGTGGCTACATCGATCACCTCGCAACTCACGCCCTGCTCTGCCAGTTTATCGGCCGCTTGCAGGGTTTCCATCACGCAGGCACCCCAGGTGATCAGGGTCACGTCATCGCCTTCTCGCAGGGTGAAGCAGGTATCCAGCGGCAGCGCCTCTCCGTTGTCCTCCACGTTCTGGGTCACTGCCCGGTAGATACGTTTGGGCTCCAGAAAAATCACCGGGTCCGGATTGCGGATGGCCGCCAGCAGCAGGCCATAGGCCCGTTGTGGCGAACTGGGAATCACCACCCGCAGGCCAGGGATATGGGCAAACAAGGCTTCGGTGCTTTCGGAGTGATGTTCCGGCGCATGGATACCGCCACCGAACGGGGCCCGGAACACCAGCGGGCAATGTAGCCGGCCCCGGGTGCGGTTACGCATGCGCGCAGCGTGGCTGACAATCTGCTCCATACCGGCGTAGATAAAGCCCATGAACTGGAACTCTGCCACCGGCCTCAGGCCCTGGGTAGCCATACCGATGGCGGTGCCCGCAATCAGGTTTTCCGCCAGCGGTGTGTCCATCACCCGCTTGAACCCGAAGGCTTCTTTCAGGCCCACCGTGGCGCGGAACACGCCGCCATTGGTGGCGATGTCTTCGCCCAGCACCACCACGTTTTCGTCGTCCTCCATGGCCCGGTGCAGGGCCATGTTGACCGCTTCCACCAGGGTCACGTCACGGGTTTCGTTTGAACGCTCTGCCGCACTCATGCTGCACCTCCCCGGTATTTGTTGGCAATCAGCTCACGCTGGGGTTGCAGCGCCGCGGGGAGAGTTTCAAACAGATAATCCAGCATAGCGGTGGGTGGCTCGGCCTCGGTGGCCAGGTATTCCTCCACGGCCTTTTCTACTGCTTGCTTGCAGTCCGCCTGCAAGGCTTTTTCCTTATCCGGGCTCCAGTGTCCGCTGTCATGAAGCCAGTTCTGCAGGCGCTTGATGCCATCCTTTTCCCAGGCTCGCTTGAGATCTTCGGCGGTGCGGTAGCGGGTGGCATCATCTGCGGTGGTGTGGTCGCCCAGCCGGTAGGTCACCGCTTCAATCACGGTTGCGCCCTTGCCGCCATGGGCTCGCTCCAGAGCAGCGTCCAGTGCTTCAACCGTCGCGAAGTAGTCGTTGCCATCCACAATGTGGCCCGGCAATCCTGCACTGATGGCTTTCTGGGCGATGGTTTCGGCGCCGCTTTGCAGGCTGCGGGGGGTGGAAATGGCCCACTGGTTGTTGATCACCATAAACACCACTGGCAGGTGCCAGGCACCGGCCAGGTTGATACTTTCCAGAAAGTCACCCTTGGAGGTACCGCCATCGCCAATGCAGCACACCACCGCCCGCTGCTGGTCGCGAATTTTCATGGCCGAGGCCACACCTACAGCATGGCAACACTGGGTGGCAATGGGTACAGAGATTGGCAGGTCTTCCGGGCAATTCTGCCAGGCGCTGCCGCGCTCGTCGCCGCCCCAGTACAGCAGCAACTCCCTGAGGCTGACGCCCCTCAGAATATGCGCAGCCTGGTCCCGGTAGTAAGGCACAAACACATCGGACTTCGCCATACCCTGACCAATGGCCGTGCCCACCACTTCGTGCCCCAGCACAGAGGGATAGGTACCGCATTTTCCGGTACGTTGCAGGGCAATGGCTTTGGAATCGAAGGTGCGGGTCAGCACCATGTTGCGGTAGGCGGCCAGAACCCTGTCGGTGTTCCCGGCCTGGCGCGGCAGCTCACTCAGGGGCTTGCCGTGATCATCCAGATAGCGGGTGCTATCCACATGAAACTCGTGGACTTCTTTCATCCCATCCT
Source organism: Marinobacter sp. UBA3607 (assembly GCF_002375525.1). Classification (NCBI taxonomy): domain Bacteria; kingdom Pseudomonadati; phylum Pseudomonadota; class Gammaproteobacteria; order Pseudomonadales; family Marinobacteraceae; genus Marinobacter; species Marinobacter sp. UBA3607. Next base: position 131,394 of record NZ_DFLY01000023.1, on the reverse strand, counting down.
CCTGTCCCCCGGCTTCGCGATAAAAGCCTGGCTGCACTAAAGCCTGCTTGTGGCGGGCAACGGCAGCGGTGGGGTGGTTCGTCTTGTTGTTGGCGCGGGTTACGCGCTGCGGGATTTCTCCGGGTGCTAACGGACACCCTGTTTAATATTTAGACGATGGTTCGGAAATGATCAAAGGAACTTTACGGGCAGGCGCCTGACAATACGTTCATCCCGGATTCATGTTGGTTGTGGTTTGTTGTGGCTAAACTCAATGAGCAAACACGGGCAACGCCCCTCGAAGGAGCTGAACAATGAACGTCATGTCGGTACTGAATCAGATCATGGGCCAGGCTCAAGGTGGCCAATCCCGAAGCAGCGGTGGAATGGATATAAACAGCCTGATGGGCAGCCTTGGCAACCAGGTCTCTGGCGGGAATGGCGGCAGCGGGATTGATGTCAAGAGTCTGCTGGGCGGCGGTGCTCTGGGCTTGATGCTGGGTTCCAAACGCGGCAGGAAGATGGGCGGCACGGCGCTGAAATATGGCGCTCTGGCAGGTGTAGGCGCGCTGGCGTGGAAGGCCTACCAGAATTACCAGAGCAACGCACAGGGCGTCCCTCAGCAAGCGCCAGCCCAGCAGGGCCGGCCTCTTGAACAACTGCAAGGTGCCGAGCAGGAAAAGCGTGGCCTTGAGATACTGCAGGCCATGATCATGGCTGCCCGGGCTGATGGCCACGTAGATGCCAACGAACGCGCACTGCTCACTCAGGAAATCGAAAAACTGGGGCCAGACGACGAATTACACAACTGGATTCAGCAACAGTTTGATGCCCCGCTGGACGCCCAGACGCTTGCCAAAAACGCGGATTCCCCCCAGGCAAGCCGGGAAATCTATGTGGTCAGCGCCGTTATGATTGATGATCAGAACGCCATGGAAAGAGCGTGGCTGGACCAACTGGCCGCGGCCCTGAACCTCGACCCCGGCCTGGCCAAAGAGCTTGATCAACAAGTGCGGGCCTTCAGCCAGGGCTGAGACTCAATCATCCCACCGCTCATATGGCAGGCCTTGCCGCAACAGCCAACAGGTAACCCCCAAAGCCAGGGTGGTTGCGGCAATGGCCATCAAAGCGGTCAGGCCTTTTTGACAAACTCTGACTTAAGCTTCATAGCACCCACGCCATCCACTTTGCAGTCGATATCATGGTCGCCATCTACCAGCCGGATATTCTTCACCTTGGTGCCGACTTTCACCACCAGGCTGGAACCCTTCACCTTCAGGTCCTTGATCACTGTTACCGTATCACCGTCCTGAAGCTCGTTGCCGTTGGAATCGCGAACCACCTTGCCAGCTGCGGCCTCCGCCTGTTCCGCTTCGGTCCACTCATGGCCACATTCGGGGCAAACCAGCTGAACGCCGTCCTCATAGGTGTATTCAGAGCTGCACTGGGGGCATGGAGGAAGTTGAGACATTATCATTTCCTGTTAATTGAATGAGTATCGAATTATACCACCACCAGGAATCAGCGGGCCAAAACTAACCCGCACCCGCACTGAACGGTTAAACTGACAATACACCAAGTTACCGAAGGAAAGTTAAATGCCAATCTGGGTCGACGCCGACGCCTGCCCCGTGCCGATCAAGGAAATCATCTGCCGCGCCGCTACCCGCTGGCAAATCCAGACCACCTTCATCGCCAACCACGCCATCACCCTGCCGCCAAGCCCCTACATCAGCCGCCGCCAGGTACCCCAGGGATTTGATGTCGCCGATAACGAAATCATGGACCAGATGAGCAAAGGCGACCTGGTGATCACCCAGGACATTCCCCTGGCCGCTGAAGCCATCGAAAAAGGCGCCGACGTGTTCAACCCCCGGGGACAGGCCTTTACCAAAGAGAATATCCGCCAGCGCCTGGCCATGCGTAACTTCATGGAAGAAATGCGGAGTGCCGGACAAGTCACCGGCGGCCCCGCACCCTTGGGCCAGGCCGACCGAAAGGAGTTCGCCGACCAGCTGGACCGGTGGCTGCAACGCAACACCCGCAAGTGATAATGATTCTATTTTAAAATAACGGAGAATCCGCTACCCTTCCTGCCTTTGGCAAGCCCAGCCACAGCAAGAAGGAAGCGGAATATGTCGTCAAACAGCCCTCACACCAGCAGCGTCGCCGCCCTTGGCCGACTGCTTCGATACGCCCGGGGCTATCGCCGGCAGATCATTGCAGCCACTACCTGTTCGATCATCAACAAGCTCTTCGACATTGCTCCGGAGATTCTCATTGGTGTTGCCATTGACGTCGTGGTGAACCAGGAGGAAAGCTTCGTTGCCGGCCTGGGCTTTGAGACCGCACAGGAGCAGATCACCATCCTGGCGGTGCTCACCTTCTTCATCTGGGCCGGCGAATCCATCTTCGAATACTTGTTCCAGATCCTCTGGCGCAACCTGGCCCAACGCCTGCAGTCCGACCTCCGGCAAGACGCCTACGAACACGCCCAGCGCCTGGACATGAGCTTCTTTGAAGCCACCAGCTCCGGGCAACTGGTCGCCACCATGAACGACGATGTGAACCAGCTGGAACGCTTCCTGGATGGCGGCGCCAATGCCATGATCCAGGTAGCGGTTACCGTAGTAGCTGTGGGTGCCGTGTTCTTTGTGCTGTCGCCACTGATCGCCCTGCTGGCGTTCACACCGATTCCCCTGATTATCTGGGGCGCCTTCTATTTCCAGCGCAAAGCCGGTCCGCTGTACGCAGACGTAAGGGAGAAAGTAGGCGACCTGTCCAGCCGCCTGGCCAACAATCTGGGTGGCATCGCCACGATCAAGAGCTTCACCGCCGAACAGCGCGAAGCAAAACGCCTGAAGGACGCGAGCGAAGCCTATGTTGATGCGAACCGCCGCGCCATTCGCATCAGTTCGGCGTTTATTCCGGTGATTCGCATGGCCATTCTGGCCGGTTTCCTGGCTACCTTCACGGTTGGCGGCATGATGGCGCTGGAAGGCAGCCTGAACGTTGGCGCTTACGGGGTTCTGGTGTTCCTCACCCAACGCCTGCTCTGGCCCCTGACCGGCCTGGCGGAAGTGATCGACCTGTTTGAACGGGCCATGGCCAGTACCCGTCGGATTCTTGATCTGCTCGCCGAACCGGTAAACGTTCGGGATGAAGCCGGCAAGACACTCGAACAACCTGTACGTGGAAAGGTCTCATTCAATCAGGTGAGCTTCCGTTACGCCGGCAGCGGCGCCGGCATACAGGACATTACCCTGAACGTTCCTGCAGGCAATACCCTGGCATTGGTAGGCGCCACCGGCTCCGGCAAGTCCACATTGATCAAGCTATTATTGCGGTTCTACGACTCCTCCCACGGAGACATCCGGATTGATGGCCAACCCATTCGTGAAGTGAGCCTGAAGTCTCTGCGCGATGCCATTGGCCTGGTCAGTCAGGATGTCTACCTGTTTGAGGGCAGCATCCGCGACAACCTCGCCTATGGCAAACCGGATGCCGCCGAAGAAGAGATCATTGAAGCTGCTCGCACTGCCGAAGCCTGGTCCTTCATTGAGGCGCTACCGGAAGGCCTGGACACACCAGTAGGTGAACGGGGCATTCGCCTGTCCGGCGGCCAGCGTCAAAGGCTGTCTCTGGCCCGGGCGCTGCTGAAGAATCCACCCATCCTGGTGCTGGACGAAGCAACCAGTGCCGTGGATAACGAAACCGAAGCCGCCATCCAGCGCTCGCTCAGGCGCATCGGCCATAATCGCACGGTGATCATGATTGCCCACCGGCTGTCTACCATTGTGGATGCCGATACCATCGCCGTGGTTGAGAATGGCCGGATTGTCGAGGAAGGCGACCACAACAGCCTGATCCACAATAACGGCGCCTACGCTGCACAATGGCGCGTGCAAACCGGGCAGGCGTAAGTAGGCCACACCGCCACAGAGATAATATTGATAGGTATTCGCATTTAGATTATCCTGCCAGCCAAAGAAACAGGGGAATCTGAATGTCCGCGTTTTTCGAAGTCCGCGAACTCGCCGTCCACATTGGCAGCACGGCTATCCTTCAAAACATTAGCCTGGCCTTTAACGAAGGCCAGGTAACCGCCCTGCTTGGCCACAACGGCTCAGGCAAATCCACGTTGTTGAAATCACTGGCCAGGCAGATTCCAGCCTGTGCCGGTGAAGTCAGGCTTGAGGGTAAAACCGCGAAAAGCCTCGGCGCCCGCGCCTTTGCACGGATTGTCGGCTACCTGCCCCAGCACCCGCCCGGCACCGATGGCCTGACGGTAAGGGAGCTGGTCGCACTGGGCCGTTACCCCTGGCGCGGCCCGCTTGGCCGATACAGCGAGAAGGATCACTCACTGATTGACCAGGCTATCGCCGATACCGATCTAAAACCTTTTCAACACCGCTCTGTAGACACCCTCTCCGGCGGTGAGCGCCAACGCGCCTGGATTGCCATGTTGCTGGCCCAGCAAACACGCTGCCTGCTGCTGGATGAACCCATCTCCGCCCTGGATGTGAAGCATCAGGTGGAAACGTTGCGCCTTGTGCAGCGACTTGCCAGCCAGCGAGAACTGACCGTGATTGTGGTACTGCACGATGTCGATCTGGCCTCCCGCTTCTGCGACCGGTTGGTAGCCCTGAAAGCGGGCCAGGTGGTGGCCGATGGCACGCCGGCGGAGATCATGGACAGCCAGATTCTGGAGTCCATCTACAGCGTCCCCATGGGCGTGATGGAGCGGGCACCGGGGCAATGGGTTTCCTATGTCCATTAACCCAAAAGCTATCATGCTTGGCGCTCTGCTCCTGTTATTGCCAATTGCAGGAATGGCCCAGACCTGGCAACACGAAGGCGGCACGCTAACCCTCGACGCCCCCCCTGAGCGCATTGTCGCGCTGAACTGGGCCGCCACCGAATCCCTGCTATTGCTGGGCATCTCCCCCGTTGGCGTGGCCGATAAGGCCGGCTACGCCACCTGGGTTCAGGAGCCGGAACTGCCTGAGGGTGTTGCCAATGTCGGCACACGGGTCGCTCCCAGCCTCGAGGCGATTGCAGAGCTGAAACCCGATCTGATCGTCACCAGCACCGAAATGGCTCCGGCGGCCGAACTGTTGGAACGAATTGCGCCCACCTACGTCATCAGCGTGTACAAAAAAGGCGCTCGACCGTACGACAAGGCCCGGGAAATGCTGACAACCCTGGGCGAAATCACCGGCCGAAAAGATCGCGCAGAGGCGGTACTGGCCGATATCGAACAGACCCTGAACCAACAGCGGAAGCGACTGGAACAAGCCGGCATCACCGACAAACCGGTTGCTCTGGTGAACTTTCTGGATGACCGCCATGTACGCATCTATGCCCCCAACGGTCTGTTCCAGACAGCCGTGGAAAGCCTTGGGCTTACCAATGCTTGGTCAGATCCTGGCAACTATTGGGGTTTTTCGGCCATTGGCCTGGAATCTGTGGCGGATGCCAGCAACAGCCGCATCGTGGTAATAGAACCTCTGGTGCCAGGGCTGGCCGACAGTCTGGCCAACAGCCCGTTCTGGACCTACCTGCCACCAGTGCGAGACGAGGAGATCTACCGGATTCCTGCTGCCTGGCCTTTCGGTGGCGTATACCCGGTGAAACGCCTGGCCGTTGCCCTGACGAACGCTCTGATGGAAGGGGGCAGCGACAATGTCCGTTGAGTCTACCCTGCGCGTTTCCAATCGCCCAGAAATTCCCGCCAGGCTGCCCGTTGCAGTCGCTCTACTCTGGCTGGCCGCACTGGCCACCAGCGCCTTGCCCTGGCTCGATCAGCTACAGCTTCCACAACTTATATCGGCGTTCTGGACGTTTGATGGCAATAACTACGCCTCCGTTTTGGCCCACTTCAGCTGGGCACCGAGGGTCTCCATCGCGATACTGATTGGCTGCGCGCTGGGTCTGGCGGGAGCCGTTACCCAGCAGGTACTAGGCAACCCACTGGCTTCACCCACCACCTTGGGAGTGGAAGCCGGGGGCCAGTTTGGTGTCACGGTTGCCACCCTGTTTGCGCCGGGCTTGCTGGCCTTCAGCCCTGACCTTGCCGCAGTGACCGGCGGCTTGCTTGCCATCGGCCTGGTCATCTTGCTGACCTGGCGGCTCGGCTTCTCGCCGGTCACCGTGATTCTGGCCGGGCTGGTAGTTACCTTTTTTCTCGGTGCCATCAACATGGCATTCCTGCTACTGAAAGGTGAATGGCTCGGCAACCTGTTTATCTGGGGCGCTGGATCCCTGGTACAGAACAACTGGGGCCCCTTCTTTGATCTGCTCCCCCGGGTATTGGTTATTGCCGCTGCGATGGTGGCCCTGATGCGCCCGCTACAGCTGCTTCAGCTCGGCCAGGCATCGGCAAACTCACTGGGGGCGAAGGTGTCCCTGCTTCGTGCTGTTGCACTGTTTCTGGTGGTGATCATGAGCTCACTGGTGGTCAGCCGGGTGGGCGTAGTGGCCTTTGTGGGGCTGGCTGCACCGGTACTGGCGCGACTGCTGGGAGCCAGAAGCCTGACTGAACGGTTGCTTTGGAGCACTCTGGCCGGCGGAGGCCTGCTGTTGCTGGCTGATACTCTCGCGCAATGGGCCACCACCTGGGATGGCGGGTCTCTTGTCCCCACCGGTACGACCACCGCACTCATTGGTGGGCCAATCATTCTTCTGGCCCTGCAAGGCTTCCGCAACACCCATCATATGCCCGGTCAGGACAGCAGCCCGGCGGGCTTTCTGCCCCGCCGCCGACATCCCGCAATGGTCGCCGCAGCCCTGTGCTCGTTACTGGCCCTGACCATCATTCTCTCCATGGGCTGGTCTCCGGGCCTTGAAGGCTGGAACTGGACGCCCGTGGCACAGTGGACAGACGCGTGGGTATGGCGAGGCCCGAGATTAATGGCCGCCATCCTCGCCGGCATGGCGCTGGGTATGGCTGGCACCCTGATCCAGCGGATGACCGGCAACCCCATGGGCAGCCCGGAACTGCTGGGCATCAGCGGCGGAGCAGCGTTAGTGATGGTAGTTCTGGTTCTGACCGGACTCGAGATTGGCCGTCTTGGCCAACTGGCCGCCGCCACGGTGGGTGCCGCCGGCGCCCTGGGGCTGTTACTGCTGCTGGCCCGCAAGCACCACTTCGCAGGCAATCAACTGTTGCTTGGCGGCCTGGCGCTGTACGTATTCATGGATGCCGGCCTGAGGCTGGTAATGGCCTCTGGCGGCACCGTTGCCTCTCGCCTGCTGAACTGGATGTACGGTTCAACCTGGCTGATCTCCGAATCCGAAGCCTTCGGTTTACTGGCACTGGTGGTCAGCCTCGGTGCCTTGCTGTTGCTTGCCCTGCGACCGCTTACGCTGTTGCCGCTGGGTGAAACATCGGCTTCGTCCCTCGGCCTGAGGGTACCGCGGGCACGGCTTCTGCTATTGGTGCTGGCTGCCGTGCTTACAGCAGCGTCGACTGTGGTCATCGGTCCATTAAGCTTCGTCGGGTTGATCGCCCCGCACCTGGCCCGGGTACTGGGACAGCAGACCGTGGGCCGGCAAATGCTGGCCGCGGCCCTGGCCGGCGGGCTACTGCTCTCCTTGGCAGACTATCTGGCCCGGGTTCTGGTGTATCCCAATCAGCTACCCGCCGGGCTGCTGGCAGCCCTGGTCGGCGGTTTGTACTTCCTTTGGGGGTTGAGCCGTCATGGTCGTGCTTGAGAAAGCGACGCAGTGGCTGGCGGATTATCACCAACTGCTGGCCCGCCACGGCCTTGATGGCAATGCGCTACTGAGCAACGCATTGACACCCGCCAACCGCAAACAACCCGCGTTGTTTTCCCTTGCCCAGCTACTGGCAAATCCAGACCTTCTGCAACTACAGGTCCGCGAGGATTATCCGGATGCCGATCATCCGCGGCTTCGCAAGGCGCGGCTTTCTGTCCTGCATCAGAGTCTGGCACTTCAGATTATCGGACCACTGGTGATCCGGCTGTTCCGGGATGGCAGCAGTGTCGCCCTGAATCCCAAGCGGGTTTTTCTGTGCCGGGAACCATCTGGACCAGAGGGCCAGTCCCGCTGGCAATATGCAGCCAGTGCACAGGAGCGCTTGGAGCCTGAGGCGTTCTTACAGTCTCTGAGTGGGCAGATGCAAGATTGGTACGGTGTGTTCCGACAGCATTTTGGTGTCAGCCCGGGGGCCTATTGGAGCAGTGTCGGGCTGGCGTTGGGGGCGCCCTATTCGGTGGTGTGGAACCAGGTTAATCCAGAGGAGTTGTGTAAACAGGCCGGTAGCTGGCTGGCGCAGCTCAAATGCGAAGCCAACCGCTATATTGACTGGATTCCGGCGGAATTCAGCCAACAGCGGTGCGCCATCCCTCAGCGCAAAGGGTGCTGCCTCAAATATTTACTGCCAGGAGGTGGCTATTGCGGGACGTGTGGGATCTATCGTAAAGAACGTATGGGCTGAAACAATAAGGGCAGCCAGTACCGCCGGCTGCCCTGACACTCGTTAATACACCCAGGAAACGGTCAGGCTGGCATTGGCCGGCTCACCGTAGAAACCCTGGGCCGAGGCACCAAATTTCTTCAGGCTCTCGATGTACTTCTCCTCGGTAACGTTGTTTACGTTCAGGGTTGCATTCCAGTCTCGGGCGAAATCATAGCTTGCCATCAGATCCAGCACCGCATAGCTCCCCTGTTCTGTGACGATGGTCTCACCAGCATTCGGGCCGGTGGTAGCAACACCCTGTTCCTGGGTAGTCTCAGACTGCCAGCGTACCTTGCCACCAAGCTTGAACCCTTCGACCCCAGGCACCTTCCAGGTAGCACGTAACTGGGCTAGATGCTCCGGCACGAAGGACTTGGCCCCTTTACCATCCTTGCCCTCAATATCCACATAGGTATAACCGGCGAAAAGCTGGATTCGGTCGGTGAGATCACCCACTATTTCGGCCTCCACACCCCGGCTGGTCAACCCATCCACAGCGGTGTAGTAAGAATCATTGGTCCCGGGTAACACTCCTGCTGCCTCAGCTACGTTCTTCTGCTCAGTCTGGAACAAAGCAATAGTGGTGTTCACACGGTCGTTCTGAAACTCACTTTTCAGGCCCAGCTCATAGTTGACCCCGTCAATCGGATCCAGTCGATCGCGATTGATGTCCACCTCAGTCTGCGGAGTGAAAATCTCGGTATAGCTGGCGTAGACCGAATGATCATCGTTGATGTCGTAGATCAGGCCCGCATACGGCGTTTCTACCGCATCGTAGCTGCTTTCCTTGGTTGCACCGTAGCTCTCCCCCTTGTTATCCAGCCAGGTCAGACGGAGCCCTGTGATTGCTGTGAGTTGATCAGTCAGCGTCCAGCGAGCGGCAGCATAGGTTGAGGTTTCGCGGTCGGTCCAGTCAGAGCCTTGAACACCGTTATCAAATGACGGCTTCGGGTAGTTACCATCCCATTCGTTGAGCGGGGGCAATACCGTCCCGATGCCCTGACCATAACGGGACTCATCGACTGTTTCAGAACGAGACCAGGATGCCCCCAACACCAGCTCATGAGTGCGATTGCTCAACTGGAAAGGACCGGTTGCGTAGGCATCGACCACCCACTGCTCGACGTCCAGGTCATACTGGCTCGGATAGGCAAATAGCCCCTCCCCTGTTTCACGGTCCGGCGTACCGTACTGGTAAAACAGTTCTGACTCACTTTCGTTCTCCAGCCGGAACACGGTTCCCTTGGCCCGCCAGCCGCCAGCCAGTTCCTGCTGAAGCTCGACAAAGCTGTTGTGCTGGGTGTTGTCCCAGTATGACCAGTCGGAAGCCGTGCTGGTTGAACGCGCAAAATCTGTCGCTGAGCCATCGGAGTAGAACAGAGGCAGCGCACCCCACAACGGGCTGTCCGTATCAGACGTCTGAATGGCGTGGCCAAGAGTCAGCAACGTGGTATCGGTCAGGTCTGCTTCCAGCACCCCGTAGAACATCTGCTTTTCGTTGTTATACCGGTCAAGGTAGGAGCCTTTGTCCTCATAACCGGCAACCATACGGCCTCGCACCGCACCGGATTCAGACACGGCACCGGAGACATCACCGACAATCCGTTTTTTGTCCCAGGAACCACCAGTCACCGCAACCGAGGCATTGGTGTCTGCGGTTGGGCGCTTGCGGATAAAGTTGACGGTGGCGGCCGGGCTGCCGGAACCGGCCATCAAACCGTTAGCGCCCCGAACCACCTCCACGCGGTCAAAGAAGGCGGTGTCCAGCTCACCCTGAACGTTGTCGTATACTGCCGGCATGCCAACGCCGTCGTACTGGAAGTTGTTGATGTCGAAACCGCGTGAGGTGTAGTACGTGCGGTCTGTTTCCACCGACTCGACGGTGACACCGGTGGTGCCTTCCAGAACGTCATTGATGTCGTTCTGGGCAAAGTCGTCCATTTGTTCCCGGGTAATCACGGTAACGGCCTGCGGAGTCTCGCGGTGGGTCAGTTCCATTTTGGTAGAAGACGTTGTTGTGCCGCTGATGTAACTGCCCGTCGACTCGGAAGTAACCTGGCTCCGGGGCGCTGTCACGTCTAATGCATCCAATGCCGTGGGTTCGTTCTCCTGCGCGGCGGCCATGCCGGACAAGCTGGTGCACACAATAGCGGTGATCAGGGCCTTGCGGCGAAAACGGGGTTCCGGATTTCGGTACATCAAACGACTCCGTAGTTTAACGAATCAAGAGTGGGAGGATTAAAGGTCAAAACCTGACACAATTATATTAATGCGAATCATTATGATTTGAAATAGCTGGTAGATTATTTTTACAAACCCCAGAGAGCTTAGGTTCAGAAGAAACGGCATCCAGGTACTATGGTTAAAGCCAGAGCATCGACTGGAAGCACACACCAGGAGGTTTTTATGTTCCTTCACCAACCGCTGGCACTGGCTTTGGGAGTCTTTATCGCCGCAACCCAGGCCACCGCGGATCAGACCTTTGATTCCGATAATGGGCGCGTTCAGCTGGAAACCGTTGCCGAGGGACTCGAGCACCCCTGGAGCCTCGCGTTCCTGCCAGACGGCTCGCAACTGGCCACCGAAAGGGCCGGCCGGCTTCGGGTGATTCGCGACGGGGAGCTGCACAAGGAGCCGGTTACCGGTGTGCCGGATTTAGTAGTTGCCGGCCAGGGCGGCCTGCTGGATGTATTGCTGCATCCGGAGTTTGAAGATAACCAGATGCTGTTTCTCAGCTATGCCCACAGAAGTCGTGAGGGCATGACCACCCGGGTAGCCCGGGCCAGGTTTGACGGCAAGGCGTTGAGTGATGCGGAGGTCATTTTCGAAGCCTCGCCGCGAGGCAACACCACCCGGCACTTTGCCGGGCGCATGGTGTTTGGCCAGGATGGCTATCTATACATTTCTGTTGGTGACCGCGGCGAAATGGAGCGGGCCCAGGACACTCTGGATGATGCAGGCGGCGTGCACCGGATTACGATTACCGGAGAGCCGGCGCCTGACAATCCCTTCCTCAGCAATTCGGACATCAACGACACCTTCTTCACTTACGGCAACCGCAACATTCAGGGCATGACCCTGCACCCGGACACCGGTGAGGTCTGGAGCCACGAACACGGCCCCCGGGGTGGCGATGAAATCAACATCATCAGGGCTGGCAACGATTACGGCTGGCCGAAGGTGACCTACGGCATCGATTACTCCGGCGTTCCGATTTCCAGCAGAACCACCATGGAGGGCGTGACCGATCCCCTGCACTACTGGGATCCTTCCATCGCGCCATCGGGCATGGCGTTCTATACCGGAGAGCTGTTTCCCCAGTGGCAAGGTGATGTGTTTGTTGGTGCGCTGAAAATGCGCAAACTGGTGCGCCTGAGCCTTGATGGCGAGAAGGTTACCGAAGAGGAAGATTTACTGACCGAGCTGGGTGAGCGCATCCGGGATGTGCGCATGGGGCCAGACGGTGCCCTCTGGTTACTGACAGATTCACCAAGGGGCAAGGTCTACCGAATGGTTCCGGCGAAGTAGGCGGTCAGTGCGGGTCGTTGGTTCTTTCGGTTTTCTCGAACTGCGGAAGGTCATCGGTAATATCGAACCAGTCAGACTTCGAACCCACGTAGACATGCTGGGCCGCTTTCTTGCCGACCGGTTCGTCGAGCACGCCGATGCGCAAACGCAGAATACCGGGAATGGCGTCTACCCGGCTGTATAACTGGCTGCCACAGCAGCTGCAGAAGGCCCGGTACTTGCCTGGACGAGACTCGAATTCGGTCACCTTGTCCTCGCCCCGGGTAAAGTGAAAACGCACCTTCTGAACCGGAGCACTGGCCGAGAAGGCACTGCCGTGGGCTCGGCGACACTGGCTGCAATGGCACAACGCGATGGGGCCAAGCGGGCCATCGTATTCAAACTTGATCTCGCCACACAAACACTGGCCCGTATACATCGCACTCTCCCGGAATCATCTGTCAGGTTACCGGCGCCGATGATACCTGCTCCGGGCACGATTGCCATACCCGGGGCAGCCTGCACCTCACATGGCGTATTCTTTTTCCAGGTAGGCCAGAATACGGGCAGATTCAAACAGCTTCTCACCGGTGTTGGGGTCTTCCAGGTACGGCACCTGTACCCGGCCGTGCGCCTGAAAGAACGCATCACGCTTGCCGCCAGCCTTGGGCTCGTAGGGGCCGGGCTTGATGCGCTGAACCGCCGGGCCGATTTCGCTCCAGTGTTCTTTACCCAGGTTATGCAGCGTGTAGGGAATTTCGAGTTCACACAGGCGCTCGCGAACCAAACGGGAGAACGGGCTGCCCTCAAAACTCCACAAATGCAGCGTCTGGGCCGGGCGTTTGGCAGGCCTCGCCCGCATGCCCCTCAACTCACTGGCGGCAGAGCCAGCCGCGCCAAGGGCGGTTTGCCAGGATTTGCCTTTGTAATAACCCGGCACAGGACGATTGGCGTACTGACGGAACAGATACTCCACAATCGCGTCTGACTCATACAGGGTTTCACCGGTGTTCTGGTCCACCAGCAACGGAAACTGCTTTTTGCCGCCAACGGCCTCGGCTTCCGCCCGGAAAATCCGGCCGCCTTTCGGGCACGGGCGAATCTCTGCATCCAGGTGCAGGGCAGTCAACGCTTCCCTCACCTTGCGGCAGAACGGGCAGGCTTCAATATCAAAGAGAATCAGCGGCTTTTCCGGTTGCGGCACGGCCTTGACCACAAGACACCCGCGCCAGGCCGAAAACGAAGATGTGGCCACAGACTCCAGCACGTTAACCTGATGCTTGAGGGCTCGAAACATGGATGTTTCCCTTTGTTGTTGAGTATTTCAGGCATTGTCCCACATATTTTGCACTCACCATTGGCTGCAGGGTCACAAACCCGGGGTCACAGTAACTCACTGATTCACAAAGCCCAGCGGAAAATTGAAACAAAACTTCAATAGAAACAACGTGGCTACTGTCATTTTTTAACGTCATGTATCACTTTTTTGCATAGTACAAACCCGTAAGATGGGCTATGGTAGGAAAAGAAGCTAACAAGGGACTCAGGCCATGCGACTGCAAGGTTCAAGGGTGAGTGCATGCTCACTCTGGAGATTTTCAAAATCCAGCCGTCTGTTGATTGCTGCGGCTACGGCCTTCTCACTCAGCGCGCCGGCACTGGCCCAGAGCCAGGAGGATGCGGCCAGAAGCTTCTCCAGTTCCGGGCTGTGGGCTTCCGAGATCCGTGACTACGCCTCCAAATCCCTGAACAACGAGCAAGGCCTGAGCGTTGCCGCCGTGCCCCTGAACGGCCCGGGCATCGACCAGTATGTAAACGCTGACCAGCTGATGAACCCCGGCTCCATCATGAAGCTGGTAACCACCTACGCCGCCCTGGAACTGCTTGGCCCCAATCACCACTGGAATACCGATTTTCTGACCGACGGCCAGATGGTGGGCGATACCCTGGAAGGTAACCTTTATGTGCGCTTCGGCGGCGACCCGAAGCTGACCCTGGAGCGGCTGTGGGGCACGCTCAGGGAACTCAAAGACATGGGAATAAACCGCATCAGCGGCGACCTGGTGCTGGACGGCAGTTACTTTCAGGTTGATGGCGGCTTCCCGCATTTTGAAGATAATGGCAACAACCCGTACGCGCCTTTCCTGGTGGAGCCCTCGGCCTACCTCACCAACCTGAACCTGCTGCATTTCCAGGTACGGGCAGACGAGCGTGGCACCCAGGCCTGGACCACCCCCAACCTTGGCGAAGTCACCATCGACAACCGGGTAACAGCCGTGCCGGAAGGCCCCTGCCCATCCCGTCGGGACTTCAAATGGCAACCGGTGTTTCATGACGACCAGCGGGTGACCGTGCAGGTGACCGGCGAGCTGCCTCAGGGTTGCCGCACCACTACCTATATGTCACTGCTACCCCACGATCACTACGCGGCCTCGACCATTCGCACGGTACTGTCAGAAATGGGTATTATCGTGAGCGGCGGCGACCGTTTTGAACAAACTCCGGAAGACCTGCGGCTGGTCATGCGAACCACCTCGCCCGACCTGGTAACCATGGTGCGGGACATCAACAAGTGGAGCAGCAACGTAATGGCCCGGCAGATGCTTCTGGCCATTGGCGCAGAAGTGCGGCAAGACTCGGACAACGATGACCGGGTAGCCGGTATCCGGGCCATTTATGACTGGCTCGAGCAGAAAGGCATCAACACCGCTGGCATGGTGATCGACAACGGCTCCGGCCTGACCCGCCATGGCCGCATTACCGCCCGGCAGGGTGCCCGAATTCTGCAGCATGCCTGGGAAAGCCGGTATGCCTCTGACCTGATGGCCTCGCTACCGATCATTGCCATGGACGGAACCATGGCCAGGCGGTTACGCAACACGGGAATGGATGGTGAAGGGCGCATCAAAACCGGTACCCTGGCAGACGTACGTTCCATTGCAGGCTTTGCCCGCGATGAAAACAACACCACCTGGGCAATCGTTGGTATGGTCAATAATTCCCCGGCCTGGAACGGCCGAGCCGTACTCGACCGGGTTCTGCACTCCCTGCACTACCGGCCGCCTACCGGTACCGCCGTGTCCCGGGCAGATTCCACCAGTACCTCTATTCAATAGGCCCGAAAGTTATTTCGGGCCTGATAGCCTCGCAACGGTGGCATCGGCCATCTTGCCCGCCAGCGGCGCAATAAAAATCACCAACGGAAAGGCGATCGCCCAGGCCACCAGCCAGGCGCCGATCCACCGGGACAAGAACCCGTCCGACATTCCTGTGTTGATCAGGGTGATAATGCCGGAGATCATCAGCGACATGATGCAGGACATATAAAGCGAGAAGAAGAACCAGCGAGCGGCTGGAACGCTGGCTGGGTTCACTGAATTCGCAGCAGCAGGCGTTGGTTGAGGCCTGGTCTGCCGAGCGGGGCCGGCAAACCGAAATCTGGCTGCAAGGTCGGGAGAACTGGCAAAAAGCCCGGATGATTTTCCGTCATCCGGGCTTTTTGTTTGGCTACGATGCAATCGTTAAACGGTCAGGTAACCACCGTCCGCGTTTATGCAGGCGCCGGTGGTGTAGCTGGACGCATTGGACACCAGGTACAGCACAGTACCGGCCATTTCGTCCGGGTCCGCTACCCGCTTCATCGGGATGTGGGCCATGGCCTGTTTCTTGATGGCCTCATTGGTGGTCAGCGCGCTGGCGAACTTGGTGTCGGTCAGGCCCGGCAGCAGGGCATTCACCCGCACATTCTGCTGGCCTAGTTCCATGGCGAAGGACTTGGTCATGGAAATCACCGCCGCCTTGGTTACCGAGTAGATGCCCTGGAAGTGGCCGGGGTTCACACCGTTAACCGACGCCACGTTCACAATAGAACCGCCTCCGTTCTTCTTCATCATCTGAGCGCCACGGGCACACATGAAGAAGTAGCCGCGGATGTTCACGTCTACGGTTTTGTTGAAGGCACCTAAATCGGTATCTTCCACCGGCCCAAAGTACGGGTTAGCGGCAGCGTTGTTGACCAGGATATCCAGCTTGCCGTGCTCTTTGGCAATGTGTTCCCACACCGCTTCAATCTGGTCCATCTCACCAATGTGGCAAGCGAAGGCTTCAGCGCTGCCGCCGTCTTCCCGGATGCTGCTGGCCACGGCTTCGCAACCGTCAATCTTGCGGCTGCTGACAATCACATGGGCGCCGTAATGAGCCAGGGTGCGGGCAATGCTCTCGCCAATGCCGCGGCTGGCACCGGTTACCAGGGCGACTTTGCCGCTCAGATCAAACAGGTTCAGGTTGCTCATAGGGTTCCCTCTTGGTTTTCGGGTAAAGAATTATCGGTATGTCACCAGGGAAGGGTTCTCCGCTTCCAGGTGGCTATAGTTGTTGAACACGGCCAGGCTGCGCCGGGGACCGGAATACAGGATGCGGGACACGCTGGTATTGGCGATCACGTTGTTCATCTCCAGCGCCTTGCGGTCTGAGAGCTCCAGCAGATGCTGGGCAATCACTGCAATGGGGCCGCCGGAGGTGGACACGATCACATCAGCACCGCCGGCCAGCTCGATCAACTCATCCAGCGCTGCACCGACCCGCTGCCGGAAACCGATCCAGGTTTCGGCGTATTCGTGGTCGTACTCGCCACTGACCCAGCGGGCCACAGCTTTCTCGAACGCTTGCTGGAACGCTTTGGCTGGTTTGGGAAAGCTGGCCAGGTCCCGCGCCATTACCTGTTTATCGGCCCACTCCGGGCGCAGGCGCTCCACCACTTGCAGGTGATCGAATTCGTTCAGGCCCTCGAGCACCTGCATCCCCGGCAAGGCCGAGCCATAGCCGGTGGCGATGGCTTCCACGGTTTCACGATGGCGCTGAAGGTTGCCACCAATAATGGCGCCGGGCTCCACCTTGTCCGCCAGCCAGCGGCCCAGGATCTTGCCCTGCTCCCAGCCGCGGGGAGACAACTGATCGTAGTTTTCCTTGCCAAAACTGGCCTGGCCATGGCGTACCAGATAGATGGTGGCCATTACAGGGTGCTCTCGCGGATCAGCCGCTGGCAGCGCTTCTCCAGGTAGTTGGCGGCATGGCCAAAGGCGGCAAAGCGCTTGTCCTTGGTCTGGCCGTGGTAGAAGCGGTAATAAATTTGTTGGATGATCACCGCCAACCGGAACAGGCCATAGATTTCATAAAAATCGAACTTTTCGGCACGAAATCCGGACTTCTCCATATAGTAGTCCACCACTTCCTTCCGGGTCAGCATGCCAGGGCGGTGGGTGGGCTGGCGCCGAAGCATCTGGAACGGGCCTTCATCGTCCGCTTCAATCCAGTAGGCCAGGCTGTTGCCCAGATCCATCAGAGGATCGCCGATGGTGGCCATTTCCCAGTCCAGCACGCCGATCACTTCAAACGGGTTGTCCGGGTTAAGCACCACGTTGTCGAAACGGTAGTCGTTGTGGATCACCACCTGGGCAATGTCGTCCGGCATCTTGTTATTGAGCCAGGCCATCACTTCTTCAAAGTCACCCACGTCTTCCGTACGAGCCTTCCGGAACCGATCGCTCCAGCCGCCAATCTGCCGCTGCACGTAACCGGCGCCCTTACCCAGCTTGTCCAGGCCTGCGGCCCTGGCATCCACGGTATGCAGGTCTACCAGCTTGTCGATCACGTTCAGGCACAGCTTGCGGGTGTCTTCAGCGCTCAGCTCGAAATCCTTGGGGAAATCCTGGCGCAGAATGATGCCCTTGAGCCGTTCCATCACATAGAAGTCACAGCCCAGAACGCTGTGATCGTCGCAGATGGCGACAATATTGGGCACGTAGGGATACGCCGGCTTCAAGGCCTCCATCACGCGAGCTTCCCGCAGCATGTCGTGGGCAGACTTGGCAATCTTGCCGAACGGCGGCCGGCGCAGCACGTAGGACTGGTCGCCGTAATCCACCTGATAGGTCAGGTTGGACGCACCGCCCGGGTACTGCTTGATGCTCGGCTGGCCTTCCAGGCCCGGAATGGCCTGCTTCATGAACCGGTCAACAGCACCAACATCCAGCTCCTCGCCTTCGCGGATGTCTACGGCCTGGTCGATCTGTGTCATTCAATTTCTCCTGTGATGTGTTCAGGCTTTCGCCTTGCCACCCATCTTGCTCATCCAGCGCTTGGTTTCCTGGTGCATCAGCCAGTCAAACGCCCAGGGCGCATGGCGCTTGAGCACCCACATACGGCGCTCCTTGGCGTGGGGCAGCACCCAGAAATCCTTGTCTTTCACACTACGGAAAATATCCTCGGCCACGTCTTCAGCGGTAATGCTGGAGCGCTTCATCAGCTTGTTGACGTTCTGCTGGATACCGGGAATGCCCGAACGCATGGTGCTGGTCAAATTGGTCTGAAAAAACGCCGGGCACACGCAGCTGACATGAATACCGGCATCCCGCAGCTCCTGGCTGAGAGTTTCAGACAGAGCAATGACTCCGGCCTTGGAGACATTGTAGCTGTCCATCAAGGGGGCAAGCATGAGTCCGGCCATGGAGGCTACGTTCACAAACGCGCCGGAGCCTTGTTCCTTGAACAGCGGGGTGAAGGCTTTGCAGCCACGCACTACGCCCAGTACGTTGATGTCGAGGATCCATTCCCAGTCTGCCATGGTGGTGTCTTCAATGGAGCCTGCGGAGGCAACGCCGGCGTTGTTGACGACAACGTCCACACCACCCCATTTCTGTACCAGGTCATCGCGGACTTTCTCGAAGTCGCTCAGGCGGCGTACATCACATTCAACAAAGTAGCCTTCGCCACCGGCGTTGTTCAGCTCCGCTTCAACGGCCACGCCCTGTTCCGGGTTAATGTCCCCGATGCAGACTTTCGCGCCTTCTTTGGCGTACCGCAATGCAATCGCCCGGCCCAGGCCACTGGCCCCGCCGGTTATGAATACCCTCTGTGTCATGTTCGTGCTCACCGTTTTTACGTTTGAGTTCGTTTTGTATTTTGGTGTTCGCGTTCTTTTTGCTTTGGAGTAAGAGCTGCTACCGGGTAAGGCCTTCCAAAACACGCTCCTTCGGCACGTCCATGTGACGCTTGAGCTCCGCCATC
>NZ_DFLY01000023.1:0-112270 GCF_002375525.1 Marinobacter sp. UBA3607 | reverse complement strand
GCTCCGCACAGTTTTGGAAGGCCTTACCCGGCATCAGCTCCCATACTCTCTAGTCAGCTGTTCAAAAAACTAAATCGCGCTGACACATTTCCAATGCCTCGTGGCATAGAGTATTTTCATCTGGCCACCCCTCTCGACAGTCTGAAGGAGCGGGTGGGTTGGGGGTTCTGAAAATTTGCGGAGCCATGGATGGCGGAGCAGAAGCGCCACAGGGATGTGCCGTAAGGAGCGGTTTTCAGAACCCCCAACCCACCCGCTCCCATCACCAATACTGGCGGCCAAGACGAACACCCTGCTCCCAACCAAGAGGCCAGGAGAACACAGGCTCCCAGGCCCGAACCAACGTCAGGACTTGTACTTCCGGAGCTCCAACCGGGCCACCATAGCCCGATGAACCTCGTCCGGGCCATCGGCCAATCTCAGAACCCGAGCGTAACCGAACAACGCCGTCAGCGGGAAATCGTCGTCGCTGACGCCGGCACCGCCGTGAATCTGAATCGCATCGTCCACAATCTGCTGCAGCATCTTCGGCACCACTGCCTTGATCATGGAGACTTCCTGCAAGGCGCCCATGATGCCCTTGGTGTCCAGCGCCCAGGCGCATTTCAGGGTTAGAAGCCGAGCTTGTTCGATGTTCATTCGGGCATTGGCGATGATGTCCGGGTTGGCGCCTAGTTTGGCGATCGGGCGGCCGAAGGCTTCGCGGGTCATGGCGCGTTTGATCATGATCTCCAGAGTGCGTTCAGCAGCGCCGATGGCGCGCATGCAGTGGTGTACGCGGCCCGGGCCAAGGCGGCCCTGGGCGATTTCGAAGCCGCGGCCGGGGCCGGCGATGATGGCGCTTTTGGGCAGGCGTACGTTGTCGAACAGTACCTGGCCGTGGCCATAGGGCTCGTCGTAGGCACCGAAGACCGGCAGCATGCGCTCAACGGTGATGCCCGGGGTGTCGAGCGGCACCAGCACCATGGAGTGACGGCGATGTTTCTGGGCGTCCGGGTCGGTTACGCCCATGAAGATGCCAACTTTGCAGTCAGGGTGGCCGATGCCGGTGCTCCACCATTTGCGGCCGTTGAGCACGACTTCGTCGCCTTCAACGGTGGCGGTGGCTTCCATGTTGGTGGCGTCGGAGGAGGCCACGGCCGGTTCGGTCATGCAGAAGGCGGAGCGGATTTCGCCGCTCAGCAGTTTCGGCAGCCACTCGGCTTTCTGTTCTTCAGAGCCGTAGTGGATCAGCACTTCCATGTTGCCGGTGTCCGGCGCGTTGCAGTTGAAGATTTCCGGGGCGATGAAGCTGCGGCCGGTTTCTTCGGCAATCAGGGCGTAGTCGGAGTTCAGCAGGCCGCAGCCGTATTTGTCGTCCGGGAAGAACATGTTCCACAGGCCCTGGGCCTTGGCTTTCTCCTTCAGTTCCTTGATGACCGGCAGTACTACCCAGCGGTTATCCTGGGAGGCAAGCTCCTTGTGGTACTGCTCTTCGATGGGATAGATCTCGTCGCGCATGAATTTTTTCACGCGGTTGAGGTAATCCTGGCCTTTCTCGGAAATGTTAAAATCCATGGTGCAGCTCCTCGCGCTTGCCTGCCCCGTTGGGGGCGCACTTTCAGTCAGATGGCAAACAGTCTAGGAGCCGATGCTCTATTACGCGACTGAATTGTTCTTATCATTTATCATTAGTGTTACTAATTCAGACAACGGATTCCCATCATGGCCCTGAATCGACTGGACCTGAACCTGCTACACGTTTTCGGCACCATCTACCGGGAGGGCAGCCTGACCCGTGCCGCCAAGGCCCTGCACCTGACCCAGCCCGCCATCAGCCATTCCCTGGCCCGGTTGCGGGATCACTTCAACGATCCGCTGTTTACCCGCCAGGGTAACCAGATGGTGCCCACGCCGCTGGCCCGGAGGTTTCTGGAGTCTATGCGCCCGGGGCTGAACCAGGTCCAGAGTGCGGTGAACCAGTTCCACGCCTTTGACCCGGCCACACAGCGTAAAACCTACTCGCTCGGTTTGCGGGATGTGCTGGAGTCCACCTTCCTGCCCCAGCTTATGAACCGGCTGGAGCCTTATCCGGAAATGGAAATCGTCAGCCAGCGGGTGGCCCGGCGGGATATGGAAACCCAGCTGGCCGCCGGCAAGCTGGACTTTGCCATTGATGTGCTGCTGCCGGTGAGCAATCACACCAGCCATGAATTACTGCGGCAGGACCGGCTGGTGGTGCTGGCCCGTGGAGGGCACCCGGTGGTGAAAGGCGGGCTGGATATGGACAGCTATCTGGCGGCGAAACACGTGCTGGTGTCGTCCCGAACCGAGGGGCCGGGCATTGAGGATTTCGAGCTGTCTCGCCGTGGCGTTCGCCGCAATATCCGCCTGCGGTGCCAGCATTACTATGCCGCCTGCCGGGTGGTGGAAAATTCAGACCTGCTGCTGACCATGCCGGAAACCTATGCCCGAATTATCGCCGAGCGTTCCGATATTCAGGTGATGAGCCCGCCGGCACAGCTGCCGTCGTTAGACGTGCACCTGTACTGGCACAAGGCCTATGAAGGCGAACCGGCGCTGGTGTGGTTCCGGGATCTGCTGCGGAGCCTGTCGGGGAATCAGTAAGCCCCCACCAGCATCAGGAAACCGAAGAAGCCGGTGGCGGTAATGCCCAGCGACACCGCCACAATCCCGAATCCCCACCAGATGGCGGCGCCATCGGAAATGTTCACACCGTGGCCCCGCAGAGTGCGATAGAAAGCCCAGGGGCCCAGTACAAAGGCACCTACCACGGCAAACACTAGCCCGATGGCAATACCGGCAAAGGTCCAGGTGGCCAGCACCATGGCCCGGTCAGAGGTCTGGTCGGTTACATCGTGGTGCTCCAGGAACTTCTTGCAGAAGAACCACACCAGGGCAAACAATGCGGCCACAAACACCAGGCCGCCAATCAGGGTAATTATCCGATACAGCACGTGGTCATCCTGTTAAAACATGATCAATCGGGGAACACCGGCTCCGGCAGGCACTCGAATCCGGGCCGGGCGGAAAGATAGCCCTGATACAGCACAATGCCCTGGGATCGCAGCCAGTAATACTCTTCGGGCACTTCCACCCCCTCAGCCACAATCCGGCTGAGTAAGCCGTTCCAGAAATCAATTACCTGCCACTATAGCCAGCATGTCTTCAGGGGTAAAACAACAAATCCGGAAACACGGCTTTGCCACTGGCATCTGACCTGCCGGGAACTACACTGACGGTGTTGCATCACACCCTACAGCAAAGCATGAAGGAGGTTCGGGAATGGCCCAGACCGCTCGCATCGCCGTTACCCCCGGTGACGGCATTGGCCCGGAAGTGGTGGCAGAAGCCGTCCGCTGCCTGGAAACCCTGCGTGCAAAGCACGACCTGGCCCTGGAGTGGACACGGTTTCCCTGGCCCTCACACGCCTGGCATGAGGAATATGGCGAAAGCTGGCCGAAGGATGCCCTGCAGCAACTGAAAGCCTACGACGCCATTCTGCTGGGCGCGCTGGGAGACCCCGGGCCGATCGATGACACCAACCGCTACCTGCTTTCGGACAGCGTGTCCCTTGCACCCCTGCTGGAGATGCGCAAAGGCTTTGACCAGTGGGTGTGCGAACGCCCGGCCCGGTTACTGCCCGGCGCCCGCCAGTACCTGAAAGATGACCGAACCAAAGACATCGACATGCTGGTGATCCGCGAAAACAGTGAAGGCGAGTATGTCAGCCAGGGTGGCCGCCTGCGCCAGGGCACGCCGGATGAAGTGGCGACCCAGATGGAAGTATTCACCCGCCGAGCCACCGAGCGGATTATCCGCTACGGTTTCGAGCAGGCCCGCCAGCGCGCCGCCGAGCGCGTTCAGGACGGCCGCACCCGCAGCTTCCACCGGTACGACGGTTCCACCTGTGAAAGCCAGGTGTGCCTGATAACCAAGCGCAATGCCCTGCGTTACTGGGGCGACATGTACACCGAGGTGTTCGAGGACATCGCCGGGGAATACCCGGACGTTGCCACCCACCACGAGCTGGTGGATGCCGCCTGCATGAAGTTTGTATCCAGCCCGTGGGCCTTTGACGTGGTGGTGGCCAGTAACCTGCAGGGCGACATCCTGACTGACCTGGCCGCAGTGATCTCCGGCGGCATGGGAGTGGCCCCCTCCTGCAACCTGAACCCCACAGACCCGGACATGCCGTCGATGTTCGAGCCTACCCACGGCAGCGCCCCGGATATCGCCGGCCAGGGCATTGCCGACCCCACCGCCATGCTGTTCACCACCGCCCGCATGCTCGACTGGCTGGGCCGTAAAGACCCGACCCTGGCCCAGGCCGGCAAAGAACTGTTCGATGCGGTGGCGGCAGACCTGGCCGAACACGGCGGAGACCGGCGCGCCACCCGTGAAATCGGCGACGCTATTTGTAAACGGCTGGCCCCGTGACTAGGCTGCAATAGAGAGCTGTTCCATTCACTTCGGGAGGTATCCATGACCGACCACAAAGGCAAACTTTCTCCCCTGCTCAAGCAGGCTACCGGCATCACCGCCGCCAAGGGCGAAGGCGCCTACATTGTTGATACAGACGGCCGTCGCTACCTGGATTTCACCTCGGGTATCGGGGTAACCAGTACCGGCCATTGCCACCCGAAAGTGGTGGAAGCCGCCCAGAAACAGGTGGCCACCATGATTCACGCCCAGGCCACCACGGTGATGAATCCCCGGTTACCGGAGTTGGCGGAAAAACTCGGTGCGCTCACACCAGATCCGCTCAATGCCTTTTTCTTCTCCAACGCCGGCACCGAAGTGGCCGAGGGGGCCATCCGGCTGGTGCGGCAGGTAACCGGCCGGCCCAACATCATTGTGTTCCATGGCGGATTCCATGGCCGCACCATGGGCTCGCTGTCCATGACCACCTCCAGCGTCGGCCTTCGGGCCGGGGTCAGCCCGATGATGGGTGGTGTCGTGGTTTCCCCCTTCCCCCACGCCTTCCACTACGGCTGGAGTGAAGACGAAGCCACCGATTTCTGCCTGAAAGAACTGGACCGCATCTTTGTCACCTATTCCGCCCCGAAAGAAACCGCTGCCATGCTGATCGAGCCGGTTCAGGGGGAAGGTGGCTACGTGCCCGCCAATGCCCGCTTTATGCAGGGGCTGCGGGAACGCTGCGACAAGCACGGCATCATGCTGGTATTCGATGAAGTTCAGGCCGGCTTCGGCCGCAGCGGCAAGTTCTGGGCCCACGAGCACTTCGGGGTAACGCCGGATGCCATCATGATTGCCAAGGGGCTGGCCAGCGGCTTCCCGATTTCCGCGCTGGCGGCGTCTGAGGAAACCATGGCCAAGGGCTGGCCCGGCTCCCAGGGCGGCACCTACGGCGGTAACGCAGTGGCTGCAGCCGCGGCCATCGCAACCATCGAGGTGATCCAGGAAGAAGGCCTGGTGCAGAACGCCGACCGCATGGGCAAACGCCTGTGGGACAACCTGCATAACCTGAAGAAAGACTACCCGGACATGGCCGATGTGCGTGGCAAGGGCCTGATGATCGGGGTGGAAATGCGCCGGGGCGAATGCCCGGACGGCGAGCGGGCCGGCAAGATTCTCAAGGAATGCGAGAAGCGGGGCCTGCTGATGCTGCGCTGCGGCCCCTACCAGGAAATCGTACGCTGGCTGCCGCCGCTGATCGTCAACGAACAGCAGATTGACGAGGCGTGCGGAATCTTCGAGGAAGCCCTTAAAGCCACCGCCTGATCCTTAAACCGGCAACAACGAAAAACGCCAGGCGGGAAACCACCTGGCGTTTTTTATGGATGCCGGTCAGCAATCGAGGCAGGTTACTCCGCCATTACAAACTCCAGCCGACCCGGGGCGACCCGGATATCCATGGGCACCAGGCCGAACATGCGCTGGGCGGTATCGGTTTCATCCAGCCGGTATACCGGCATGGTTTCCAGCATCTGGGCCACCACCCGCATCACGGTATCGGTAACCGGCGCCAGGTCGCCCTTGAAGAAGGGTGAATCCACGGAGCTTTCCAGCAACTGCAGCCGGCGGATATACACGGCTTTTTCCTGACTGTCGTAGACCGGGGCGCCTTCCACTTTCAGGGCCAGATCCACCGGCAGTCTGGTCATCAACGCATTCAGGGCCACCTGCCCTTTCAGGTCGATCACCGCCACATCGCGACCGTCCGGCCCCAGGGTAATATCCGCATCACTCAGGCTCAGGCTGAGCGGCGAACCGCTGTTCAGCTGCTCACGGTCGTACTTGGCCACGGCATTTTTCAGGTGGCCTTCGATTTCACCTTCGGAAATGGAATACGGGGAAAAGCTGGCACAGCCGCTGACCAGCACCACGGCAAACAGCGCAGCCAGTCTCAGGAAAGGTTTCAATACGTCCGTCATAAGTCAGTCTCCTCGGAAATGCCACTATAGTGCGGCATCTCCGGGGCACTGACAACTTAAACTCCGGTATCAGAACTGTTGCTTGGCCATCCAGGGGATAATCCGGTCGAAGGCTTCATCCAGCCGCTCACAGGGAGTGGAGAAGCTGAAGCGCAAGGCGTTGGTGCAGCTTTCGCCAAAGGCATCCCCGGGCACGGCACAAACGCCGGTTTCCTTGAGCATCCGCAAGGCTACATCAGAGCCGTCCACATGGGGCGGCAGGTTCGGGAAGGCATAGAAGGCGCCGCCGGGCTTGTAGCCGGTGAGGTATGGCGTCTGGTCGATCAGGTCCACAATCTTGTCCCGCCGCTCCCGGTATATATCCACCATATCCTTTACGCATTGCTGGTCGCCGTTCAGTGCGGCCACCCCGGCAAACTGGGCGGGTGTGTTGGCCACCGACGTGGTGAACATGTGGTACCGGCGCAGGGACTTGATAGCGGCCTGGCTGGAAATCACCCAGCCTACCCGCAGCCCGGCCATGCTGTAGGTCTTGGAGAAGCTGCTGATGCACATGATGTTGTCCAGGTCCATGGAGCAGTTGAGCACACTGGCAAAGTCATCGTCATCAAACAGCATGTGGTCGTACACCTCGTCGGCGTACACCTGGATGCCCCGGTAGGCACATTCTTCCAGGATGGTCTCCACGGTACTGCGGGGGTAAACCGCGCCGGTGGGGTTGTTCGGGTTGTTCAGGATAAGCGCGAAGGTGCGCGAGCCCATGGCCCGGATCACTTCGTCCGGGTCCAGCTGGTGGTCGTTCTCTGCCCGGGTCGGGATGAACTTCACCTCGCCCCCGGTCATGCGGATCAGTGGCGCGTATAGCAGGAACGACGGGTCCGTCACGATGAACTGCCGCCCCGGGGCCGACGTGGCGGAAATGGCCAGGTACATGGCCTCGGTGGCACCGCTGGTCACCAGGATGTTATCGCGGGTGAGTTTGCGGTTGTATCGCTTGCCGTAGTAGTCCCGCAGCGCCACCAGCAACTCCGGCAGGCCGGCGTCCATGGTGTAACCGGTCTGGCCGGCATTCAGGGCATCCACGTAGGCGTCGATAATATGTTTCGGCGTTGGCAGGTCCGGCTGGCCGATGGAAAGATGGATTACATCCTTCATGGTGGCTGCCATATTCACAAGGCGGCGAATGCCGGATACCGGGATGGCCTGCATGGCCGGGTTCCAGCTGGCCTTCGCCTTACGGTACTTCATTTTCCGCGGCTTGGACTCACCTGTGTCCTTGTTCACCGGGTCTGCCATATGCACCTCCACGCATCAGGAAATAAAGGCCTGATTGCAGCGTAGTCACGAAAAATGAGAGGTACAAGGAAACCGCCAACATTGACCCCGGCCGGCCCCGCTACCAGACTATAAAAAGACCATTAAACGCCTTCAGCAATCTCCGGAGTTGAAATGACCGAATCCCGCCAACCGGTTATCACCGTTCTGACCGCCCCGGGCGAAGATACCCCGGCCGGCATCGAAGCCGTCAAGGCACGGGCCGAAGTACGCTTTGCCTGGGACGAACAAACCCTGCGGGACACCCTGCCCGGCACAGACGTAATGATGGTGACCGACTTCCGCACCGAAGCCCTGGAAGCCGCCTGGCCCGCCGCAGACCGCCTGCAATGGATCCACGCCACCAGTGCCGGGGTGGATGCCCTGATGTTCCCGGCGTTGATCAAGAGCGACGTTATCGTCACCAACGCCCGGGGTATTTTCGACCGCACCATTGCCGAATATGTGTTGTGCAGCATTCTGATGTTCGCCAAGGACTTTCCCCGCTCCATCCGCCTTCAAGACCAGCACCAGTGGCAGCACCGGGATACCGAGCGGGCAGAAGGCAAGCAGGTGCTGGTGGTGGGCGCGGGCTCCATCGGCCGGCAGATTGGCAGGCTGGTGAAGGCCATCGGCATGCACCCCCACGGCATTGCCCGCACGCCCCGAAAGACAGACCCGGATTTTGAGGCGGTGCACGGCAATGACGAACTTTATGACCAGCTCCGGCACGCGGACTATGTAGTGATTGCAGCACCGCTGACGCCCCAGACCGAGGGGTTGTTTGATACCAAGGCCTTTGCGGTGATGAAGAAATCTGCCCGCCTGATCAACATTGGCCGTGGGCCAATTGTGAAAACCGGGGACCTGGTGAAGGCGCTCGACGAAGGCGAGATTGCCGGGGCGGCGCTGGATGTGTTCGAGGAAGAACCTTTGCCGGCGGATCATCCGCTGTGGGAGCGGGAGAATGTGATTATGACGGCGCACATGGCGGGCGATTTCATCGGCTGGAAGCGGGCGCTGACCGATCAGTTCCTGGAGAACTTTGACCGGTGGCATCAGGGAGGGGAGCTGTTCAACCTCGTTAATAAGGAGCTTGGGTACGCGGGGAGCTAGTGCTTTGGAGCCTTTGTCTGGCACCGGAGCAGCTGGTCGGGTAGGGGCTTCCAGAAACCGCTACTTGCGGCACAACACCTGAACTCAAGGGCCCCAAAACAAAACGGGAGCCCAAAGGCTCCCGTTCTGAAACAAACTTAAAAGCTAAAACCTCAGCCCCCCGAAAGCGACTGCTCCGAAGGGTCCAGCTCCATCTGCTGGATAGCAATCACCGCCTGGGTCCGGTTACGAACCCCAAGCTTGCGGAACACCGCTGTAATATGCGCCTTGATGGTCGCCTCTGAAACATCCAGATCATAGGCGATCTGTTTGTTCAGAAGCCCCTCGGCCAGCATACCCAACACCCGGAACTGCTGCGGCGTCAGTGACGCAAGGCGCTCCGAGAAGTCCGTGGTTTCAGCCTGCATGCGTTCGATCTTGTCCGCTACGCCTTCCGGCAGCCAGACATCCCCTTCCAGAACCGCCTGAATGGCCCCGGTAATGGTTGGCAGCGGTGCACTCTTGGGAATGAACCCGGAGGCACCGTAGTCCACCGAACGGCGCATAACCTGCAAGTCTTCCGATCCTGACACAACCACCACCGGCAAGCCCGGGTACTGGCCACGCATGAATACCAGACCCGAGAAGCCGTGGGCACCCGGCATATTCAGATCCAGCAGGATCAGATCGGCATCCGGGTGCGACTCTACCGCCGCCTGCAGGGCCTTGATGCTGTCGACCTCTACGGTCTCGGCATCCGGCACCGCCTGATTGACCGCCTGTTTCAATGCTGCCCGAAACAGCGGGTGATCATCAGCGACGATAATTGTTTGTGTCATTCAACAGATTCCTCACAGGTTAGTGCCAGCAGCGGGGCGTTACTTGAACGCCCGGCTGCTGATCAGCTCATCCACTACGCCCGGATCAGCCAGAGTGGACGTATCTCCAAGCTGATCGTGCTCGTTAGCGGCAATTTTACGCAAAATCCTGCGCATAATCTTGCCAGACCGGGTCTTGGGCAGTCCAGGCGCCCACTGGATCACGTCCGGAGAGGCAATCGGGCCGATTTCCTTGCGCACCCACTGCACCAGTTCTTTCTTCAGTTCGTCAGACGGCTCTTCGCCCTGAACCAAGGTTACGTAAACGTAGATGCCCTGCCCCTTGATCTCGTGCGGATAGCCTACCACAGCGGCCTCGGCCACTTTTTCGTGGGCAACCAGCGCACTCTCAACTTCCGCAGTACCCAGGCGGTGACCGGAGACGTTCAGTACGTCATCCACACGGCCGGTAATCCAGTAGTAACCGTCTTCGTCGCGACGGGCACCGTCACCGGTGAAGTACATGCCCTTGTAGGTGCTGAAGTAAGTCTGGATGAAGCGCTCATGGTCACCGTAGATGGTGCGCATCTGGCCCGGCCAGCTGTCCAGGATCACCAGGTTGCCCTCGGCCTTGCCTTCCAGGATGTTTCCTTCGTTATCTACCAGAGCCGGCTGTACGCCAAAGAACGGCAGCGTCGCGGAACCCGGCTTCAGGTCTACTGCGCCCGGCAGCGGAGCAATCAGGATGCCGCCGGTCTCGGTCTGCCACCAGGTGTCCACAATCGGGCACTTGCTGTTACCGATCACCCGGTGATACCACTCCCAGGCTTCCGGGTTGATCGGCTCACCCACAGAACCCAGCAGCTTCAGACTGTCACGCTTGGTGCCGCTCATGCAGGACTCGCCTTCGGCCATCAGGGCACGGATAGCGGTCGGTGCGGTATACAGGATGTTGACCTGGTGCTTGTCCACCACCTGCCCCATGCGGGAGCTGTCCGGGTAGTTGGGCACACCTTCAAACAGCAGGGTGATGGCGCCATTGGCCAGCGGGCCGTACAGGATGTAGCTGTGGCCGGTTACCCAACCGAAGTCAGCGGTACACCAGTACACATCACCTTCATGGTAATCAAAGATGTACTCGTGAGTCATGGAGGCGTACACCAGGTAACCACCGGTAGTGTGCAGAACGCCTTTCGGGGCGCCGGTAGAACCGGAGGTGTACAGCATGAACAGCGGGTCTTCCGCGTTCATCGGCTCCGGCTCGCACTCGGCCGAGGCGTTTTTCATCAGGTCTTCGTAGCGGGCATCGCGGCCTTCGGTCCAGGGCACCTGGTCGTTGCCGGTGCGGGTGACCACAATCACGCGTTCAACCTTGGCGTCTTCCTCATGCTTGAGGGCGGCATCCACGTTTTTCTTCAGCGGTATGGCACGGCCGCCACGCAGGCCTTCGTCGGCAGTGATCACAAAGCGGGACTTGCCGTTAACAATACGGGCGGCCAGTGCTTCCGGAGAAAAGCCACCAAAGACAACAGAATGGATGGCACCGATACGGGCACAGGCCAGCATGGCAACGGCGGTTTCCACGATCATCGGCATGTAGATGGTCACTACATCACCTTTCTTAACGCCCTGGGCTTTCAGCACGTTGGCAAACTTGCAGGTTTCTTCGTGCAGTTCGCGGTAGGTAACGTTGCGGGATACCGAAGGATCATCGCCTTCGAAGATAATGGCCGTCTGGTCGGCGCGGTCTTTCAGGTGCCGGTCCAGGCAGTTGGCGGAGGCGTTCAGCACGCCGTCTTCAAACCACTTGATGGACAGGTTGTTGTAGTCGTAGGTGCTGTTCTTGACCTTGCTGTAGGGCTTGATCCAGTCCAGGCGCTTGCCGTGCTCGCCCCAGAAGGTGTCCGGGTCTTCTACCGACTGGCGATACATGGCTTCGTACTGTTCGCGGGTAACCAGTGCACGCTCGGCCACTTCCGGACTCACCGGATATACCTGTTTATCAGTCATTGTGCTCCCCCTATTAAGAGTCTGTTGTCATTATGGGTTTTCAAAATTCAGGGTGGTGGGACTTTATCAGTCCTTCTTAAGACAGATACCCGTAGTTCAACATGTGTGCCACTACACAATGAATTAGACTAACGTCCAAATGGCATTCTCAAAAGGCAGTAGACCGGGCCTGACCAGGCCCGGTGAGGTAGCGGCTCAAGCCGCCTTTTTACGCTGGCGGGATGATTTCAGGCTGTAGACCTTGCGCTCTTTCAGCGCATAGCGGTTCAGGCCGGCAAGATGGATCTTGCGCAGGTAGTGCTGCCAGTCAATCGCCTTGGGATCAACCGGGAACAGGGCTTTGTCGGTCTGCCCCATCCGCTCGGCAAGGTCCTGCAGCTGGTCATTACGGAACACATAATCCGGAGCTGTATAGAAACCGAAGATGGTCGCCAGGGACTGGGTAGTATCCAGGTTACGCAGCCACTTGAGGTCCCGGGAGTTGCCCAGCAGTTTCAGCACCCGGTCGGTGATGCTCAGGGGCAGGCGCACGCCACTGACGACAAGGTCGAACAGGCCACGGTTGACTGCTACGAACGGCTTGCTGGGCTGACGGTAGAACAGGTGGTCATAAGCCGCGTAGTTGGTTTTCGATTCTTCCATCAGGTGGTCGATAAACTGGCCCAGCGTGACCGGGTTGGAACCGCCACTGCAGCATTGGTAGATACGCTGTTCACCCGGCTCGGCCAAGGCTTCTGCCAACCCCAGAATGATAGCGTTGGCCACCAGGTCGACCGGGATAACGTCGATAATGCCAGAGCGCTTGCCGGGGAACAGGGTGACCTTTTCACGGGCGTAAGCCAGGATGATGGCATCCGCCACCTTGACCCCTTCAATCCAGCCGGGCGCCGGTTCCTCCAGCGCACTTTCGATAATCGAAGGCCGGACAATGGTCAGGCTCCGCCCCTGCAGCGCTTTCATCAACAGTTGTTCACCCAGCCACTTGGTGAAGGTATAGGTGTCGCTCCAGCCATAGCGGTTGGCCTCGCGAATGCCCAGCTCCACCAGTTTCTTTTCCAGCGCTTTGCCGGTGTAACGGGAGCGGACATCCTCGATCTTGTCGTGCAGCAGTCGCACCAGGTCTTCTATTTCGTAATAACCGTCGGGCGATTGCGGGATCGCCTCGCCTGCCGGCTTGATCACCGCCTCGGCCACCTGCCCGGAGTTCATGCCATTCACATAGCAGGTGGATACCTGCAACACCGCCAGGGCAGGATTCATGCGGGCCAGCTGTGCGATATTTTCCAGGCACAGGGTGTTGATGGTCAGCGCCTTGTCGAGTTCTTCCCGGAAATTCACACTGGCTGCGGAGTTGATGACCGCATCCAGCTCCATGGCCAGTTTGCGGCAGGCCGGCTCTCCCAGACCAAAGCCAGCCTCGGTGACCTCACCGGTTACACAGTGAATGCGGTCTTCGAGGAAGGCATCGAATGCTTCGGTATCTGCCTCGCGGAGGCGATCGAATACCGAGGATGTGGCGATTTCGTTCAGAAAGCGGCTGCGGGCATCCGGATGGCGCTTGTTGCCGCGGATAAGCAGATAGATACCACCGATATCCGGAACCGCCCGGATCAGCTTTTCCAGTACCACCTTGCCGAGAAAACCGGTTGTTCCGGTAATCAGCACTTTTTTGCCGCGTAACTGCTCCAGCACCCTTGACGATGCTTCACCGCCGCTGACCTGCCGTTTTGTCATGGTAGAACTCCTTCTCTGATCTTCACGTAGCCGGCAACGATGCCAGCAAACCGGTACCTGCATAATGCGGGCCACGAAAACGATATCGCTCAATTCTTGCACACCACAGGTGACAGGGTGGTGACAGACTGCAAACTTACACAACCCGGACCGACAATAAAATGACGAACCAAACTGCATATTATCAGGGCAGCTGCACCCTGCCGGCACACGGCTCTATTCCCGAATTCACAATTCAATTATTTATTGTCTGACACTCTTATTATAAATATTGACGCAGTTTGCAAAGCGTTGCAGAGCGTTACTTTGTGTATCCGGAAATGCGGCCTACTGCACATATTTCGACCACAGCCTTCTCTAAGCTCGATCCATCACAACCGATCACCGCACCGGCTTACGCCGGATCAAAAACCATAAAAACGGTGACGGCCCCAGGGAACAAGAACGAAGGCTGCAGTGATATGCGCGACAAATATAAATACATCGGCCCTGTTTACGACTTTCTGAGCAACCTCTACAGCGGCAAGAACATCCACCGCTGCAAAACCGCCATGCTGGACGTGGAAACCGTGAAACCCGGCGACCGCATCCTGTTTGCCGGCGTTGGCCATGGCCGCGATGCCATTCGCGCCGCCGAGCTGGGCGCCGACGTGACCGTGGTCGACCTGTCCGAAACCATGCTGCGCAAGTTTGCCGAAGCCCAGCACAGCGAGGCGCCAAACCTGACCATTCGCTGCATCCACAGTGACATCATGAAGGTGGATGAATTCGAGCAATACGACATGGTGGTGGCCAACTTTTTCCTGAACGTTTTCGACGAAGACATGATGGTAAAAGTACTGGAACACCTGATCCGGCTGGGCAAGGCCGATGCCAAGGTGGTTGTCGGTGACTTCTGCTACCCCACCGGAAACCTGCTGTCCCGTCTGTTCAAGAAAATGTACTGGTATATGGCGGTGTTCACCTTCTGGCTGTTTGCCAACAACGCTTTCCACAAAATCTACAACTATCCCGAACACATGCAGCGCCTTGGCCTGCAGGTAACGGAAAAGAAAAAGTTCAAGCTTCTCAACATGGACTGTTACTGGTCGATTCTCGGGCAAAAACAGGCCTGAGCCTGCCCCGCCGACCAACACAATAACAACCGGACAACGGGAGCTTCACAATGACCGACCAGATTCTTGCACTCGACAGCGTCAGAGACCTGGCCGATGGCCAGTTCTCCTTCTCCGAGCGGGTTAACTACCTGAAAAGGTACGGAGCCCACACCCAGTCGTTCTCTACCCTGCAACCGGGCATGCAATACTTTGACGTGCCCGGCATGGGCTACATTGCCTACATGCGCAAATGGGGCGGCACCTTTGTTTTGTCTGACCCGGTCAGCGCGCCCGAACACTTCCCTGCCATCCTGGAACGCTTTCACCAGAAATTCCCAAATGCCTGCTACATCCAGGTATCCAAGCCGGTGGTGGATTTCCTGCACCTGCGCTTTGGCCTCTACGGCACCCAGTTTGGCAGCGAATCCCGGATCGACCTCCGTAAATGGAGCCTGAGCGGTAAGAAGAAGCAGATTCTGCGTACTGCCCTCAACCAAGCCGAGAAGAGCGGCATTACCGTTAAAGAACGGTTCAGTGACGACCACACCCGGGAAATTTCCGAGGCTTGGATTCGTACCCGCAAGTGCAAAAGTAATGAAATCCGGTTCCTGATCCGGCCGATGGAAATGGAGTACCGGGAGAACGAGCGCCACTTCTATGCCTACCAGGACGACAAGGCGGTGGGCTTTATCTACTTTGACCCGGTGTATCGCAACAACGAAATCATCAGCTATGTGCCCAATATTTCCCGGGCCAACGCCGATTTCCGCCAGGGCATTTTTTACACCCTGATGGCACATGCCATGGAGGTGTTCAAAGAAGAAGGCGTGCCCTACCTGGATCTGGGCCTGATTCCGCTATCGCTGGATAAAACCACCGAGCACCAGGAAAGCCGGCTGCTGAAATCGCTGTTGCACGGCGTCTACGAGAAAGGAAACTTCCTTTATAACTTCAAGGGGCTGGAGTTCACCAAGTCACGCTTCCGCGGTGATGACTTCAAAACCTACTGCTGCCACAAGCGGGCAATTCCGGCACTGGAATTCCTGGCCATGTTCAAACTGACCCGGCTGCTGTAACGCCGGGCCAGTGGCCAGTCACCTGCCCCACCGGAATTCCCATCTCAGCCAGGAACAGGTCCATCTGTGGCGCTACCTCGCCGGTAAAGCAGGCTTCCCGGACAACCGGCAGCCCTGCCTCCCTGGGTGTCTCCGCCTCTGGCAAACATCCGGCTTCCTCCAGCCAGTAGGCCACCCTTCGGGCAATCGCCTCACCAGACTCTACCCAATAGCGCACGTCCGGCAGGCTTTTGCGTAACCAGGGCAGCAACAGCGGGTAATGGGTACAGCCCAGCACCACGGTATCAACCCTCGCTTCCCGCAGCGGTTGCATAGCCTGGTCCAGATCCTGCTGAGGCGGCTCAGCACCAGACACCAGGGCTTCGGCCCAGAGCACCAGGCCCGGATGCCCCAACCGAACCACCTGGCAATCCGCCGCAAACTCGCGCACCAGGTCGTCCAGGTAAGGTCGCCGCACCGTGGCCGGGGTAGCCAGCAAGCCGATGCGCCGGTTTTCACTGCAGGCGGCGGCGGGCTTCACCGCCGGCACCACTCCCACCACCGGAATGTCCGTTCTGGACCGCAGGCTGGGCAAGGCCACGGTACTGGCGGTGTTACAGGCAATCACAATGACATCGCAGCGCCACCGGGCCAGGAACCCCATGATCAGGCCACAGCTGCGCTCGATCACCACCTGCTCCGGTTTATCGCCATAAGGGAAGCCGGCGTTGTCAGCCAGGTAAACAAGCTCGGCCCCCGGCAAGGCCTGGTGAATGCAGGACGCCACACTCAGGCCACCCACGCCGGAATCGAACACCAATACCCTGGGACGTGCATCAGCCATGGTCAGTTACCCGACCCACCAGCGATTTCCTTTTTCATGGCACTGATCAGGCGGCCGGCAATGGTGGTTTCCGGCGGGATCGGCGGATGCTCCTCCGGCGTGAACCAGCCGGCTTCGGCCAGCTCGTCTTCCTGCAGCTTCAGCTCGCCGCTTTTATGGTCCGCCAGGAAGCCCACCATCAGCTGATGGGGAAATGGCCAGTGCTGGGAAGCCTGGTAGCGGATATTGGTCACTTCCAGGCCGGTTTCTTCCATCACTTCCCGGGCCACGGCCTGCTCCAGGCTCTCGCCCGGCTCCACAAAACCGGCAATCAGGCTGAAGAAATTTCGGGTTACCCGGGCCGACCGGGCCAGCAGAAAACGATCATTCCGGCGAATCACAGTAATGATGCAAGGGGCAATCCTGGGGTACCAGGGAATGTTACACCGGCCACACCAACGGGCGCGCTCCCGGGGATGCGGCCCCGTGCGCTCGCCACAGCGTCCGCAATAGCGATGGTCCTGCCACCACTGCCACACCTGGAAACCGGTACTGAGCAGTTCGGAGGGGGCATCAGGCGTATGCAACATGGCCTCGCGCAGGCTCAGGGTTTCCAGCCCGGGCAGGCCGGTGTCGGGCAATGCCGTCACATATAGCCTTCGGCCGCCGACGGTGCCAAGCATCAGGGCTTCCGGCCGGCTGTCACCCATTTCGGGGCCGCCCCAGGTCAGAAACCAGCCGTCACCGGGTTTGAGAATGCTGTTACCGGCAAACGCCAGTAACAGGTCACCCGGCTCCGGCCCCTGTTCAGACCAACCCGGTACCCATTGCATGTTTTGATCGACCATACCCTTGCCTTGTACCTGCAGCGATTACGTTCCGTGGCAATGTACCACATCACATTCACCGGCCAGAATCGGCATAGCGCTTTCCGGCCCCGCTCCAACCCGTTAAACTTGGCGCCTGTTTCCAGCACCGGAGTAGCACCTTATGCGACTTTATCAGGGTATTCGCAGCCTGATCCTGTCTCTTTTCCGCAAGATCCTGTTCCTTTGGGTCAGGACGGATGTCAGCGGCAACACCCTTGAAGCCCTCGGCCTCGATCCGCAGAAGCCGGTGTGCTATGTGCTGCAATACAGCTCGCTTTCCAGCCGACTGGTGCTGGAGCAGGAAGTCATCCAGGCCCGGCTGCCCGGTGCCACGCCGGTCCTGCCCGTCAAGAACGGGCCATCCCATTCGTTTTTCTTTCTGTACAAGCGGATTGGCGGCCTGTTCCGCGGCGGCCGGCACAAGCCCGTTCCCACCAGGGAATTCGGTGACCTGGTCCGATTCGGGCTGGAACACCCCGAGCAGGACGTACAGATTGTTCCGGTTTCCCTGTTCTGGGGTCGCTCTCCGGACAAGGAAAAATCCCTGGTGAAGTTGCTGCTGTCTGACACCTGGTCTGTCGCCGGCCGTTTACAGAAGTTCCTGATTATCCTGGTGCACGGGCGCAACACCTACGTGCAGTTCAACCAGCCGCTGTCACTCAACCAGGTGGTTGAGGAATACCGGGATAACGAGCAGAAAGCCAACCGCAAACTGGCGCGCCTGCTGCGCACCCATTTCCGTCGGGTACGCCAGGCGGTACTGGGGCCAGACCTGTCCCACCGCCGCACATTGGTGGAAGGCCTGGTACGCACCCAGGCGGTAAAAGAAGCCATTCGCGAAACCGCCGCCAAGGACGATATTCCCCCGGAGAAAGTCCGGGCCAAGGCCTACAAGTACGCCGACGAAATCGCCGCCAGCATGTCCATTGTCACCATACGCTTCCTGGAACTGGTGCTGGCCTGGTTGTGGAACCGGATCTACAACGGTATTGCCATCAACAACATCAAGGTGGCCAAGGAAACAGCACAGGACAATGCCGTGGTCTATGTGCCCTGCCACCGCTCGCACATCGACTACCTGCTGCTGTCTTATGTGCTGTACAAGAACGGTCTGATGCCGCCGCACATTGCTGCCGGCATCAACCTGAACATGCCCGTTGTCGGGCCGATCCTGCGCCGTGGCGGTGCCTTCTTCATGCGCCGCAGTTTCCGTGACAACCCCCTGTACGCCACCGTGTTCAACGAATACATGCACGTGATGTTCACCCGGGGTTACTCGGTGGAATACTTCGTGGAAGGCGGCCGCTCCCGTACCGGCCGCATGCTGGCCCCACGGCCCGGCATGCTGTCGATGACGGTGCGCAGCTTCCTGCGGGATCACCGCAAGCCGATTGTCTTTGTACCGGTGTATATCGGTTACGAGAAAGTGATGGAAGGCCGGTCGTACCTGGGCGAACTCCGGGGTAAGAAAAAGCAGAAGGAAAGCGTATTCGGGCTCGCCAAGACCGCCCGCAAGCTCACCAACTCCTTTGGCCGGGTAGCGGTCAACTTCGGCGACCCGATTCCGTTAGCCGAGGTTCTGGACAACGTACACGACAGCTGGCGCGAAGAGGCCTACGATCCGGAGTTCCGGCCATCCTGGCTGCCGGATGCCGTCGACGCCCTGGCCCAGCGGGTTGCCAGCAACATCAACGCCTCGGTTGCGGTGAACCCCATTGGCATGACCGCCACCGTACTGCTGGGCACCGAGCGCCTGGCCATGGACGAGGGCCAGCTGATCCGGCTGCTGGACCAGTACGCGAGCCTGCTGAAAGCCCGGCCCTACGCCGGCACCGTGACCCTGCCCGAGGGCAGTGGCAAGGACTGGGTGGCCTACTGTGAAGGCATGGGGCTGGTGTCCCGCCAGCCACAGAAGCTGGGAGACATCATCGGCCTGGAAGGCTCCAACGCCACCCTGATGACCTACTACCGCAATAACATCCAGCACCTGTTTGCCCTGCCAGCCCTGGTTGTCAGCCTGTTCGAAAACAAGTCCAGCCTGCGCCGTGACAAAATCGTCTTCCTGGCCAGCGTGGCCTACCCCTACCTGCAATCAGAACTGTTCCTGAAATACTCGCAGGACGAGATCGAATCCGTCATTAACGACTGGATTGATGTGCTGGTTGACCAGGGCCTGCTGGTGACCCTGGATGACGAACGCCTGAGCCGGCCGGAAGAAGGCACAGAAGCCATGCTGCGGGCGCGTATTTTGTCCCGGTTTATTATCCAGACCCTGGAGCGTTACCACATTGCCCTGGGCATTCTGCGCAAATACGGTTCCGGCAAGCTGACCGCCGCCGAACTGGAGGAGCAGAGCACCCTGCTGGCCGAGCGGATGTCTATCCTGTTCGGGCTGAATGCCCCGGAATTCTTCGAC
Organism: Marinobacter sp. UBA3607; assembly: GCF_002375525.1. Classification (NCBI taxonomy): domain Bacteria; kingdom Pseudomonadati; phylum Pseudomonadota; class Gammaproteobacteria; order Pseudomonadales; family Marinobacteraceae; genus Marinobacter; species Marinobacter sp. UBA3607. The sequence goes on along the minus strand of NZ_DFLY01000023.1, from coordinate 92,641 downwards.
AAGACCCTGTTCCGGAACTTCATTGCCAACATGCAAAAGGAAGGGGTTCTGACCACCGACGACAACGGCCGGCTGTGTTACGGCGAAGGTCTGGACGAAGTGGCAGAAGATGCCCGGCTGGTACTGAGCGTGGAGAAGCGCCAGGCCATCCAGCAGGTCACCATGCTGGATGCCTGAGCCCCGGTGCCGGCGGCCCGGGAGGGCTCTCAGGCCGGCAGGGCTTTCAGGGAATAGATATCGTAGCGGCTGCTCTTGCCTTCGATGCGGGTAGCCGGTTCCGGCCCTTCCACGAATGGTGCCTTGCGGGGGCGTTTGACCACCACCCGGTAACGGGCAGCCTTCAGTGCCGCTTGCAGTAATTGAGCTGAATCATCGTCGTCGCCCACCACCTGCCGGAACACCTGCATTTCTTTTTTCACCAGGGCCGACTTGTCCCGATGCGGGAACATAGGGTCCAGGTAAACCACATCCACCGATTCCGGGTCAGCCTGCGCCAGCCAGTTAATGGAGCTGCCGGCTTCCAGGGTCATCCTGGCCACAATTGGCGAACAGTCCGGATTCAACGCAGCCCGGGCCAGACCATCGGCCAGCAAGGCATGGATCACCGGGTTTCGCTCCAGCAAGGTGACGCGGCAGCCAAGGCCAGCCAGTACAAAGGCGTCCTGCCCCAACCCGGCCGTGGCATCCAGAACGTGTAAACCTGCGCGGGTCTTCTGCAAGCCCACTGCCCTGGCGACCAGCTGGCCCGTACCGCCACCGTGTTCCCGGCGATAACCCATCTTACCGGTAACAAACTCGGCCCGTACCGGGCCAGGCGCACCTTTACCGGTGATCTGCAGGGCCAGGCCCTGGTCGTCGGAATACAGAAGAATGGAGTAATCACGAACCTGTTGCGGCTTGACGACGCCCAACCAGGGCAGTGCCAGCTCCTCAGCCAGCGCTCGGGCCTGGTGCTGGTCACCCAGCGGGCTGCAGGCCACCGCAAGGGTGCCTGGCACGGAAGGCTCAGTCACGGCCTGGCAGCTTTTTCCAGGCGACTTCATCGCGGATATAAACCGGCTGGGCCTGCTCCGCCGGCACCGCCTCACCCTGGCGGTAGCCCTGTTCCGCCAACCGGACAACTTCACAGGCCCGGGGTACCAGGGTGTCATCAACCACAGCGACGGTTTCCGCTACATCCGCAGGCATGTCACCGGCGAAGGCCCAGCCGGAACCAACACCGATCCAGCGATCTGCACTGACATCCGGCAGGCTGACTGCCGATGGCGGGCATACCCGCTCGTCTGCCAGCAACACCGGCAGGCCGTCACGGCACTGGAAAGTGCCCCAGTAGACTTCACCCATGCGGGCGTCGAAAGCTACGGCTACGCAGGCCCCTTCGGGCAATTGATGCTTGTCGATGGCTTGCAGCGCAACAGCAGCCAGGGAAGATACCGGCACCACAGGGATATCCAGCCCCCAGGCCAGGCCCTGAACCACGCCGGTGGCAATGCGTAAGCCGGTGAAAGAGCCCGGCCCCCGGGCAAACGCCAGGGCATCCAGGCCAGAAGGAGTGAGCCCCTGCTCCGCGAGTAACTCACGCACCATGGGCATCAGAAGACGGGTGTGGCCCCGGGGGGCCACTTCAAAGCGCTCGGTAATATGGCCATCCAGCCAGAGCGCGGCGGAGCAGCCTTCGGAAGACGTATCCAGTGCCAGTAACTTCACAGAATCAGTGCCTCCGGGGCCGCTCCGGCCTTGATATTACTTGAGTTGGGACAGGATCTGGTCGCGGATGCTGTCCAGGCTGCCAACACCTTCTACGCGCACGTACTTGGGTGCTTCAGACGGCGCCTTACCGGCCCAGTCCTGATAGAAACCGATCAGCGGAGCGGTCTGGTCGTGGTAGATACCCAGGCGCTTGCGTACAGTTTCTTCCTTGTCGTCTTCACGCTGAACCAGCGGCTCGCCGGTTTCGTCGTCTTTGCCTTCTACCTTGGGCGGATCGTATTTCACGTGATAGATGCGACCACTGCCTTCGTGCACACGACGGCCAGACAGGCGGCTGACAATTTCTTCGTCTGCTACGGCAATCTCGACCACGTAATCAATGGCAATGCCCTGTTCCTTGAGCGCTTCGGCCTGGGGAATAGTGCGCGGGAAACCGTCCAGCAGGAAGCCGTTCTTGCAGTCCGGCTGCTGGATGCGCTCTTCGATCAGCGCGATGATGATGTCGTCAGATACCAGGCCGCCGGAAGCCATGACTTCCTTTACCTGCTTGCCCAGCTCGGACTCGGCTTTGACCGCGGCCCGCAGCATGTCACCGGTGGAGATCTGGGGGATCTCGAAACGCTCGGTAATAAACTGGGCCTGGGTACCCTTACCCGCGCCTGGCGCGCCTAACATAATGATTCGCATAACGTTGTGCTCCCGTTGTCTTATATTATCGTTTGAAAAACTGCGGCAAAGACCCCTGCCTTTGCGGCAACCTCTCAACAGGATTCCAGTGGGTTAACGGCACACCTGCCCAGAATCGAGGCCGCATTATACGAAGTCAGACCCCGCATAGAAAGTCGACCTCCGTATCATTGGATGAGTAACTGACTGAACTCAAGGTTCGAGGGGGGTTATCAGGGCGTCCAGATCCGCCGACAAACTGCTGATTTCCTGCTGCACTTCTTCCAGTGCCACCGACCCCAGGCCAAGGGCATCGGTCAGTGCCGGTATATCATCCGGGCTGAGCTCGTCGCCGATCCCGCGCTTTTTCAGCAGGCCGTTGGCCAGCAAAACCATCCGCACGTAGTCTTCATCAGCGCCCTGATAGTCCGGGCTCTGGTGCAGGCCTGCGGCCTTGATGACCGGCTCCGGCAACTGCCATAAGCGGTACAGCAATCCGCCCAGGGTCGCATGCCCCATCGGTACGCTGTCGCCGCCCTCGCCGGAGCCAAACACTTCACGCTCCAGCGAACGCATGTCGCTTTCCGGATTGATTTCCCGCAGCGCCTGCAATTCACGGAATTCGGACGGATACAGCCAGGCAATCAGCAGCAAACCGAAGTTGTGGAGCAGGCCGCACAGGTAGGCCATATCCTGGTCAAGCTCCAGCCGCTCCGCCAGTGCACGGCACATAAACGCGCAGTACAGGGAGTGGCGCCACAGGCTGTTGATGCCCAGCGCGCCGTCCCGGGCAACCCTGAACGAACGCACACCGGCTGCACCGCGGGCCACATGGGCCAGACGGTCCGCCCCCAGCAATTCTATCGCCTCCGCCAGGGATCCGTTCTGGCGGGTCTGCCCGAACAATCCGGAACGGGCGTACCTCAGTACCTGGGCCGCCAGGCCCGGGTCGATACCGACCAGGTTCGCCAGTTCATCACCGCGCTGCTCCGGGTCTTGTGCCAGTTCCGCCATCCGGCCGGCCAGTGCCGGCATGGGCGGCAACCGGGTAAGGCCTTTCAGGCGGTCTGCCACCTTGTTCAGGGTCGGGGTGGCATCGGCTTCATCATCGCCGCCGTTACCCGCTTCATTACCGGTGAAATCCATTCTCCGGGCGTTGCTCAGGGCACGCTGGAATTCCTCGCCAGCCATCTGTATCAGAACCTGCTCACTGCCCGAGGTAAAACACACTTGCCGGGCACCGTAGATGTCTTCATCCACCAGCACGTCCAGGTCCCAGGCCGCGCCCACCGGCGGAATAAAGCCGGGATGGCAATCGTCAAAGAAGCTGGCGGCCTGCAAAGGCTCCAGCTGCTGCAAGGGCCGGCCCGTGACTTTGCGCAGCTGAGCAAGCGATGGCGGGTTTCCGGCACGGTGCACCACCATCAACAGGCCGCTTACATCGATCAGTACCGTGGCCACGGCAAAGTCAGCCGCCTGCCCGGACGCCTTGATCGCCTCATCCAGGTTGGTAACCGGCGCAATATCCACCGGTGTCCAGGCCAGCCCGCGGCGGGCGAGGTATTGTTCCAGTCGCTCGGATACGTTCAAACGCATTGTCTCCCCGGCATCAGCCCGTGTTACGCATGCCGGCAGCAATACCGGCCATGGTGACTTTCAGGGCCCGCTCGACCATCTCCGGCACCTCGCCTTTGTCTTCGCTTTCCCGGTCACGGCGCAGCAGTTCCGCCTGCAGGTAGTGCAGCGGATCTGTGTAGGGGTTGCGCACTTTCATGGAGTGGGCGAACACCGGTTCGCCTTCCAGCAGATCCTGCTGCTCCTTAAGCTCCAGCAAGCGCGCAATGCATCCGGTCAGCCTTTCCCGAAGGCTGGCGCCCAATGCCTTGAGCTTGTCGTCTTCCACCAGGGTCTGCTCGTAATAGCTGGCAATACGCAGGTCGGCCTTGGCCAGTACCATCTCGAGCATATCCACGTAGGTGCGGAAGAACGGCCAGCCGCGCATCATTTCCCGAAGTTCCGGCAGGCGATCCGCCTGTGCCGCCTCTTCAAGGGCCACGTCGCTGCCCAGCCAGCTCGGCAGCATCAGGCGCATCTGGGTCCAGGCAAAGATCCATGGAATTGCCCGCAGGCTTTCGACGCCACCGGTGGGCTTGCGCCGGGCCGGGCGACTGCCCAGGGCCAGTTTACCCAGGGCGGTTTCCGGCGTTACCAGGCGGAAATAAGGCACAAAATCCGGATTCTCCCGAACCACATCCCGATAGGCCTTGAGGGACCTTTCAGTCAGCCAGTCCATGGTTTCGCGCCAGCTGTCTTCCGGCTCCGGTGGCGGCGCCAGGGTGGCCTCGATGACTGCCGTGGTATACAGGGTCAGGCTCTGCACCGCCAGCCGAGGCAAGCCGAACTTGAAGCGGATCATCTCGCCCTGTTCGGTAATCCGGAAACTGCCGTTTACTGACCCCGGGGGCTGGGACAGGATCGCCCGGTTGGCAGGGCCACCGCCCCGGCCTACCGTACCGCCCCGGCCGTGGAACAGGGTCAGGTGCACGCCATACTGGCTGGCCACCCGGGTCAGCTTTTCCTGGGCCTGGTACTGGGCCCAGGCGGCCATCAGCTGGCCTGCGTCCTTGGACGAATCCGAGTAGCCAATCATCACTTCCTGCCGGCCCTGACAGTATTCGCGGTACCAGTCCACCTCGTACAGGGCGGCCATGCTGTCCGGTGCGCCCTGCAGATCGCTCAGGGTTTCGAACAGCGGCACCACCCGCATCGGGAACTTCATGCCGGCTTCCCGCAGCAGCAGGATCACACTCAGCACATCCGACGGCGTGCTGGCCATGGAAATCACATAAGAGCCCAGCGCTTCCGGGGTTTGTTGTGCCACGACTTCACAGGTGGCCAGCACTTCCCTGACGGGCTCGGAGGGTTCCCAGTTTCTGGGCACCAGCGGCCGGCGGCCCTGCAGTTCCCGTACCAGAAAGGCCTGGCGTTCCTGCTCTGGCCACGATAAATAGTCACCCAGGCCCGCGTAATCCACCATCTCGGCCACCGCCTCGGCGTGACGGGTGGCTTCCTGGCGGATATCCAGCCGGATCAGAGGCAGCCCGAAGGTGTGGGCCCTGCGAATGGTGTCCAGCAGCGGCCCGTTGGCGATGTGTTCAAGGCCGCATTGCACCAGCGAGCGGTAACACAGCTCCAGCGGTGCAGTCAGGTCTTCGTTTTCGAACAGGATGTCAGTTCTGTCGGCCGGTTCGCCTTTGACGCTGGCCTCGGCCCAGTCCCGGGTACGGATCAGCCGGTCCCGTAACTGTGCCAGCACCTGGCGGTATGGCTCCCGGGAATCACCGGTGACTGCCTGTAATTCAGCACTGGCCTGCCACATGGACAGCTCGGCTCTCAGGGACTGGATATCACGCAGGTACAGGTCGGCCGCCATCCAGCGCCCAAGCAGAAATACCTGCCGGGTCACATCGTGGGTGACGTTGGGGTTGCCATCCCGGTCGCCGCCCATCCAGGAGGCAATCTGCACCGGTGTCGCCTGCAACGGCAGCCCCTTGCCGGTGGCATCTTCCAGGGAAGTATCCAGGCTGCGCAGAAACTTCGGCAGCGCCTGCCACAGGCTGTTTTCGATCACCGCAAACCCCCACTTGGCCTCGTCTACCGCGGTGGGCCGCTCGTGGCGGATTTCGTCGGTGTGCCAGGCTTCGGCGATCAGCTGCGACAGGCGGTCGGTGACTTCACCCCGCTCCGCCGGCATCAGGTCGTCATGGTCCAGCCGGGCCAGGCAGTCTGACATTTCATCGTATTTCAGGATCAGGGTACGGCGGGCCACTTCGGTAGGGTGTGCGGTAAGCACAAATTCAATACGCAGGTCGGCCACACGGCGATGCAGTTCTTCCGGGTCAACGCCGCCGGATTTCAGCCGGTCGAAAACTTCGCTCAGGGATTCCACCATCAGGTCAGACGGGTGCCCCTGCTTGCGCCGAATACCGTGATACTGTTCGGCCAGGTTGGCCAGGTTGAGAAACTGGTTGAAAGCCCGGGTAACCGGCAGCAATTCGTTATCGCTGAGCTGGCGCAGCAGGGTTTCAAGCCGCTGGCCGGAACCGCTCTCCTGGCGGCGATCGGCTTTCGCCGCCGCCCGGATTTCCTCGATCAGGTCGAAGCACTCCTGCCCCGGATGCTGCAGAATGCTCTGGCCGAGCAGTTCACCCAGTAAACGTACGTTCTCTCGCAGATCGGGATGCAGTTCTGTCACAGCGGGTTCCTTCTGTAGGGCGTAATCGGGAGAGAGTTACGATACTAAGGATTGCCCGGGAAAGTCTATCAGGCCTTGGGGTTACCCTTTTTCCACGCCCTTGACCCGCTGCCAGATGGCATCCAGCGCCTCCAGGCTTTCTTCGTCCATGTCACGCCCCTCGGCGGCCAGGATCTCCTCAATGGCCCGGAAGCGCATCTCAAACTTGCGATTGGTGCGCTTGAGCGCCTGCTCCGGATTCACTTTCATGAACCGGGCCAGGTTCACGCACACAAACAGCAGGTCGCCCAGCTCGTCTTCCACCGCATCCCGCTCGCCGGTGCCGTCTTCGGCGGCCTGCCAGGCTTCCTTCAGCTCATCGATTTCTTCGTGCAGCTTGTCGAACACCGCGCCGATATCCGGCCAGTCAAAGCCGTGGCGGGCAGCGCGGCGCTGCAACTTCTCGGCCCGGGCCATGGCCGGCAGTGTGCGGGCGATACCGTCAAGGCGACTGACCAATGCATCGGCATCCGGCGCAGGCTTCTGCGCCCGCTCTTCCGCCTTGATGCGCTCCCAGCTTTCCTTGATCCAGGCTTCCGTGGGCCGGTTGTCCGGGTCTATCCGGCTTTCCAGGGTACCTTCCGGAAACACATGGGGATGCCGGCGGATCAGTTTGCGCACCAGGTTGTCGACAATGCCATCAAAATCAAAGTGGCCCTCCTCCTGCCCCATCCGGGCGTAGAAGATCACCTGGAACAGCAAGTCCCCCAGCTCGTCTTTCACATGGGGGTAATCACCCTGCTCGATAGCATCCGCCACCTCATAGGCCTCTTCAATGGTATGGGGCACGATGCTGGCGAAGGTCTGCTTTGTGTCCCACGGGCAACCGGTGTCCGGTTCCCGCAGGCGCGCCATCAGGGTTTTCAGGTCGTCGATGGAGTAGCTCATCCGCGCTTTCGCCTTACGTCGATGATGTTCGGCAGGTTACGGATCTGCGCCAGCAACCGCGCCAACTGTTCCAGGCTGGAGATTTCCACCGTCACCAGCATGGTCGCGGTGTTCTCGTCTTTATTGGTCTGGGTATGCAGCGACATGACATCACTCTTGGACGCCGACAGCACCTGGGTGATATCCCGCAGCAATCCTGACCGGTCGTAGGCCTCGATCTCGATATCCACCGGATACACCGCTACCGGCTGGCCACCCCAGTTCACTTCGATGATCCGGTTGGGTTCGAATTCCTTCAGGTTCAGGAACGTCATGCAGTCCTGACGGTGCACGGTAACGCCCCGGCCCACCGTAATGTAGCCACCAATCGGGTCGCCCGGCAGCGGTTTACAGCACTTGGCCACCTGGGTTTTCAGCTTGCCCACACCCAGAATCTGGATGTCCGATTCGGTGTCGTAGGCTTTTTTGCGGTTGCCGGTGAGTTTGAGATCCAGCTGCTCGGTTCTCGGCTCCAGCATCTGCTGGGCGACGTTGGCCACGTGGGTGGGGCGCAAATCACCGGCGCCAACGGCGGCAAACATGTCTTCGGTGGAGTGGTAGTTGACCTTCCTGGCCAGATCCGTCAAATCCACGTCATAGATCGACAGCCGTTTGAATTCGTCTTCCAGGATTGCCCGGCCATCCGAGATGTTGCGGTCCCGGTCCTGCTGCTTGAACCAATGGGTCACCTTGGCCCGGGCCCGGGAGGTCTGGATGTAGCCCAGGCTCGGGTTCAGCCAGTCCCGGCTGGGCGCCGGATTGTTGGAAGTCAGGATGAACACTTGGTCGCCGGTTTTCAGCGGGTAGGTCAGCGGCACAATGCGGCTGTTCACCCGGGCACCCCGGCAGGCATGGCCAATTTCGGTGTGCACCCGGTATGCGAAGTCCACCGGCGTGGCCCCCTGAGGCAGGTCCACCACGTGGCCTTCCGGGGTAAACACATAGACCCGGTCTGAGGCCACATCGGATTTCAGGTGGTCCGCCAGCCCTGAGATATCCCCCAGCTCTTCCTGCCACTCCAGCACCTGGCGCAGCCAGTTGATCTTGGCATCGTAGCCGGAGGACTTGTTGTTCTTGTCGGTACCCTTGTACAGCCAGTGGGCACAAACACCCAGTTCGGCATCTTCATGCATGGCATGGGTACGGATCTGTACTTCCATCACCTTGCCCTCGGGGCCGATCACCGCCGTATGCAGGGACTGGTAACCGTTTTCCTTGGGGTTGGCGATGTAGTCATCAAACTCGTTGGGGATGTGCCGCCACAGGGTATGCACGATACCCAGTGCGGCGTAGCAATCCCGCACTTCCGGCACCAGAATCCGCACCGCCCGGACATCGTATACCTGGGAGAAATCAATGCCCTTGCGGCGCATTTTGCGCCAGATGCTGTAGATGTGCTTGGCCCGGCCACTGAGGTCGCCCTTGATGCCGGAAGCCTTCAGCTCGGTCTGCAGGGTATCGATCACCCGGCGGATATAGCCTTCACGGTCGAGCCGCTTTTCATCCAGCAGCTTGGCGATTTTCTTGTAGGCGGAAGCATGCAGGTAGCGGAAAGACAGGTCTTCCAGTTCCCACTTGATATGGCCGATACCCAGCCGGTGGGCCAGCGGCGCGTAGATGTCGAACACCTCCCGGGCCACCCGCATACGTTTTTCTTCCGGAGCGTCTTTCACCGCCCGGATGGCGCAGGTTCGCTCCGCCAGCTTGATCAGGGCCACCCGCACGTCGTCGATCATGGTGACCAGCATCTTGCGCACGTTGTCCAGCTGGCCTTCACTCTGGCCCAGCACGTTGCCCTTGAGCGGATGGTGAACCGACGAGATCGCCGCCATCTGCTGGACACCGTTGATCAGCCCGGCGACTTCGTCGCCGAATTCCTTTCGGATTTCTTCCAGGGCGACCCGCTCTTCCCGAACGGCCCGATAGAGTACGGCAGCCACCAGGCTGGCCTGGTCCAGGTGCAGTTCCGCCAGCACCTGGGCCATTTCCAGCCCGGTGCGGAAGCTGCTGGAGCCGGGCGTCCACAGGCGGTCCTCGCGGAACGCCTGCAGTGCAATCAGGGCCGCTTTCTCGCAGGCCAGTCGCAGCTGGTCCGGCTTATCCAGATGCGTCAGCTCGGCAATGTGCTGAACCCAACGGTCAATATCCACTTCACCGTCGCCGGTTACCCCGTACTCTTCCCTAACTTTAACCATAGCAATAACTTACCTGATAAATTTCCGGCGTTGCCCGGGCCCGTCCGGAGCAGGGGCAAGGCCGGCTCCCCGAACCGGTCAGCGCGGGTCGCGCTCGAACAGGGCGATGGACTCAACATGGGTGGTGTGCGGGAACATATCCATCACACCGGCGCGCAGCAGCCGATAGCCGTTACGCACCAGGACACCGGCATCCCGGGCCAGGGTGGCCGGGTTGCAGGACACATAGACAATCCGGTTGGCGCCAAAGGCGGTCAGGTACTTGCAGATATCCTCGGCACCGGAGCGGGGCGGGTCGATCAGGATCTTGTCGAAACCTTCCTTCGCCCAGCCCTGGCCGGTGAAGTCGCCGTGCAGGTCAGCCCCGAAAAACTCCACATTATCCAGGCCGTTCAACCGTGCATTTTCCCGGCCACGAACCACCATGGCATCGTCGCCTTCCACCCCCACAACCTGGCCACCCTTACGGGCCAGCGGCAGCGTAAAATTACCCAGGCCACAGAACAGGTCCAGCACCCGCTCGCCAGGCTGGATATCCAGCCACTCAACCGCCCGGTGCACCATGTCCCGGTTGATACCGGCATTCACCTGGGTGAAGTCCATGGGGTGGAACTGCATGGTCAGGTCGAATTCATCCATACGGTAGGCCAGGCGTTCGTCGTTCCGGCCCGCCGATTCCGGCCAGATCCGGTGCACGGTGTCCGGGCCCTTCGGCTGCAGGTAGATATGCAAGTCATGGGCCTGGCCAAAGGCAATCAGCTTTTCCCGGTCTTCCGGCACCAGGTCGTCCATGTTACGGAACACCATGGCGGCAACGTCGTCACCACAGGCCACTTCCACCTGGGCGATGCGGTCAAACGCAACCATGCCGTGCAGTAGCTCCCGCAGCGGTGTGATGCGTTTGCCGATACGCGGGTCCAGCACCACACACTCGCTAATGTCAGTCAGGAAACTGTTGCGCTTTTCCCGGAATCCCACCAGCACCGATTCCCGGGCCTTTACGTAACGTACCCCGAGCCGGGCCTTGCGGCGGTATCCCAGGGTATCCGGTGAACGCATGGGCTCGATCCACTGCTCCGGCTCTATGCCCCCGAAATGGGCAAAGTGCTCCCGCAGGGTGTCTTCCTTGAACCGGATCTGGGCATCGGCGCTCATATGCTGCAGGCTGCAGCCGCCGCAAAGGTCGGCAAATTCGCACGGGGGCTGCTGGCGGTCAGGGGCAGCTTCCAGCACTTCCAGGGTGCGCAGCTCGTCGAACTTGCTGCGGGTGCTGACCATCTTTGCCATCACCGTTTCCCCGGGCAGGGCGCCGTCCACAAACTGGACTTTGCCGTCGGTTCGGGCGATGCCACGGCCATCATGGCCGAGGGATTCAATTTCACAACGCACGGGTTCTTGCGGCAGAACCTTGCGGCGGCGCTTACTCATATTGGCTGGTCTCTTGAAGATTAACGATTCAGGCGCCCGGGAATACACCGGTAGACAGGTAACGGTCTCCGCGGTCACAGATAATGGCCACGATCACCGAGTTTTCAACCTGGCCAGACAGCTTGAGCGCAGCCGCAATGGCCCCGCCCGAAGACACACCACAGAAGATGCCTTCTTCACGGGCCAGGGCCCGCATGGTGTCTTCTGCTTCCTGCTGGCCGATGTCCAGCACCTGGTCTACCCGGGCGGCATCGTAGATTTTTGGCAGATAGGCTTCCGGCCAGCGCCGGATACCGGGAATGGAGGCGCCGTCTTCCGGCTGCAGCCCGATAATCCGGACATCCGGGTTGCGTTCTTTCAGGTAACGGGACACGCCCATGATGGTGCCGGTGGTGCCCATGGAGCTGACAAAGTGAGTCACCTTGCCCTGGGTCTGTTCCCAGATTTCCGGGCCGGTGCTGAGATAGTGGGCCAGGGGATTATCCGGGTTGCTGAACTGGTCCAGCACCTTGCCCTTGCCTTCGGCTTCCATACGGATTGCCAAATCCCTGGCGCCCTCCATGCCCTGGTCACGGGTAACATTCACCACTTCCGCACCATAGGCACGCATGGAAGCCCTGCGTTCTTCGCTCAGGTTATCGGGCATGATCAGCACCATCCGGTAGCCCTTGATGGCGGCGGCCATGGCCAGGGCGATACCGGTGTTGCCGGAGGTGGCTTCAATCAGGGTATCACCCGGCTGGATTTCACCCCGGCGCTCGGCTTCCTGGATCATGCTGATGGCGGGCCGGTCTTTTACCGAACCGGCCGGGTTATTACCCTCCAGCTTGGCCAGGATGACATTGGAGGTATTGCCCGGTATCCGCTGCAAACGAACCAGTGGCGTGTGGCCGACATAATCTTCAATGGTGGGGAAAATCATACGCAAACCCTGTGATACACTTTCGGCTTTGAATCATACGCGGGATGGCGGCCACAGTCATTCCGATCCGGATCATCTATGCTGACAGGGAAGTACCCGGTATTGGCTGCCAACACAGCACCGGGCTCGTAAGACTGACGGGAACACAGTATGCGGCGTTGGGGCATTCGAAAAAAAGTTCTGGTGGTGACCCTCGTTCCCACCCTTCTGACCACCCTGTTGCTGGGCCTGTTCTTTACCTACAGCTGGGTGAAGAACATCGAAAACCTGCTGAACGACCGGGGCGAATCCCTGTCCCGCCAGCTGTCTGCCGGTGCCGAGTATGGCCTGTTTACCGCCAACCGCAGCCTTCTGAGCAGCCTGTCCACGGCACTGCTGGAAGAGCAGGATGTCCGCTCCATCACCTTCTTCGACCGGGACGGCCAACGCCTGCTGCACAGCGGCCCCGGCAGCACCGAAACCATCCCGGCCTCGGCCCTGGGCTCAGAAAGACCGGTCAAACTGAGTTCAGACAGCAGCACCCGCTTCGTCACCCCGGTGTACCTGCAAGACCTGATGATCGAAACCATGCTCGACCCGGACGCCCGGGAATCCGCCACCGGGCTGGCCGAGCCCCTGGGCTGGGTGGCCGTAGAGATGTCCCATATCCGCACCGAAAAAGAAACCTACCAGGCGCTGCTGATCTCCCTGATGCTGGTGGTTGGCGGCGTGCTGCTGAGCCTGCTGGTTTCCCTGCGCCTGAGCCGGGCCTTTACCCACCCTGTGTTCCAGCTGAATGAAGCGGTGGCCAGGCTCAAGGAAGGCAAGCTGGATACCCGGGTATACACCCGGGCCGGGCCGGAGTTTGAACAGCTGGAATCCGGCCTGAACGAGATGGCGTCGGAGCTGAGCCAGGCCCAGGCAGAAATGCAGCAGAACATCGACCAGGCCACCGGGGATCTTCGGGAAACCCTGGAGACCATCGAAATCCAGAACATCGAACTGGACTTTGCCCGCAAAGAGGCGCTGGAAGCCAGCCGGATCAAATCGGAATTCCTGGCCAACATGTCCCACGAAATCCGCACGCCGCTGAACGGCATTATCGGCTTCACCGAATTGCTGCTGAAAAGCCCCCTGCCACGTCAGCAGCGGGACCACCTGAACACCATCCGCAAGTCGTCGGAAATCCTGCTGACCATCATCAACGACATCCTGGACTTCTCGAAAATCGAAGCCGGCAAACTGATCCTGGACCGCGTGCCCTTCCAGCTGCGGGATATCGTGGAAGAAGTAATGGTCATGCTGGCACCGGCGGCCCACGCCAAGAACCTGGACCTGGTTCCGCTGGTCTATAACGACGTGCCGGACAACATCATGGGCGACCCGCTCCGGGTCAAGCAGGTGATCACCAACCTGGTCAACAACGCCATCAAGTTCACCCAGACCGGCGAAGTCGTGCTGCGCGCCAGCCTTGAAGACGAAGACAAGGAAGCCAACCGGGTCACCCTGCGCCTGAGCGTAACCGACTCCGGGGTGGGGCTGTCCCGGGCCCAGCAGCAATCCCTGTTCAACGCCTTCAGCCAGGCTGATGCCTCCACCGCCCGGCAGTATGGCGGTACCGGGCTGGGGCTGGCGATTTCCAAGCGCCTGGTCGAAGAAATGGGCGGTGAAATCGGCCTGGAGAGCGAACTGGGCCGGGGCTCGACTTTCTGGTTCACACTGACACCGGAACTGTCCGTCACCGGCGAAGGTTCTTTCTCCAGGGAGGCTCTGAAAGGCGAGCGGATTATCTATCTGGAGCACCAGAAAACCACCGGGCTTGCGGTGGAACACCTGCTGCGGGAATGGGGCGTGGCGGTTGACCGGGTGGCCTCGCCCGGCGCCCTGATGGAACAGGTAGAAGAAGCCCAGCGCCGCCAGGAAGGCTATGCCGTTGTCCTGCTCGGCATTACCCGGCACCTGCTGAACTCCAGCCAGTATTGCAGCCTGGTCCGCAGCCTGGAGGTGGAGCGGGACTGCCGCACCCTGCTGCTGACACCCACCCTGGAGACCCACGACCTGCCGCTGTCCGGGCTGGCCAGCGGTCACCTGACCAAGCCGGTGTGCCGTGATCCCCTGTATGACGAATTACTGCTGCTGATTCACGGAATCCATACCGGCAGGGGCACCCTGCCCCAGCCCGTGCCCGGCACAAGAACCTCCGGCGCCGGCCGGGTGCCGCGCATCCTGGCGGTGGATGATAACGAGGCTAACCTGAAGCTGGTAATGACCCTGCTGAAAGATTGCCGCCTGGATGCCGAGAGCGCCTCCAGCGGCTTCGAAGCCCTGACCAAGGCCCGGCAGAAGCCCTTTGACCTGGTGTTCATGGACCTGCAAATGCCAGGCATGGACGGGGTGGAAACCACCGCCCGTATCCGGGCCCTGGATTCCGGCTCCCATCAAACGCCGATCATTGCCCTGACCGCCCATGCCCTGGCCGACGAACAGGAAAAACTGGCCAAGCAGGGCTTTGACGGCTACATGCCCAAGCCCATCAGCAGCGCCCAGCTGATTGAACTGGTAAGGGAATTCACGGGCTACGAGTGCTCCGGCAGCCAGCCCCGGTTCAAGATTTCCGAGGTGCGGGATACCCGGCGCGGTCTGCGGCCGTCTAACCGCCGGACGCACCAGAATTGCGTAAGTATTGACGAGAGTATTCAGCTGGCCGCCGGCAAGGCTGACCTGGCGGAGGAGCTGTTCAGCATGCTACTGGAACAGCTGCATACCGACAGCAAGGCCATCCCCGAGCTATGGGAAAAGCAGCAACTGGATGTTCTGCTGGAGTGTGTACACAAGCTCCACGGCGCCACCCGCTATTGTGGCGTTCCGGAGTTGCGCACAGCCACCAACCGGTTTGAAACCGCCCTGAAGTGCCAGGCCCAGGACCTGGAAATCCAGAAAGACCAGCTGCTGGCCGCGATGGCCCGGCTGCAGGACTGGAGCGAGCAGACCGACTGGCAGCAACTGTTCCGGGAACAGCACCAGCCGGCCACCAGCCCGCAAGCCTAGCGGCGTACGCTATCCAGAATCGCCCGCATATCACGCACGGCCTCTTTCAGGCCGGTAAACACGGCGCGGGCAATAATGGCGTGGCCGATATTCAGTTCATTGATGCCCTGAATGGCCGCCACCCGCTCGGTGTTATGGTAATGCAGGCCATGGCCGGCGTTGACGATCAGTCCCTTCTTGCGGGCATAGGCCACGGCATCCGCCAGAATCCGGAAAGAGGCATCCGCCTGCTCCGGGGTTTCTGCCTCGGCATATTCGCCGGTGTGCAGTTCCACCACCGGCGCACCACAGCGCACCGCAGCGTCAATCTGGACCGGGTCCGGATCAATAAACAGTGACACTTCTGCGCCGATTTTCGCCAGCCGTTCACAGGCCCGGGCCACCCGGTCTTCCTGGCCATCCACATCCAGCCCGCCTTCGGTGGTCAGCTCTTCCCGCTTTTCCGGTACCAGGCACACACACTCCGGCCGCACCTGTTCGGCAAAGGCCAGCATGGCATCGGTCACCGCCATTTCCAGGTTCATCCTGGTCTGCAGCACTTCTTTGAGCAGCAATACGTCCCGGTCCTGGATATGCCGGCGGTCTTCCCGGGGGTGAATGGTGATGCCGTCTGCGCCGGCTTCCTCTGCCACCAGTGCGGCCTGCACCGGGTCCGGATAACGGGTACCCCGGGCCTGGCGAAGGGTGGCCACGTGGTCGATATTCACTCCGAGCAACACTCTGGGGTTCATTACGTTCTCCCTGAAGACGAAACCGTCTGGCTGAAAAGATTGCGGCTGTGCAGGGGCTTACCCTGCAGAAGGTAGTCTACCAGTACACGCATCACCCGCTTGGCGGTTTTGCGGCTGGCCTCACTGGTGTAGTCACCGGCGGCGAGGGCTGTCAGCACCTCCCCGGGCAACTGGTTCAGGCGGGCATCACGGCTGGCCGCGGACACAATGCCCTGGGCCGGGTCGTACCCGTATACCTGGCCGGCGCTGACCGGCAAGCCGGTATCGGTGGCCTGGTCCCAGGCAAAGTCATAGCCCAGCGCGGAACAGAACTCCCGCTCGAAGCGACGCAGCAAGGGCTCCAGATCACCCCGGCCGGCCAGGCCGGTCAGGGCTTGCAGAGTATCGATATAGCTGGCGAACAGGGTGGGATAAGGATCGGCAACCGGCAAGACCCGTTGCAGCAACTCGTTGATGTAAAGGCCACTGTAGAGCGACAGGGTCTGCCTGAGCAACGGTGCAGAGCGCACTTCCAGCTGCACCAGGGTTTTCAGGTCACTGCGGCCGGTCCAGTCGACCAGCAAGGGCTGAAACGGCTGCAGCTGGGCCTTGAGGGGGCTTTTTGCACTGTTGGCACCCCGGGCAACCAGGCTCATGCGGCCATGGTTGAGGGTAAACAGGTCTACCAGCAGGGCGGTTTCCCGCCAGGGCCGGCGGTGGATCACATACGCCGGCTCCTGCTGCACAGCTCCCTTCGAGGCCACCATGGCGGCCTCAGAAGTCGCTCATGCCCAGACTTTTCAGGGCACGGTCGCTGTCTGCCCAGCCCCGCTTAACCTTAACCCACAGCCGCAACATCACCTTGCAGCCGAACATCTTCTCCATATCCATGCGGGCATCCTGGCCAATCTGGCGCAGGCGCTCGCCCTTATCACCGATGATGATCTTCCTCTGGCCTTCACGCTCGACCAGGATCAGGGCTGAAATATGCAAGGTTTTGCCCTGATGCTTGAACTCTTCAATTTCGACTGCCACGGAATACGGCAATTCCGCACCCAGTTGCCGGGTGATTTTCTCACGCACCATTTCCGAAGCCATGAAACGCTCGCTGCGATCCGTAATCTGGTCATCCGGATAGAAATGCACACTCTCCGGCAGATACCGGCCCACCGCTTCTTCCAGTGGTTTCAGGTTGGTCTCTTTCAGGGCCGACAGCGGAATAATCTCGGCGAATTCCCGCTTCTTCGACAGCGTTTCCAGATGTGGCAGCAGCAAATCCCGCTTCTCGATCTTGTCGACCTTGTTAACCGCAAGGATGACCGGGCACTTCAGGCGCTTCAGCTTTTCCAGCACCATCTCGTCGGCGCTGGTCCAGGCCAGCTGGTCAACCACAAACACCACAACGTCTACATCGATCAGGGCCGATGTCGCAGCCTTGTTCATGTAGCGGTTCAGGGCCCGGGGCTCTTCTTCGTGCATGCCCGGGGTGTCTACATAGATGGCCTGCACCGGACCCACGGTCTTGATGCCCAGCACCTGGTGGCGCGTGGTCTGGGGTTTGCGGGAGGTAATGCTCAGCTTCTGGCCCAGGATGTGGTTCAGCAACGTGGACTTGCCCACGTTCGGGCGTCCCACAATGGCCACAAAGCCACAGCGGCTGTCCGGATTCTCCGGGCGGGTAATATCATTCATCAGTCGTTCTCCACGCCCAGTTGTTTCAGGGCACTGCGGGCGGCCTGCTGTTCAGCAATACGGCGACTGCTGCCGGTGCCGGAGGTTTTCCGATCCAGTGATGGCAAGGCGCAGGACACATGGAAGGTCTGGTTGTGGGCTTCGCCGTCCACGGAAATCACTTCATACCGGGGTAACGGGAATTGCCGGGACTGCAGGTATTCCTGCAACCGGGTTTTCGGATCTTTCTGAGTGTCCTGGATATCCAGTTTCGCCAGCCGCTCCTTGAACCAGCGCAGCACCTGCTCACGGCAGGTGTGAAAATCACTGTCCAGGTAAATGGCCCCGATGATGGATTCCACGGCATCCGCCAGGATGGATTCCCGGCGATAACCACCGCTTTTGAGTTCACCGGAACCCAGCCGCAGGTACTGGCCGAGCTGGAACTCCCGGCCGATTTCCGCCAGGGTCACGCCTTTGACCATGCGTGCCCGGAGGCGACTCAGCTGGCCTTCCCGGGCTTTTTCGAAGTGGAGGAACAGATGTTCGGCGATCACCATATTCACGATAGAATCGCCCAGAAACTCCAGCCGCTCATTGTTCTGGTTGCCGTAGCTTCGGTGGGTCAGCGCCAGCAGCAACCGTTCAGGTTCCCTGAACTGGTAGCCGATCCGGCGCTGTAACTGATCAAGATCTGGTTGTGAACTCACTTGCCCTCTAACTCATACTCGTGCTGGAAATGAACAATACTGTCCACATTCCCGATGATATTGTTGCGAACCTCATAGTCCACCTTGACCACCACAAACTCACCGTTCTTTTCCACAGTGATGTTCTTGGCATCGAAGCCCCGGACGTTATTGACGCTCAAGCGTTTGTTGATCAGTGTGCGTACCTGTGCCGGCCCCATCTGCCCGAGGCCTTCGGTACCTTCCAGGCTTTCCAGTGCTTCCTGGATGGTAATGTCATCAATGTAGGCCGGCCCGATCTTGATCGCCAGGGTGAGCAGCGCACCGAAGAACAGCGCGATGATCATCATGGCCAGTGCGCCACCTTGTTGCTTTTTCAGGCCTGCAGGAGTTTTGTTATTCATTCTTTTCTGTCTCCGGAACAATGGATTACTCAATAGAGCCTACTCGATCAAAAGATGGCAGACTTGTCAGCGATTGCCAGTGCATCCAGATTGCAAAGGCCTTGCCCACCACCAGGTCGTCCGGCACGGTACCCCAGAATCGGCTGTCGTTACTGTTGTCGCGATTGTCGCCCATAACAAAGTAATGCCCTTCCGGCACCACCCATTCGCCCTCACCGGTACCGCTCACACGGCCCATGGTCAGGTACACATCATGCTCTACCGGCCCCAGCTGCTCGCGCCAGCGCTCCATCGGTGGCAGACGCGCCACAAAGTCCCGGGCCACCGGCTCGTTGTTGATGAACAGCTGCTTGTTACGGTAGCGGATATGGTCACCCGGAAGGCCGATCACCCGCTTGATGTAGTTGGTGGAACCGTCTTCCGGGTAACGAAACACCATCACATCGCCCCGCTCCGGATCGCCGATGTCAACAACCTTGGTACCGGCGACCGGCAGGCGCAGGCCGTAGGCATACTTGTTGACCAGGATGAAGTCGCCCACTTCCAGGGTGGGCAACATGGAACCCGAGGGAATCTGGAACGGCTCGACCAGGAACGACCGCAGTACCAGGACCACGGCCAGCACCGGGAAGAACGACCGGCTGATGTCCACCAGCCAGGGTTCGGCGGGTGCTTCCTCGGCGGGGGCATCCTCTGCCCCGGCAGCCGCCAGGCGCCGCTTTTTCAGAACCAGTTTGTCGGCAAGCCAGATCACACCGGTTACCAATGTCAGAACTACCAGTACCAGTGGAAAATCAATGTCCATCCGGGCGCCTTAGTTTTAGTTATCGACTTTCAACACGGCAAGAAACGCTTCCTGAGGCACCTCGACATTGCCCAGCTGCTTCATACGTTTTTTACCTTCCTTCTGCTTCTGAAGCAGTTTCTTCTTACGGCTGACGTCACCACCGTAACACTTGGCCGTTACGTTCTTGCGCAGGGCCTTAACGGTTACCCGGGACACCACCTGGGTGCCAATCGCAGCCTGGATGGCGATATCGAACATCTGCCGGGGGATCAGCTCTTTCATCTTTTCGACAAGCTGCCGGCCCTTGCGGTGGGCCAGGTCTTTGTGAACGATCAGGGCCAGGGCATCTACACGCTCGCCGTTGATCAGCACATCCAGCCGCACCAGGTTGGCCGTCTGGAAACGCACAAAGTGGTAATCCAGTGAGGCAAAGCCCCGGCTCGCTGACTTGATGCGATCGAAGAAATCCATCACCACTTCCGCCATGGGCAACTCATAGCTGACCTGCACCTGGGTGGACATAAAGTGCATGTTCTTCTGAACGCCGCGCTTTTCCTCGCACAGGGCAATCACGTTACCCAGGTGTTCCTGGGGCACCAGGATATTGGCCTCTACGATCGGCTCGCGCATTTCCTCGATGGAGCCAATATCCGGCAGCCGGGAAGGGTTGTCCACCGACAGGGTCTCACCCTGCTTGGTGACCACTTCGTAGATAACCGTGGGCGCGGTGGTAATGAGGTCAATGTCATACTCCCGCTCCAGTCGCTCCTGGATAATCTCCATGTGCAACATGCCCAGGAAGCCACAGCGGAAGCCGAAGCCCAGGGCATCGGAGTTTTCCGGCTCGAAAAACAGCGAAGCATCGTTCAGGGTCAGCTTTTCCAGGGCATCCCGGAAATCGTCGTAATCATCGGCGCTGACCGGGAACAAACCGGCATACACCTGCGGCTTCACTTTCTGGAAGCCCGGCAGCATCGGGGTTTCTTCAGCAAACTTCTGGTGCACGATGGTGTCGCCCACCGGTGCCCCGTGAATGTCCTTGATGCCCGCCACCACGAAGCCCACATCGCCTGCTTCCAGGACATTGGTATCGGTAGGCTTCGGGTTGAAAATACCGACCTTGTCCGCGTTCCACGCTTTCTTGGTGGACTTAATGACAATCTTGTCGCCCTTGCGCAGCACCCCTTCGGTAACCCGCACCAGTGACACAACACCCAGGTAGTTATCAAACCAGGAGTCGATGATCAGCGCCTGCAGCGGTGCACTGCGATCCCCTTTGGGGGGCGGAATCTTCTTGATCAGGTCTTCCAGCACATCCTCGACGCCCAGGCCGCTCTTGGCGCTGCAGCGCACGGCGTCAGTGGCGTCGATTCCGATAATGTCCTCGATTTCTGCAGCTACCCGATCGGGCTCGGCCTGCGGCAGGTCCATCTTGTTCAGGACCGGAACAACTTCCAGCCCCTGCTCGATGGCGGTGTAACAGTTGGCCACAGACTGGGCCTCGACACCCTGCCCGGCATCCACCACCAGCAGCGCGCCTTCGCACGCATACAATGAGCGGGACACCTCGTAGGAAAAATCCACGTGGCCAGGGGTATCGATAAAATTCAGCTTGTAGGTTTCACCATCTTTGGCGGTGTAGTTGAGCGTTACGCTCTGGGCCTTGATGGTGATGCCCCGTTCCCGTTCGAGGTCCATGGAGTCCAGGACCTGTTCGGCCATTTCACGGTCCGTCAGGCCACCGCAAATCTGGATAAAGCGGTCCGCCAGCGTGGATTTACCGTGGTCGATGTGGGCAATAATGGAAAAGTTACGGATTCGGCTCAGTTCAGTCACAGACAATGATTACTCATATAAGACGTAGGATTGAGCCCGGAGGGGCCGCTACCGGGATCCGGGAACGGCGTGATTTTACCGGTTACCGGCCGTCATTGCCATGATCAGGAAATCAGCGGCTTCTCGTACTGGCGAATCAGGAACCCGATCAGGGCATCTTCGTCCAGCGGATAGCTGAACAGGTTACCCTGCCCCTGGGCACAACCGGCGGATTTCAGGAAGTTAAGCTGCTGCATGGTTTCCACCCCTTCCGCCACAACGGTCAGGTGCAGCTGGTGCGCCAGGGCGATAACGGCCGAGGCTACGTCGGTGGCGCTGACATTGTAGGGAATGTCCCGGATAAACCGGTGATCAATCTTGATCACGTTCAGCGGCAACTGCTGCAGGGCAGCCAGAGAACAGGAACCGGTACCGAAATCGTCCAGGATCAGGCACACACCAAGATCACTCAACGACACCAGCAACTCACGAACCAGCCTCGGGTCTTCATTGAGCAGCTCGGCGGGCATTTCCAGCTCCAGCCGGTCCGGTGATACCCCGGTTTCGGTAATCACCCGGCGCATCAGATCCGGGAAACCGGAATCTGTGAGCTGCCGTACCGAGAAGTTCACCGCCATTTTCAGGGATTCAAAGCCCGCCCGCTCCAGCGCCTGTACCTGGATGCAGGCCTGGCGCAGGGCGAGCTCACCGAGGCGGATGATCAGGCCGGTTTCCTCTGCCAGGCTGATAAACTGCTGCGCCGATACCAATCCCTTTTCCGGATGATGCCAGCGCAGGAAGGCCTCTACCCCGATTACCCGCTGGCTTGCCAGGTCCAGTTTCGGCTGGTAATGCAGTACAAACCGGTCGCCTTCCAGGGCGGTTGCCAGCTCTTCCTGCTGCAACAGGCGCCTGGCCGCCTTGATATTCATCGCAGGAGTGAAGAACTGATAGGTGTTGCGGCCGACTTCCTTGGCCCGGTACATGGCGAGGTCTGCGTATTTCATCAGGGTGCCGGCATCTTCGCTGTCGTCGGGAATCATGGTGATCCCGATACTGACGGTTACCCCTACCTCGTGCTCGTTCAGGCGGATACGCTGGCAAAGCCGGCGCAGAATCGACTCGGCGACGCGGCCTGCAGCGTCGGAATCGCTGATGCGCGAAAGCAGCACCACAAATTCGTCACCACCCAGCCGCGCCACCGAATCTTCTTCCCGGACACAGCCCTGCAGCCATTGAGCCACCTGGCACAGCAGTTCGTCACCGGCGTCATGGCCGAGGGTGTCGTTGATTCGCTTGAACCCGTCCAGGTCCAGGAACATCAAGGCGGCCGGTTCACCACTGCGCCGGCAACGGCGCACCACATGGTCCAGTCGATCCCGGAACAGCTGCCGGTTTGCCAGCCCGGTCAGCGGATCGTAGAAGGCCAGGCGATGCAATTCCGACTGGGCCGCCTTCAGCTGGGTAAGGTCCCGCAGGCTGAGTACAACGCCATTCACCCCGGGAACCGTCAGCATGGCGGTGTAGGTGCCCTCCATATCGCGCCAGCGGCTTTGGGCATCCCGTATCCTGGCCCGCACCACCGGCATCTGCTTGCCCGGCTCTGCCATGGCATCCTTGAAACCGCGCTTCAGGGCCGACCAGTCATCAGCATGCACCAGCTGGTCAAACTCCAGCTGATCAACGGCGTCCGGATCAAAGCCCAGAATATCCTTGCTGGAGGGGCTGGCATACAAGGCATGGCCCTCTTCATCCAGGACCAGCGTTACGTTGGCGGCCCCCTCGGTAATGGCCCGGTAACGGCCGGCGCTGGCCTGGGCAATCATCCGCGAACGGATCAGGGCGAGTGCAAACAGCCAGAGCAACAGGCTGATGGCCAGGCCGGAGCCCAGCACAATCGGCGGGCGCGCGTCAGACGCCAGGTAATCAAAGGCCGGGGTAGAGCGGGTTTGCAGCAGCCAGTCCCGGCCACCGAGCGACACGGTCTGGCTCATTTCAAAACTGAAATCGTTTTCCAGGGAACCGAGGTTAGAGCCGTACATCAAGGTGTCGCGGGCCACTACGCCGTTATCGTAGATGCGAACGTCCAGGAACGGGGAGATCAGCCCGACAATGCCGTCAAACAGACTGTTCATACGAAAGGCACTGAACACATAGCCCGCCAGCATCATGCGTCGCTCGGCCCGGATTTCCGGCACCTCACCGCCCTGAAAAACCGGGTAATACATGAGAAAGCCGGCCTGGTCTTCATCGACCGATTCCTGCACCAGCACCACCTTGCCGGTAACCATAGGCACTGCGGCATCCCGAGCCCGCTCCATGGCACTCCGGTGCACCGGGTCGCTGAATGCATCGTACCCCAGTGCCCGCCGGTTCCTGTCGGTACCCGGCTCCATATACACCATGGGGTAATAGTAGGGCCCCTTGCCCAGCGGCCGGACCAGGTAATCGTATATCCCCTGGGCCCGCACCGAAGAGATGTGATCCGCCATCTGGCGCACGCCAATGCGCTCGACAAACCCGATACCTTCAATGCCCGGGTAGTAGCGGTTGATGTCCACCTTATTGACGTACTCGCTCCACTGCTCGCGGGTAACGCGGCCATTGACAGCGAACAGCCCGGCGCTGCCGGCCAGCACCTGCTCGTAATTGAGCAAACGCTCTTCAATGGCAGTTCTCAGCTGAAGGGACTGGGTACGGAAGCGGGCCTCGGTGCGATCTTCCACCAGGCGGATGGACAATTGCCAGAGCAGAATGGTGGCAATGACTGAAACCAGGAACACGCCCCAGGCAACCCAGGCGTTCCTGAATTTCAGCAACTTACGGAGGGGGAGTTCCTTTTTTGTCATCATTTCCGGCGATCCGTGCCATAGCCATCGTTATTATCGGTCGAAAAAGTATAGCAAAAGCCCCTGAGCGTGTCGTGAACCACGTCAGGGGCTTTGTGAGCTGTTGAACCCGGGCGTTCAGGTCAGGGCTTCATCACCAGGTAGATAGCCCGGCCCTGGCGCACGATGCGTACCGAAACGGCCCGGTTATCCGGCAGGCCCGCCACCACCTTGCGGAACTCGTCAACCGAACGCACCTGCTTGCGGTTGATTTCGGTGATGATATCCCGTGGGCGAATTCCGGCCTCGTAGGCTGCGCCCTGGCCAACACCGGACACCAGCACCCCACCGTCGACGCCTGCTGCCCGGGCCATTTCATCATTCAGCGACTCGACCGCCAGCCCCAGGGGGTTGGAGCCGCTGTTCTCGTTGCTGCCCACTTCCGGGCTGGCTGCGGTTTCACCGTCCTCCGGCAAGCGACCGATCTCGACATCCAGGTCCATCTCCCGGCCTTCACGCAACACGGTCAACCGGGCCGACTCACCCACCACAGTGCGGCCCACCATGGGCGGCAGGTCTGAGGAACGCTGGACAGATTCGCCATTGAACTCGAGAACAATATCACCAGACTGCAGGCCACCACTTTCAGCCGGAGAGCCTTCCATTACTTCAGCGATCAGGGCACCACGGGGGCGCTTCAGACCAAAACTCTCGGCCAGGTCCCGGTTGACCTCCTGGATCAACACACCCAACCAGCCCCGGGCAACACTGCCTTCGTCCCGGATCTGGCGAAATACGCTCATGGCATCGTCAATGGGAATGGCAAACGATACCCCCATGAAGCCACCGGAGCGGGTGTAAATCTGGGAGTTGATGCCGACAACCTCACCATCCAGGTTGAACAGCGGCCCGCCAGAGTTGCCGGGGTTGATGGCAACGTCGGTCTGGATAAACGGCACATAGTTTTCAGATGGCAGGGAGCGGCCAAGCGCGCTGACAATGCCCGCAGTTACCGTGTAGTCGAACCCGAACGGCGATCCGATGGCAAACACCCACTCACCGACCTTGAGATCCTGAGAACGACCAATGCTGACCACCGGCAGGTCATCACCGTTGTCGATTTTCAGCACTGCCATGTCAGAGCGTGGATCTGTGCCTACGATAACCGCCTTGAACTCCCGGCGATCATTCAGGCGCACGATCACTTCGTCTGCACCCTCCACCACGTGGTTATTGGTCAGCACGTAGCCGTCTTTGGAAACAATGAAGCCGGAGCCCATGGAACGGCTGGGCTGCTGGGAATAGGGAGACCCGCCAAACGGCGACTGGGGGCCACGGAAGAAATCCTGCAGGAACGGGGGCAGCTGCTCGAACTGGCGCTCGTCGAAGGGCATACCCTGGAAGCGGGAGCCGCTGCTTTGCGGATCCGTTGTGGTGCTTATGTTGACCACGGCACTGGAATTTTCCTCCACCAGCTCGGTGAAGTCCGGCAAGCCGCGGGCCGCCAGGCCCTGACTCCAGAAGACCGACACCAGTGCTGACAACATCAGCAGTGCGCCCAGCACCGGCCAGGGCTTCAGGACCGGGGACAACCGGGCAGCTTTTGTGTTTGTTCTCGACATCTACAACCCCCTGTTATGACTGTGATACAGCGTTAATTCTGGGGTCAGGCCTCTGATTTTCAACTTAAAAAACGGTAGGACTCAGAGACAGTTCACCGTTGCGATACGGTTGACCCTCACAAGGCGCGGTTCAAACCGGTCACCGGAGCCGGACTGCCAGTGTCTGACTGCGACAAAGCCCGCAGCCAGGCCCGCCAGCGCGCCGGTAATCGCGACAAGGTCCGTCGCCCCCAGCCACCGATAGGCCCCGATACTGCCCAGCACCATCAGCACAAGGGGCAGCCCGTATACCGCCAGCGAAGCGGTCAGCACTGATTGCTCGTCCACTCCGATCACCACTTCATCGCCCACCCGGGCATCCACGGTGTTGGCCACCAGTATCTGGTTCGCACGCCCACCAGACACCGACGCCAGTGCCCGCTGGCCGCAACCGGAGCGCGCCGAACAACTCTGGCAGGCGCTGGTGCGGATAGTCTGCACCCAGGCCCGGTCGCCCTTGAGGGCAACCACTTTGCCGGTTTCAGTGATCATCGTTCAGACACCAGGCCAAGGGCACCGTCAATTTTCACACCATCGGCCACCTTTCGTGCCGTGGCTGGCGGGATCTCTCCCAC
The DNA here is from genome assembly GCF_002375525.1 of Marinobacter sp. UBA3607. NCBI lineage: Bacteria > Pseudomonadati > Pseudomonadota > Gammaproteobacteria > Pseudomonadales > Marinobacteraceae > Marinobacter > Marinobacter sp. UBA3607. The sequence continues at coordinate 66,332 of NZ_DFLY01000023.1, read as the reverse complement.
CACCGCGATCAGGAACGCGCGTTCCTTTACCGCCACCTCACGCATATATACGGTGGTAGCACCGATTCTGGACGCCCCGGTGGGCATTTTCAGCCGGCCCATGGGTTCAACAAATACCGAAAATGCGGCCAGGCCATCAGAGAAAGCAACCGCTTTGCCCTTGCCGGAACGAGGCGCTGCTGCGGGTTCAAAACCCTCAGGGCGCCAGTTCAGGGTCCAGCCGTTCATGCGCGCTATCATCGATTGCCGGGGTTGGCCGGCGTCGTCGAGCGTGCGGGTAATTTCCCGGCCCCGGGTCTGCACTTCAAACTCTTCATCGGGAATGTCGCCGTTTATGTCCAGGTTGGTGAACTGGAAATGCTCCAGCACCTCACCGTCAGCGTTGCGCACATGGCTTTTCACCAGCAGAGCCGTTTCTTTCTCCAGCCACAACCGGTGGCTGTAACGATCGCTGTCTCGGGCGGTCAGGGCCACGGTAACCACATCGTATCCCGCCACCCGGTCTTCACCGATAAGTTCCGGCTGATACCACTGCCCGAAGGGCATCAACTGGCTGGTAAAGGCCTCGGCAAAGGGGCCGGAGGGAATGACTTCTTCCAGGCTGATCCGGCCACGATCCGGCAACACGCACACTACATTCATGCCTTTGCGGACAATCTCTCCGCTGCCACCGTCCTGCATCACCAGGCGCTCTTCCACCCGACCGTTGCGGTAGCGGTGGGCGATGCGCATGGAGTGAACCCGGTCGCCCCGGGCATAAACAAACACACCGCGATAAGATGTCATATTCAGGGCCGGGCCCATGCGCTCCAGCCAGGCCATGGCCGGGTCCGGATCAGCGGGTGACTCGTCGGCCTTTACCGGCTGCATGGCAAAAAGCAATACCAGAACTGTCACCAGCGCAGTACCCACCAACCTGACATTCATGCCAACCGGAACCATCATTGAAACTGCTCCAAACTCAATAACCGCCGCTGGCACTGACCAGGCGGGCATAGCCTACCGAACCGCGCCCGGCGCCCACGCTGTTGTGCTGCGCATGCTCAAGCAGATACTGGCGCATCTGCTGCAGTTGTTCTTCATCCAGGCGTTGCAGGGCCACCTCTTCCACAGCCGATGGTAAGGCAACCGGTGCAACCGCACCCTGCCCCGCGATGGCCGCAGGAACGTCACCCGGTCGGGAATCCCAGCCGGCCCCGGCACCAAAGCCGACCACCAGCGCCATCACTACCATGGCAGCGACCGGCATGTGCCAGCGCCGGCGCGGCGACCGGGCAACCTCACTGGCCGCTACCTCGCGGCGGCTCCGGCCATCAAGCTGCTCACGCACAGCAGAGGCGATATCCAGGCCTTCCGCCGGGCCGTGGTTTTCGTGCATCAGATCCCGGACCTGCTGCCAGCGCTGCCATTGATCCCGGACTTCGCCCTGGTTGGCATGGGACAACAAGCGCCGAACCGACAGTTCATCCGCTTCGTCGTCCATCATCGCTGACAGGGTCTCTCTGAGACGATCATCCATCAGGTGCAACCTCGTTTATATCTCTGAATGATTCAGCAGCGGCGCCAACTGGCGATCCACTGCATCCCGCGCCCTGAATATCCGGGAACGAACGGTTCCTATCGGACACTCCAGAATCCGGGCAATGTCTTCGTAGCTCAGGCCGTCATACTCTCTGAGCAGAAACGCAGACCGAAGTTCCTCCGGCAAACCGGCGATGGCTTCGCTCAGGGCTTTCTGTAATTGCTCCCGCTGCAGCAGCCGCTCTGGCGAGGCGACGTCGCGCAGGCGACTGCCATCATCAAAGTTTTCGGCTTCGGCAGCATCGGCCGAGCCCTGAGGTCTGCGCCCCCGGGCTTCAAGGTAGTTTTTGGCGGTGTTAACAGCGATCCGGTACAACCAGGTATAGAACGCACTGTCGCCCCGGAAACGGTCAATCGCCCGGTAGGCTTTGACAAAGGTTTCCTGGGCCAGATCCATGACTTCCTGGCTGTCGTAGACATAGCGGCTGATAATAGAGGCCACGCGCGACTGGTATTTCACCACCAGCAGGTCGAAGGCCGCACGGTCGCCGTTACGGACCTTGCGTACCAATTGCAGGTCCGTCTGGCTGTCGGACTGCTCTCCGGGATTCCAGTCTTTATCAGGTGTCATGGACGAAACAGCAGTGTGTCCCCTGTTGCTGGCCACTGGCTTTCTGGCCTTGGCAAAATTTGCTTGAGTCATTGGGCATGTTCCTGCGTTCGTTCAGGCCAAATAGACAGCAAGCGCAAAGTTTAGTTCAATACACGTCCACATTATGGCCCGCGACATCGACTCAATGCCACAGTCCTACGAATACGACGTTCTCATTATCGGCAGCGGCGCTGCCGGCCTGACCGTAGCGCTCAACCTGCCGGAACACCTCAGGGTGTGCGTGGTCAGCAAGGCCGACATCAGTTCGGGCGCCACACTCTGGGCCCAGGGCGGCATTGCGGCGGTGCTCGACGATACCGACTCTGTGGAAAACCACATACAGGACACCCTTAACGCCGGCGGTGGCCTGTGCCACGAAGACGCCGTGCGCTTTACCGTGGAGCACAGCAAGGAAAGCATCGAGTGGCTGATTGAATCCGGTGTGGAGTTCACCCGCCAGGACGATGGCGCCGACTACCACCTGACCCGTGAAGGCGGGCACAGCCACCGGCGCATCATCCATGCCGCCGATGCCACCGGCCATGCGGTATCCACCACCCTGGCCAGCCAGGCTGCGGCGCGCCCGAATATCGACCTGAAATCCGGCCGGGTGGCGGTAGACCTGATCACCAACCGTAAACTGGCCTTGCCGGGCAACCGCTGCGTGGGCGCCTATATCCTGAACCTGGAAGACAACCACGTGGAACTGTTCCGGGCCCGGTTTACCGTGATTGCCACCGGCGGCTCTTCCAAGGCTTACCGGTACACCACCAACCCGGATGGTGCTTCCGGCGATGGTATTGCCATGGCCTGGCGGGCCGGCTGCCGGGTCGCCAACATGGAATTCAACCAGTTCCACCCTACGTGCCTGTACCACCCGCACGCCAAGTCATTCCTGATTACCGAAGCCGTTCGCGGTGAAGGTGGTGTCCTGAAGCTGCCAGACGGCAGCCGGTTTATGGACCGTTTCGACAAACGCGCCGAGCTCGCGCCCCGGGACATCGTCGCCCGGGCCATCGACCATGAAATGAAGCGCCTGGGTGCAGACCACCTGTACCTGGACATCAGCCACAAGCCGGCAGACTTCATCAAGCACCACTTCCCGACCATTTACGAGAAGTGCCTGGGCTTTGGCATCGACATCACCAAGGAGCCTATTCCGGTGGTGCCTGCGGCCCACTACACCTGTGGTGGCATTGTCAGCGACGAACGCGCCCGCACCGACATCAACCAGCTCTATGTGGTGGGGGAAGCAGCCTTCACCGGCCTGCACGGGGCCAACCGCATGGCCAGCAACTCCCTGCTGGAGTGCCTGGTGTACGGCCGCGCCGCCGCTGCCGATATCACCCGCCGGGAATCGGATATTCCGGCACCACCCGCGGCACCGGACTGGGATGAAAGCCAGGTACGGGATTCCGATGAAGACGTTGTGATCTCCCACAACTGGGACGAACTTCGCCACTTCATGTGGGACTACGTGGGCATTGTACGCACCACCAAGCGATTACAGCGGGCCAAGCACCGGGTCGACCTGCTGTCCCGAGAAATCGGCGAGTTCTACAGCAATTACCGGGTAACCAATGACCTGATCGAGCTGCGTAACCTGGTTACCGTAGCAGACCTGATCATCTGCTCGGCCCTGCAACGCAAGGAAAGCCGGGGCTTGCACTACACACTGGACTACCCGGGCCTGCTGAACGATCCGCAAGACACGGTCCTGATACCCACCACCTATCGCACACTGTCTCCCTGACCGGGAGATTCCATTCTGTTTTCAAGGCAATCGACTATGTCTGACACCAACGCATCCAACGACCATACCGACTTTCACCGCCTGTGGTGGCACAGCCGCCGGGGCATGCTCGAGCTGGATGTACTGCTGCTGCCGTTTCTGGAAGAAGCCTACCGGGATCTCGATCCGGAAGACCAGGAGCGCTATCGCAAGCTGCTGAGCTGCGAAGACACCGACATGTTCGAGTGGTTCATGCAGCGCAGCAAGCCGCAGGACCCGGATCTGCAGCGGATCGTGGAGATCATCCTGAACCGTGTCCAGCCGGATTGAACTGAGACTTTCCCCTTCACGGGCGGCCGGCATACTGGCTGCCCTGCCCTGGCTGGTACTGATGGTGTTCAGCCTCGTCGCAGCCCCGGCCAGCAGTCTTTGGCTGCTGTTGCTGCTGGCGCCTGCAGGGATCATGGCTGTTCGCCAGTTCCGGCGTTGCGGGCTGTTACAGGGCCCTGACGCCATTGTTGCCCTGCAATCTGACGCCGACACCCTCACCTGCCAGCTGGCAAACGGGGAAACCCGCACTGTAAGAATCTGCGGTTCGAGCAGCCTCGGCGCCTCCTTCCTGGCCTTGAAACTGCGCCCTGCAGACACCACATCCAGAACTATGTTTGTACTGGTTCTCGGTGCCAGCTCCCTGTTTGGCGCCAACGCCCCGGAGACCGATTTTCGCCGGTTACGGATGTGGCTGAGAGCCGGCCGGCCAACAACGGCTTAACGAATTTTCCATCCCATTGCGGAGAGCTTTATGAACAACCGCCCCACCACCGCCAACCAACATGGCTACGCGGTGCTTGAGCACAGGGTCATGGTCCGCATCAGCGGCCCGGGCACCGACAAGTTTGTTCAGGGCCAGTTTTCCCAGCACGTGGACGACGTTACCCCCCAACAATCACGCCGGGCCGCAGCCAGCACACCAAAAGGCCGCGCCTACTGCCTGACCCGCCTGGTGCGGGACCAGCAGGACCTGCTGATGGACCTGGACCGGGAACTGTCAGACGCCACCCTGGGCCAGCTGAAGAAATACCTGATGCTGTTCCGCGGTACCCGCATGGATGTCGTAGAGCAGGCCCGGATTATCGGCCTGCTGGGCCAGGAGGCCGCCGTAACGGTTGCCGGAGACAACGCCGCCACACTGGGCAGCCCGGGCGATGTAGTGGCTACAGAGAACGGCTACCTGATCCGCATTGAGGACAGCGCCGGGGCTTTACCCCGATACGAATGGTGGCTACCGGAAGGTGCTGCCGAATTACCAGAAGGGCTTCCCGAGCTGACCATAAACGACTGGAACGCCGCCAGCATCGCCGCCGGCGTGCCCTGGCTGACACCAACCACCGTGGAAGCCTACGTACCGCAAATGCTGAACCTGCAGCATCTTCAGGGCGTGCATTTCAAGAAAGGCTGCTATACCGGGCAGGAAGTGATCGCCCGCATGCATTTCCTCGGCCAGCTGAAGAAGAGCCTGTACAGGCTAGCCTTTACCGGCTGCACCCAGGCGCCTGAAGCTGGCAGCAACCTGCTGGCAGGCGACAAAAAGGCCGGGGATGTGGTCAATGCGGTGATGACCTCAGACAACGGGGGCGAGCTGCTGGCCGTTCTGCGTCATGATGCGGACAAGTCGGCACTGAGCCTGGAAGGTAACGACGCCTGCCAATTCGAAGTGCTCGACCTGCCCTACCCGGTACCGGAGCGGGAAGCTGATCCGGCAAGCTGATTATTGCTTGCCGTAACGCTGTAGCAATTCGGCCTTCGGTGGCAGGCTCCAGTCGATCGCAGGCCGGTTCCGGCTGAGCAGCCAGTCATTGGCCCGGGAGAAGTGACTGCAGCCGAAGAAGCCCCGGTAGGCACTCAGGGGCGACGGATGCGGCCCTTCCAGCACCAGGTGACGGTTGCGATCGATATGCCGGCCTTTCTTGCGGGCGTAGCTGCCCCAGAGCAGGAACACCACATCGTCGCGCTCGCGATTGATGGTTTCGATCACCTTATCGGTAAAGGTTTCCCAGCCTTTGGCCTGATGGGCGCCGGCATTGCCCTGCTCCACGGTCAGTACCGCATTCAGCAAAAGCACACCCTGCCCGGCCCAGGTTTGCAGGCAGCCGTGATCGGGCCGCGGATGGCCAAGATCCGCTTCAATTTCCTTGAAGATATTCACCAGGGACGGGGGCGGAGGCACATCCGGCCGGACCGAAAAACACAGGCCATGGGCCTGGCCGGGGCCGTGGTAGGGATCCTGCCCCAGAATCACCACACTCACCTTATCCAGTGGCGTGCTGTTCAGGGCGTTGAAACACAGATGTCTTGGCGGAAACAGCACCTTGCCGGCCTGTTCCTCGGCGGCCAGGAACTCGGCCAGTTGCCGCATGTAGGGCTGACGGAACTCGTCCGTCAGCCACTCATCCCAGCCGCGACCGGGCTTCAGTTGCTGAGCCAGCGCCTCGGCAGGGTGCATCGCTTTACTCGCCTTCCGGCTTCTGCTCGGCCTTGTGCTCCGGGCGCATGGCCGGGAACAGGATAACGTCGCGGATGGACGGCGAATCGGTCAGCAGCATGGCCAGGCGGTCGATACCGATGCCTTCACCGGCGGTCGGCGGCAGGCCGTATTCCAGCGCCATCACGTAGTCGTCGTCGTAGAACATGGCTTCGTCGTCGCCGGCGTCTTTCTCCGCCACCTGGGCCTGGAAACGCTCGGCCTGGTCTTCGGCATCGTTCAGCTCGGAGAAGCCGTTGGCAATCTCGCGGCCGCCCACGAAGAACTCGAAACGCTCGGTCACGAACGGGTCGCTGTCCTTGCAACGTGCCAGGGGCGACACTTCTTTCGGGTACTCGGTGATGAACGTCGGCTGCATCAGGCGATGCTCGGCGGTGGCCTCGAAGATTTCGATCTGCACCTTGCCCAGGCCCCAGATATCTTTCACGTGGATACCCAGGTTCTTCGCCACTTCGCGGGCCTGGGCGTCGTCTGCCAGCTGCTCGCGGGTGATATCCGGGTTGTGGCGCAGGATGGCGTCTACCACGGTCAGGCGCTCGAACGACTTGCCGAAATCGTATTCGATGGTTTCTTCGCTGCCATCTTTCAGTACCCGGGTGTTCACCACGGTGGTGGTGCCCAGTACTTTCTGCGCGATGGTACGCAGCATGTCTTCGGTCAGGTCCATCAGGTCGTTGTAATCGGCGTAGGCCTGGTAGAACTCGACCATGGTGAACTCGGGATTGTGCCGTGTCGACAGCCCCTCGTTACGGAAGTTACGGTTGATCTCGAACACCCGCTCGAAGCCGCCGACGACCAGGCGCTTGAGGAACAGCTCCGGTGCAATCCGCAGGTACATATCGATACCCAGGGCGTTGTGATGGGTCACAAACGGACGGGCGGTAGCACCACCGGGGATCACCTGCAGCATGGGGGTTTCCACCTCCATGAAGTCACGGTCGGTGAAGTACTGGCGCATGGTGTTGATGATCTTCGACCGGGCATGGAACACGCGGCGGCTGTCTTCGTTCACCATCAGGTCCACATACCGGTGACGGTAGCGGGCTTCGGTGTCGGTCAGGCCCTTGTGCTTCTCCGGCAGCGGGCGCAGAGACTTGGTCAGCAGCACGTAGTCTTCCATGGTGACGTACAGGTCGCCCTTGCCAGACTTCGACAGGGTACCGCGCACGCCCACGATGTCGCCCATATCCCAGTGCTTGGTGTCTTTCTGGACATCCTTGGAGGCATAGATCTGGATGCGGCCGGTCATGTCCTGAACCACCTTGAACGCCTTGCGGTCGAGCATCATGCGGCCGGCAATGGCCACCTTGATGCCCAGGGACTCCAGCTCTTCCTTGGATTTGTCACCGTATTTTTCCTGCAGCTCGGCAGCGGTGGCATCGCGACGGAAGTCGTTCGGGAACGGATTGCCCTGCTCACGCATGTTTGCCAGTTTGGCGCGGCGCTCGGCAATCAGCTTGTTGTCCTCGGGCTGTGCAGCGTTCTGGGTGTGTTCAGTCATTTTGGCTCACTAAGAAGTCGGGATTGTCCGGGTGTGGGTGAATGGCGCTGATTACAGCGCCATCTTCAGACTGGCTTCAATAAACTTGTCGATGTCACCATCCAACACCGACTGGGTGTTGCTGGTTTCCACCTTGGTGCGCAGGTCCTTGATACGGCTGTCATCCAGCACGTAAGAGCGGATCTGGCTACCCCAGCCGATGTCAGACTTGGAGTCTTCGGCCTTCTGTTTCTCTTCGTTGCGCTTCTGCATTTCCAGCTCAAAGAGCTTGGCCTTGAGCTGCTTCATGGCCTGGTCTTTGTTCTGGTGCTGGCTTCGGCCGGCCTGGCAGGCCACCACAATCCCGGTCGGGTTGTGGGTCAGTCGCACCGCGGATTCGGTCCGGTTGACGTGCTGACCACCGGCACCGGAGGCACGGTAAACGTCCACCCGCAGATCCGCCGGGTTGATCTCGATTTCGAAGCTGTCGTCCACTTCCGGCGATACAAATACCGAAGAGAAAGAGGTGTGGCGACGGTTGCCGGAATCAAACGGGGATTTACGCACCAGGCGGTGTACGCCGGTTTCAGTGCGCAACCAACCGTAGGCGTAGTCGCCCTGGATGTGAATGGTGGCACTCTTGATGCCCGCCACTTCACCTTCCTGCAGTTCAACGATCTCGGATTTAAAGCCACGACGCTCGGCCCAACGCAGGTACATGCGCAGCAGCATATTGCCCCAGTCCTGGGCTTCGGTGCCGCCGGAACCGGCCTGGATGTCCAGGTAGGCGTTGTTGGCGTCCATTTCACCGGAAAACATGCGGCGGAATTCGAGTTTCTCGAGTTCTTTATCGAGGCCTTCGAGATCGGCTTCGATTTCCTGGACGGTACCTTCGTCGTCCTCTTCCACCGCCATGTCGAGCAGGCTTTCTGCATCTGCCAGGCCGTTGGTGAGGTTGTCGATGGTTTTGACGATCAGTTCAAGGTCTGAGCGCTCTTTGCCCAATGCCTGGGCCCGCTCGGGATCGTCCCAGACGGTGGGTTGTTCGAGTTCGCGTTCGACTTCGGTCAGGCGTTCACTGCGCTGATCGTAGTCAAAGATACCCCCTCAGCGCTTCAGTGCGCTCGCGAAGCTCTTTGATCTTCGTCACTATGGGATTAATTTCCATGAAACCTTGTCTCGCTTTGGAAAATGGTGCGATAAAAACAGAGGGCGGATTCTACCGGAATTTGCGGGTTAAATCAGCAAGCGGAAAGTACGGAGTATCTGAGTTCCGAGCCCGACCCTGAGGCTTCGGCTCTGGTGCAGGCACAGGGTGGGCGGGAACCTTTCCGGGAGACGCTGTGAATACGTCCATGTACGCTTAACGAAAACATCCATGTTTTCGATACTCCCGGAAAGGTTCCCACCCACCCTGCGCCCAGACATGTTTCGGGGAGTCTGCGGCTACGTATTTGCCGTTTTATCTTTCCGTGTTTTTCCGTGTCTTCCGTGGCAAAAAATCCTTATCTTTTAACCCCTTATTTTTTCGTGTCCTTTCGCGGATTTAGTGGCCAAAAAAATCACCCCAAAGGCTCCAGATAATCCACCAAAAGCTGCAAATTAGTCCGCCCCCGAAACGTATTAGCATCCGGCTTATAAACCACCCGCGCCCCGCTCCGGGTAAAGTCCGGCACCTCAGGCCCGGTATTGAAGGCAATGCCATCAATAATGCCCCCGCCCTCAACCGGCTGCAGCACCAGTTTCAGGTGGTTCTCGCCGACAATGCGCTGGCTTACCACGCGGAATTCGCCGTCAAATACCGGCTCCGGAAAATGCTGTCCCCAGGGGCCGGCACGCTTGAGCAGGTAGGCGGTGTCCAGGTTCAGCTCTTCCGGGGCCAGTGGGCCGTCGGTGGTGATGGCGGCTTCCAGGTCTTCCGGTTTCAACGTGTCACGCACGGCCTGGTCGAAGGCGTTGCTGAAACGTTCCAGGTCGTCCCGGGCGATGGTCATGCCGGCGGCCATGGCGTGGCCGCCGTATTTTTTCATCAGGCCCGGATTCTTCGCGTCTACCACAGCCAGGGCATCTCGAATATGCAGGCCGGGGATGGATCGGGCAGAGCCTTTCAGGTGTTCGCCGTCGTCGTCGGGTGCAAAAGCAATGGTGGGGCGATGGGTCTGTTCGCGGATGCGGGCGGCGAGGATGCCGATCACGCCCTGGTGCCAGTCCTGGTCGAACAGGGCCAGGCCCCAGGGCAGGCCTTCGATGTCGAGGGACATGGAGGCCAGCAGGTCCTGAGCCTGGGCTTTCATGTCTTTTTCGATGCTGCGGCGTTCACGGTTGAAGTTGTCCAGTTCCCGGGCCAGGCGCAGGGCTTCGTCGCGGCTGTCGGCGAGCAGGCAGGCGATGCCGATGCTCATATCGTCCAGCCGGCCGGCGGCGTTCAGGCGCGGGCCAACCACAAAGCCGAGGTCGGTAGCGCTGATCTCGGTGTAGTCGCGGCCCGCGACTTCCAGCAGGGCCAGGATGCCCGGTCGGGCTTCGCCCTTGCGGATTCGGCGGATGCCCTGCTCTACGAAAATCCGGTTGTTGTGGTCCAGCGGTACTACGTCCGCCACGGTTCCCAGTGCGACCAGGTCCAGCAGGCTGCCCAGGTTGGGCTCCGGGTCCGGCAGCAGGTTGTTGTCTCGCAGGTGTTTGCGCAGGGCTGTCAGCACATAGAACATCACACCCACGCCTGCGGCATTCTTGCTCAGAAAAGGGCAGCCGGGCTGGTTGGGGTTCACGATGGCATCGGCATCCGGCAGTTCGTCACCGGCCAGGTGGTGGTCGGTGATGACCACCTTGATACCCAACTCCCGGGCGGCACGCACACCCTCGATGGCGGAGATGCCGTTATCCACGGTCACCAGCAAGTCGGGCAAATCGCCTTCTTCCTGCAACCGGTGGATGATGCCCGGCGTCAGGCCGTAACCATCGGAGAAGCGGCTCGGCACCCGGAAGTCGATGGCTGCCACGCCCAGCATGGACAATCCCAGCATGGCCACAGAGGTACTGGTGGCGCCATCGGCATCGAAGTCCCCCAGCACCATCACCCGCTGTTTTTGCACAATGGCCTCGGCCAGCAGTTCAACCGCGCGATCAATGCCGCGAAGCTGCATCGGTGAAGCCAGGTGTTTCAGGGTGTACTGGAGCTGGTCGTCGGAGTGCACACCGCGGGCGGCGTACAGACGGCGAAGGATGGGGGGCAGGTTTTGCCCCCAGCCCGCCACATCGGACGGCTGGGGGCGACGCAGGATCTTTTTAGGAGTCATGCCGGATCAGGCGTTCTTCCAATGCTTGGCAATAAAGCCCTGCACCTCGGACACACTGTTGTCCAGAACGGTATAACGCTCTTCCCGCTCGAACAGGTCGGCCATGTGGGCCGGCAGCTCGGGCTTCACGCTCAGGCCGGATTCGGCGATGGCGTCCGGGAACTTGGCCGGGTGGGCGGTACCCAGGGTGATCATGGGCACGGCACTGTCACGACGGCAGTTGCGGGCGGCACGCACGCCAATGGCGGTGTGCGGGTCCAGCAGGTATTCGTTCTGCTCGTAAATTTCCCGGATGGTATCGCAGGTGGTCTTGTCGTCCACCGCATCGCTGTCGAACAGCTTGCGGGCGTGCTTCCAGCGATAGTCTTCGATGCTGACCGGGCCCTTGGCGGCACGCTCCAGCAGGTCTTTCACGGCAGCGCCATCACGACCGTGCAGGTCAAACAACAGGCGCTCGAAGTTGCTGGACACCATGATATCCATGCTCGGCGACAGGGTATGCTCCAGCTGGTGCTGCTCATACTTGTTGCCGCTCATAAAGCGATGCAGGATGTCGTTGCGGTTGGTGGCAATCACCAGCTGGCTGATGGGCAGGCCCATTTTCTTGGCCAGGTAGCCCGCAAAGATATCGCCGAAGTTACCGGTGGGCACCGAGAACGCCATGCTGCGGTCCGGGCCACCCAGGGCCAGGGATGCCTGGAAGTAGTATACGATCTGGGCCATGATCCGCGCCCAGTTGATGGAGTTCACCGCCGCCAGCTGGGTTTTGCCGCCCAGGAAGGACTGGTTGCCGAAGCTCTCCTTCACCATGCGCTGGCAGTCGTCGAAGTTGCCTTTGACTGCGATATTGTGGATGTTATCACCCTGCACCGTGGTCATCTGGCGGCGCTGTACTTCAGACACCCGCTGGTGCGGATGCAGGATGAAGATATCCACGTGCTCGCAGCGACGGCAGCCTTCAATAGCAGCCGAGCCGGTATCACCGGAGGTAGCCCCCATGATCACCACGTGCTGGTTACGCTTTTCCAGAACATAGTCGAGCAGGCGACCCAGAAGCTGCAGGGCGAAGTCCTTGAACGCCAGCGTGGGGCCACGGAACAGTTCCATCACCCACTCGTTGGTATCCAGCTGTACCAGCGGCGCGACGGCCTGGTGCGTGAACACGCTGTAGGTTTCGTCCAGCATCTTGCGGAAGTCATCGGCCGGAATGGCATCTTCCACGAACGGATACATGACCTTGTAGGCCAGTTCGGCATACGGCAGGCCACGCCAGCTTCGGATTTCTTCCAGGCTGAAGTGCGGAAGGGATTCCGGCACATACAGGCCGCCATCGGTGGCCAGTCCGGTCAGAAGAACGTCTTCAAAGCCCAGAGCGGGAGCTTCACCCCGTGTACTGATGTATCTCACGTGCGTACCTGTCAGTTAAAGTTTTCAGCGCGGATGCGGACAACCTTGCCGTCAACGTCGGCCAGGGCTTCCATTTCCTCGATGGCCAGGTTCATCTGGCGCTCCTGAACCGTGTGGGTCAGGATGATGACCGGAATACGGCCATCCTTGAATTCGGATTCTTTCTGCATGATGGATTCGATGTTGATGCCATGCTCACTCAGAATCGACGCCACCTTGGCCAGCACGCCCGGGTGGTCAAAGGCCTGGATGCGCAGATAGTAGGCAGACTGAACATCTTCCATCGGCAATACCGGCAGGTCTTCCAGTGCATCCGGGCTGAAGCCCAGATAAGGCACTCGCTGCTGGCTGTTGCTGGCTACCGCACGGGCAACGTCGACCACATCGGCAATCACCGCAGAGGCCGTGGCTTCGTCACCGGCACCGGGGCCGTAATACATGGTCTGGCCGACCGCATCGCCATCCACCAGAACAGCGTTCAGAACACCGTCAACCTGGGCAATCAGGTGGCTCTTGGGCACCAGGGTCGGATGCACACGCAGCTCGATGCCGTCTTCACGGCGGCGGGCAATACCCAAGTGCTTTACCCGGTAACCCAGCAGTTCAGCGTGGGCAATATCGTTCGGGGTCAGCGCAGAAATGCCTTCGGTGAAAGCCTTGTCGAATTGCAGGGGCGCACCAAAACCGGACGCGGCCAGGATGGTCAGTTTGTGGGCGGCGTCGATGCCTTCCACATCAAAGGTCGGATCAGCTTCCGCGTAACCCAGCGCCTGCGCTTCTTTCAGCACCTCTTCAAAGGGCCGTCCGGCACGCATTTCGGTCAGGATGTAGTTACCGGTGCCATTGATAATGCCGGCAATGGTGTCGATGCGGTTGGCCGCCAGGCCTTCGCGCACGGCCTTGATGACAGGAATACCGCCGGCCACGCCAGCTTCGTAGGCAACAACCACACCGGCCTTTTCGGCGGCTTCGAAAATCTCGTTGCCATGAACGGCAATCAGCGCCTTGTTGGCGGTTACCACATGCTTGCCGTTGGCAATAGCAGCCAGTACCAGCTCTTTGGCGGCGTCATAGCCGCCAATCAGCTCAACCACAATATCAACGGCAGGATCATTCACCACATCAAAAATGTCGGTACTGAAGGGCACATCGCCCAGCGCCAGGTCATCCCGGCTGCGGCGACTGGCTACCCGGACAACACGGATGTTGCAGCCTGCACGGCCGGCAATAATCGCTGCATTGCGTTTCAGGACATTGAATGTACCTCCGCCAACGGTTCCCAATCCGCAGATTCCGACATTTACGTCTTTCAAGCTCTCACCTCTGATCCCGATGCGGGGTGCTGATGGATTGCAATAAGGCCGGATAGTATACCGGTTCAGGGCCCGCTGAATAAGCCCTGAATCGGTCACAAGTCACACAGGAAGTCCGGAGCCGCGCTGCGGCTCCGATAACGGGTCAGAGCAGACCCAGACCTTCGGCCAGGTTCCTGGCCGGCACATAGCCGCGAACCATGTTGCCATCTTCCAGCAGAATTGCCGGGGTACCGGTTACACCGACCTGGCCACCCAGGCGGTACTGGTCTGCAACCGGGTTATCGCAGCTCTGCTGAGGTACGTTTTTGCCACCCTTGGCAGCATCCATGGCCGCCTGCTGGTCGTCCGAACACCATACCGACTCATATTTGCGGAACGACGCTGTGCCGGGGCCGGATCGAGGGAAGGCGTAATAGTTGACGGTAATGCCATAGCTGTTGAGCTGGGGAACTTCGTCATGCAGCTTGCGACAGTAGGGGCAGTCGATATCGGTAAAGACATCGATAACCGCTTTTTCTTCGCCGTCGGCAGGGTAAGAGATCAACCCTTCCTTACCGAAGGCTGCCATTTGCTGCTTACGGCTGGTCGCCCGGGACTCTTCGGTCACGTTGGCAATACCGGTGTCGGTAATCTTGAGCAGGTCGCCGGTGAACAGGTAGGCGCCATCGGCCGTGGTATAAATGGTGTCGCCGTTACTGCTCTGCACTTCGTACAGGCCTTCCGCTTCAGATTTCTGCACGGAACTGATCTTCAGGCCCGGCACCGCATCAGTCAGCCGCTTGGCGATGGCGTCTTCGGTTTCACCGGCCAACACGGCGGGCACTGCCACCAAGGACATCATCAGGCCGGTTACCGCGGCCGCAATTTTAAGATTCATGGATCAGAAACTACCTTTTCCGGTTAATAGATTCAGGCATTTTGCTTGCCCGGGGCCTTCGTACGCAACTACCGGCATCATTCCCGAACCTTGCGACAGGGCGCCCCGGCAAAAGTTCACCCCGAGATCAGTCACCGCCACGGGGATGATGGGCCTGGTGCAAATCCTGCAGCCGTTGCCGGGCCACATGGGTATAGATCTGTGTGGTCGAAAGGTCAGAATGCCCGAGCAACATCTGCACTACCCGTAAATCTGCACCATGGTTGAGCAAATGGGTGGCAAAGGCGTGGCGCAGGGTGTGGGGCGACAGGTGCTTGCGGATACCGGCACGCACCGCGTAGTGCTTGATCCGGTACCAGAAGGTCTGGCGGGTCATAGCACTGGCCCGGTTACCGGGGAACAAGGCATCACTGCTCTTGCCCTTGAGCAATTCCGGCCGGGCTTCCTTCATATAGCTTAGCAGCCAGTCGATAGCCTCCTCACCCAGCGGCACCAACCGGTCCTTGCCGCCCTTACCGCTGATACGCACTACGCCCTGGCGCAGGTTCACCCGGTCTACGGTCAGCCCGGTGAGCTCCGACACCCGCAGCCCACAACCATACAGGATTTCCAGCATGGCCCGGTCCCGCAACTCCAGCGGTATTTCCGGATCCGGCTCAGTCAGCAGCGCCTCGACATCGGCTTCAGTAAGGGTATCCGGCAAACGCCGGGGCAACTTCGGGCTGTCGATTCGCAAGGTAGGATCTTCGGCGATGAGACCTTCCCGCAGTAAATACCGGTAAAAACGCCGGATACCGGAAAGCCGCCGGGCTGCCGTACTGGTTTTCAGGCCCTCCGCCAGCCCACGGGACATCCAGGCCAGAAGATCGGTCCTTTTAGCGGACCGCAAGCTGGGCGCTCCGGGCTGTTGCTCCAGCCATCCGGAAAGCCGGGCCAGGTCACTGGCATAGGCCTGGCGGGTTTTCTCACCCAGACCATCCTCGAGCCATATGGCATCCGAGAATTGGCTGATCAGCTGCTCGTCATCCGGCCGCGGCAAGGTATTACCTCATTAATGTCTGTCTGGGCAGCATTAAAGCACAAAAAAAGCAGCCCCTTGAGGCTGCTTTTTTTCAAACTGGCTGGCCGGAAGGCCAAACTCAGTTAAGCTTTTCCTTGATACGAGCTGCCTTACCAGACAGGTCGCGCAAGTAGTACAGCTTGGCCTGACGCACGTCACCACGACGCTTCACGCTTACGCTGTCGATCAGCTTGGAGAAGGTCTGGAAAGTACGCTCAACACCCACGCCGTAAGAGATCTTACGAACAGTGAAGGAAGAGTTCATGCCACGGTTGCGCTTGCCGATAACAACGCCTTCGAACGCCTGCAGACGCTCACGGTTACCTTCAGTTACGCGAACCTGTACAACCACGGTATCACCCGGCGCGAACGCAGGGATTTCCTTGGTCATCTGTTCTGCTTCAAGTTGACTGATGATGTTGTTCTTGCCGCTCATCGTAATGCTCCTGATACCCAATCTTTCAATGCCCTGATGATTCAGAGGCACCCGGTTCGTTCAAAATTTCATCCAGAAGCTGACGCTCTTCTTCCGTAAGCACCCGCTGTTCCAGCAGGTCGGGGCGTCGCTCCCGGGTTCGCCTCAACGATTCTTTCAATCGCCAACGCCGGATCTGTTCATGGTGACCGCCCAAAAGAACTTCCGGCACCGCCTGACCTTCGTATACCTCGGGCCGGGTGTAGTGCGGACAATCCAGCAAACCGTCAGCAAAGGAGTCCTGCTCTGCTGACTGCGCATGACCCAGCGCTCCGGGGATGAGGCGTGTTACCGCATCAATCACAGCCATCGCCGCCAGTTCGCCACCTGAGAGCACAAAATCACCCAGGGACACTTCCCGGTCGACTTCCGCCGATATCAGGCGTTCATCAACGCCCTCGTAACGACCGGCAACGAGAATCAGCTGTTGTTCGGCAGCGAGAGACTCCACTACCGACTGATCCAGCCTTTCACCCTGGGGCGAAAGATAGACCACACAGGCCTTGCCGGGTGCCGATGTCCGGGCCGCATGGATAGCATCCCGCAGGGGCTGGATTTTCATCAGCATCCCGGGGCCGCCGCCATAAGGCCGGTCATCCACAGTACGGTGACGATCATGCGTGAAGTCCCGGGGGT
This sequence comes from Marinobacter sp. UBA3607, assembly GCF_002375525.1. Taxonomy (NCBI): domain Bacteria; kingdom Pseudomonadati; phylum Pseudomonadota; class Gammaproteobacteria; order Pseudomonadales; family Marinobacteraceae; genus Marinobacter; species Marinobacter sp. UBA3607. The sequence goes on along the minus strand of NZ_DFLY01000023.1, from coordinate 49,338 downwards.
TCCAGCTGTTAAAGGTCAGAAGACCTTCACGAACTGCCCTGCCGGTAATCCCGTAATCTGTCACCGCAGAAAACATGTCGGGAAACAGACTGACTGCGCCAATCCACACCCGTCAGAACTCCGGATCCCAGTCCACCACCATGCGCGAGCTTTCAAGATCCACCCCCTGAACTACCTGATCCGGCAGATAGGGAATGAGCCGTTCGCGCTGGTCAATGGAGCCCGCTGTCGCGTGCACCACCAGGACATCGTTGGAGCCTGTTTCCAGCAGGTGATGCACCTTACCCAGACACTCACCGTCAACCGTGAACACTTCCAGGCCTTCCAGCTGATGCCAGTAGAACTCCCCTTCGGGAAGCTCCGGCAGCAACTCGGTCGGAACCCGGATCTCGGCACCGCCATAACTGCGGGCCAGCTCACGATCATCAATACCTTTAAGCCTGACGACGATCCCCTGCCCTTGGCGGCGACCCTCCTCAAGCTTTGCAGGAATACGCTTGCCGTCCAGAACCAGGGTCCAGTCGCGGTAGTTCAGTATTCCTTCTTTGGGATCTGTATAAGAGAAGACCTTAAGCCAACCCTTGACCCCGAACACCGAGGTGATCCGGCCGATCACAGTTTCCTGTGGATGCTGTGCCATGCCTGTCAAACCCCGGTATCAGATTGCAATTACTCAGCAGTCTTGAGCAGCTGGGCAACGCGATCGCTGGTTTGAGCACCCTGGCCCAGCCAGAACTCAACGCGATCACGGTCAACGCGCAGACGCTCTTCCTGACCGCGGGCAACCGGGTTGAAGAAACCAACACGCTCAATGAAACGGCCGTCACGGGAGTTACGGCTGTCAGTGACTGTCAGATGGTAGAACGGGCGCTTCTTGGAGCCGCCACGAGCCAAACGGATTGTTACCATTTCGACCAATATCCTGTTCTGTTGTACGAACTTTGTACGATTCACGTCATGCCGAGAACGGCTGACGAGAAGACCCATACTCGAAAGGGGCGCTATTCTATGCCAAAAACGCGCCAATGAAAACAGGGAAACGCGTGGTTTCCCCATTTTATATGTAAGGCTTTTTACATACGGCCAAACGGGGGCATGCCACCACCGCCGCCGGGCGGCATCATACCACCAAGACCGCGCATCATGTTGGCCATTCCGCCTTTTTTGCCAAATTTCTTCATCATCTTCGACATCTGCTTATGCTGCTTGAGCAGACGGTTCACATCCTGGATCTGCGTACCCGAACCGGCTGCAATGCGCCGCTTGCGGGAATTATTGATCACATCCGGGTAACGGCGCTCTTTCGGCGTCATGGAGCAGATGATCGCCTCCATCTGGCCTACAGACTTGTCATTGACCTGCTGCTGCGCCATCTGGGCCATCTGACCCATGCCCGGCAGCTTGTCCAGCAGGCCGCCGATACCACCCATACTCTTCATCTGCTGAAGCTGGTCCCGGAAGTCCTCCAGATCAAAGCCCTTACCTTTTTTGATCTTCTTGGTGAGCTTCTCGGCCTTCTTCTTGTCCAGCTTGCGCTCTGCTTCCTCTATAAGGGAGAGCACATCACCCATACCCAGGATGCGGGAAGCCACCCGATCCGGATAGAAAGGCTCGAGGGCATCGGACTTCTCGCCCACACCCAGGAACTTGATCGGTTTGCCGGTAATGTGGCGAACCGACAAGGCCGCACCACCGCGGGCATCACCATCAGTCTTGGTCAGCACCACGCCGGTGAGCGGCAACGCATCGTTAAAGGCCTTGGCGGTGTTGGCGGCGTCCTGACCGGTCATGGAATCTACCACGAACAGGGTTTCCACCGGATTCACCGCCTTGTGCAGGCGGCCAATCTCACCCATCATGTCTTCATCAACGTGCAGGCGGCCCGCGGTATCCAGAATCACCACATCAATGTGCTTGCGGCGCGCCGCTTCGATGGCGCCGTTGGCGATGTCGACCGGGTCCTGGTCCGTGGTGCTGGGGAAAAACTCGACACCCACTTCACCCGCCAGGGTTTCCAGCTGACGAATGGCCGCCGGGCGGTAGATATCGGCACTGACCACCAGCACGGATTTCTTGTGCCGCTCTTTAAGGAAGCGAGACAGCTTGGCCACGGTGGTGGTTTTACCAGCACCCTGCAGACCCGCCATCATAATGACGGCAGGCGGCCGGGTAGACAGGTTAAGGGACTCGTTGCCCTCGCCCATCACCCGCTCCAGCTCTTGCTGGACGACTTTCACAAATACCTGGCCCGGCGTCAGGCTGCGCTGCACTTCCTGGCCGATGGCCCGCTCGCGCACGCCTTCGATAAACGCCTTGACCACCGGCAGCGCAACGTCTGCCTCCAGCAGGGCCATGCGCACTTCACGCAAGGTTTCCTTGATATTGTCTTCGGTAAGGCGCGCCTGACCAGAGATCTTGCGCAAGCTGCCGGATAGCCGGTCCTGGAGATTCTCAAACATGTTGCTCTTCCGTACCCCGGAGAAATTGTTCACACAAATCAAGAAGCCGGCGCCGGCCGCTTGATTCCTGTTGCATAATCGCGACATTATACCCAGACTACGGAGCCTCTGAACAACTCCACGCCGCTTTCACGTTAAAAGGCAAACATAAAGGACGTCATGGGAACGCTGATCCTCGCGGTTACCGCACTTTTCCTGTACAGCGTCGGCACTGCCCTGCAGGCCCTCCATTTTCGTGGCAAGGTGCAAAGCAACCTGGCACTGACCACCCTGATTGGCGTACTTGCACTGATAGGCCACGGCCTGCTCATTGCCCAGACGGTCCACCTGGATGGCGGCTTCGATTTCAGCTTCTTCAAAAGCTCGGTACTGATTGCCTGGCTGATCGTTTTCCTGCTCCTGGGCCTGAATCTCTCCAAGCCGGTGGGCAGCCTGTTCCTGGGCGCTTATCCGCTGGCGGCGGCCACCATAGTCATGGCGCTGATCACCCATACGCCGTCACGACTGGTGCCGGATGAAAGCTACGGCATGCTGTCCCACATCGCCCTGTCGATCACCGCATACAGCCTGTTTACCCTGGCCGCCATTCAGGCCGCCCTGCTGTACTTCCAGAACCGCCAGCTGAAGCAGAACTACAACAGCCTGCTGGTGCGCAACCTGCCGCCACTGCAAACCATGGAATCGGTATTGTTCGAACTGGTCTGGGCGGGCGTAGTCCTGCTGACCCTCGCCATTATTACCGGCGCCATGTTTATTGAAGACCTGTTTGCCCAGGACCTGGCCCACAAAACCCTGTTTTCCATGCTCTCCCTGGCCGTATTTGTCGGCCTGCTGGTGGGCCGCTACACCAAGGGCTGGCGCGGCATGACTGCAAGCCGCTGGACCCTGGCCGGCTGCGCCCTGCTGATGATGGCCTTTTACGGCAGCAAATTCGTGCTGGAAGTACTGTTTCAGCGGGGCCTGTAATCCCGCAAACCGCTTGACACCGGCGCTTCACACCCCCTATTTTCGCAACTTGTCGTCAACGTAAGGGCTCCTCTTTTGAACGAAACATCGCTCACGGCGCTGTTCATCCTCCTCGTCGGCCTGATCATTCTGTCCGGCTTCTTTTCCAGCTCCGAAACCGGGATGATGTCCCTGAACCGCTATCGCCTGAAACACATGGTAAAAAGCGGACACAAGGGCGCACGCCGGGCGCAGAACCTGCTGAACCGGACCGACCAGCTGATCGGCGTTATCCTGATCGGCAACAACTTCGTCAACATCTTCGCCTCATCCATTGCCACGGTAATTGCCATTCGCGTGTGGGGCGATGCGGGCATCGCTATTGCCACCGTTCTGCTGACCATCGTTATCCTGATCTTCGCCGAGGTCACGCCGAAAACCCTGGCGGCCCTGTTCCCGGAGAAAATAGCCTTTCCGGCCAGCCACGTACTGGGGCCGCTGCTGAAAATCCTTTACCCGCTGGTATGGGCCGTCAACCTGTTTACCGGCATAATCCTGCGACTGCTCGGAGTGTCATCAGCCCAGGCTTCGGAGGATCACCTGAGCCGGGAAGAACTGCGTACCGTGGTGAATGAAGCGGGCGCCCTGATTCCTGCCAAGCACAAAGACATGCTGGTGAGCATCCTGGACCTGGACAACGTCACCGTGAACGACATCATGGTGCCCCGGAATGAAGTGGTCGGTGTCGACCTGGAAGACGACACCGATGTCATCCTTCGGCAACTCAAGACCAGCCAGCACACCCGGCTTCCGGTGTTCAGCGGCGACATCAACAACATCCAGGGTATTCTGCACCTGCGCAGCGTCGCTCGCCTGCTGCAGCAGGACGACATCGACAAAGACATGGTCCTGCAACTGTGCGCCGAACCCTACTTCATCCCGGAAAGCACACCGCTGAACACCCAGCTGCTGAATTTCCAGAAGGGCCGGCGCCGGTTTGGCATTGTCGTGGACGAGTACGGAGACGTACTGGGGCTGGCCACACTGGAAGACATCCTCGAGGAAATCGTTGGCGAATTCACCACTGACTTCGCAGCCACCTCCATGGACATCATTCCCCAGGACAACGGCACCTTTATTATCGATGGCAGCGCCGCCGTCCGGTCGATCAACAAAACCCTGGGCTGGAAACTGCCCACCGACGGCCCGAAAACCCTCAACGGCCTGATCACCGAAACCCTCGAGAACATCCCGGACACCAACGTCTGCCTGAAAGTAGACGGCCACCGGGTGGAGGTCCTGCAAATCAAGGACAACGTGGTGAAGGCCGCGATCGTCCACCCGCGAAAAAAGAAGAAGCGCAGCACCGGCTCATAACCGACCCCGGAATGATGATTAATCATGTCATTCCGGCGTAAAATGCGCTAAATTTAACCAAAATCAGAACAGGCAAGAACCCAGCTCGGTCATGTATCCGGTTAAAGGCGTAAACAGGAGTCGGCCATGAAAAAGCAGTCCGGCATACATTACCTCCGTGAACACAGGGAAGCGGCAAGTACCCGCCCGGTTCCACCGGAGGTCGCCCGTATCCGTGACACCGTTGTCGCGGGGCTGGGTGATTTACTGCAGGGAGCGTTCGATGCTGTCGACGACTCCCTGTTCGAGCTGGCAAACAATTCCAGAAGTAACAATGAACAAAACCGTTACTTCGAGGCGATGCGGGAAATCCGTATCAAGCGTAAAGGCGTCGAACGCCACTTCCAGAATGCCGTTGCCCGGTTCTTTGCGACACCACCGGTAACCGGTCAAGTCCGCACCGAAGAGGCTTCCCGGCCAACAAATGCCGACAGCCTGTCCCTTGTGGGTGACGACGACCTGGAAGAACAGGTGGCACTGAACGCCATGGTCAGCAAGGCCAAGGCACACTTTCAAGGCCCCTTGCTACAGCTTCAGGCCAGGTTTACCGAAGTCTATCCGGATGCCAGCGAAACTGCCCCGGTTAACCCCATGGCTCCGGAACACCTTTGCAGCGCCTTTGTCGAAGCCATCCAGACCCTGGAAATCCAGATTCGTGAACGGCTCATTGTGCTCAAGCAATTTGACCGCTACGTGGTCTCCAACCTGGGCATGCTGCTGGATGAAGCCAACCGCATCCTGATTCAGGCGGGCATCATTCCCAATTTCCGCTACCACGGCAAAACCGGCCAGCAGAAAGCCGCGACCACCAAGGCCGGGGAACCGTCGGGCGCCACGCCGGAACAACAAAGCAGCTACCAGCCCAGCGCAGAAGATTCCGCGCTGTTTGAGCAGATCCGTCAAATGCTCGCCCAGCAACGGGCCAACTCGGGCATGCCGACCCGCCGTGCCGATCCATCAGTACGGGTGATCGGTGGCCAGGAACTGATGAACCTGCTCGGCGCCCTGCCGGCACAGCAGATGTGGCCGGAGTCCGGCGATCTCAGCAGCGGCGAACCGGTGTCGGTAGACCTGCGCCAGGTTATTCAGGGCCTGATTACCCGAAATGCTGCCCAGGGCGAGAAAACCGCTGCCCTGAGCGAGGTGGATGAAGACCTCATCAACCTGGTGTCCATGCTGTTCGAATTCATTCTGGACGACTACAACCTGTCGTCGCCGGTGCAGGTGCTGATCAGCCGCCTGCAGATCCCGATTTTGAAAGTCGTCATCAAGGACAAGAGCTTCTTCAGCAAGGCCACCCATCCGGCCCGCAAGCTCCTGAACTCCCTGGCCCGCGCCGGTATCGGCTGGAGCAGCAGCGACGAGAAAAGCCGCGACAAGCTGTACAACCAGATCCACACCGTGGTGCATCGTATCCTCAACGAGTTCGATGGCGACATCAGCCTGTTTGAAACCCTGAACCAGGAGTTCGAGCAGTTTCTGGAGCGGGAAAACCGCAAAGCCTCACTGGTTGAGCAGCGTACCCGGGAATCCGAACGCGGCCGCATCAAATCCCAGAAAGCCCAGGAAGCGGTCGATCGCCTGCTGAAGGAAAAGGTTGCCCGCTACGACCTGCCGGAATCCGCACATGACATCCTGGTACACGGCTGGAGCCGGGTAATGTTCCTGGCCTACCTGCGGGACGATGCCGAGCACCGCTGGCAGGAAACCGCCAAGGTGGTCGACGACCTGATCTGGTGCCTGCATCCCCACGAAGAAGACGAAGAGCGCGACCAGTGGGTACGGGTTGTACCTGGCCTGCTGAAAACCCTGCGCGCCGGGCTCGAAGAAGTGTCTTACAACGCCAACCGGCTCGACCAGATGATGGGCCAGCTCAAGCACGAACTGGCAGATGCCTTCCGCACCAACTCGTCCATCAAGGCCCGCAAGGAACCGGAACCGGTGCAGGAAGAAACCATGTCACTGCACTCCAGGGCCGAGCACCAGCAGGAGCTGGACGACGCAGCCATCGCCGAGTTCGTTACCCAGCTCGACAAGCTGGAAATCGGCCACTGGGTAGAGTTCAGCCTGGTGAACGGCACCAGCTTCCGCTGCAAACTGTCCGCCATCATTGATGAAGCCGACTGTTTTGTGTTCGTGAACCGCATGGGCCTGAAGGTGATCGAGAAAACCCGGGTAGAGCTGGCACATGAAATGCGCAGAGGCCGGCTGACACTGCTGGAACAGGGTGCCCTCATCGATCGCGCGCTTAACGCAATGGTTGGCAGCCTGCGCTCCAAGACCGCCTGATCGTAATGCCGGAGAAAGCACCACCCGCCCCGGCAATTCCGGTACATTACCGGCTGGCCCTGGCACTCTCCCTGGCCTTTATGGCACACACCCTGTTGCTTGCCGGACTTCCTGCCCCCTTGCAGGAAGTCCGCGAGGTCAGCCACCGGGTTGTTTTCCGTCTGGCCAGCTCACCCTCTGAGGCCACCCGGGCCAGTACCCCGGCCAGCTCCTCAGCCCAGCCGCCGCGCCACCCCGAGTTCGAAGTACCGGCCACACCCGAAGCCGTCACCACTACCGCGCCTTCCAGGCCAGCAGCGAATCCGAAACCGGACCCGGAGCCGGCCCTGGAAGCTCCCGAACCAACGCCCCAGCCCGCGCCAAGGCCGGAACCGGCACCAGCACCGGCCAGTACGCCAAGCATCGAGTCAGCCCCGCGCACCGGCGAGCCGGAGTCTGCCGACACCATTGCCCGGATCACCGACTCCCCCGCTGAGCGCGATCCCTACCTGATTTTGCTGGCCACCCACCTGGCCGAACAACTGGACCAGCAGCGGGTACCCGCAATCTCCCAGCTTGGGGAACAGGTAAGTATGGAACTTGAGCTGACATTACTGCCCAACGGTGCCCTGACCCGGGCCCGGGTAATCAGATCAACGGGGATACAAAGAATAGACGAGGCCGCCTATCGGGCCGCGCTGGCCGCCAGCCCCTATCCGGAGCCGAAAGGAGAGGAATCGGACCGTTTCGAGGTAAAACTGGTGTTCACCCCGAAACGGACCTGAAGGGTCAGATCAGGCTTCGGCCTGCTTTACCGCATCTTTAACAACCTTGGCCAGCTCACCGCTTTCGGCCATCTCCAGGACGATATCGCAGCCACCGAGCAGTTCGCCATTGATGTACAGCTGCGGGTAGGTCGGCCAGCTGGAGTAGATTTTCAGGGCTTCACGCAGTTCCTGGTTGTCCAGGATATTTACAAACGCAAAACGCTCGCCACACGCCATCAGGGCCTGGACGGTACGGGAAGAAAAGCCGCACTGCGGAGCCTGGGGAGTACCCTTCATGTACAGAATGACCGGGTTCTCTTCCAGCTGGCTTTTAATGGTTTCATTGATGTCCATGAACATACACCTCTGATTGAAAATAGGGGGCGCCGCATTCCGGCTCTGGTTGGCTATTGTACACACCTGCCGGAGCGCACACCAAGCGGCTCCGGTTGATCCGGAGCAAGCCCTGCCGGGCAGCGTTGTCATAGCGGTTGCGAAGGGCTAGACTTGATGCCCTTTTCAGAACCAATCCGTTCCGGAGTTTCCTTGAAGGGGCCTTCCATGGCAGTAAGACATTTCCTGACACTGAATGACATGTCCACCAGCGAACTTGAAGACCTGCTGGACCATGCCTCCCGCCTGCGCCGGGACTGGCGTGCGGGCAACGTCAGAGATTCCCTTAAAAACAAAGTCCTGGCGATGATCTTCGAAAAATCATCCACCCGTACCCGGGTGTCTTTCGAAGCGGGCATGGCCCAGCTGGGCGGTTCTGCCATGTTCCTGTCACCCCGTGATACACAGCTGGGCCGTGGCGAGCCGATCGAAGACTCTGCCATCGTGATCTCCAGCATGGCGGATGCGGTGATGATACGTACATTCGCTCATGAAACCGTGGAGCGTTTTTCCGCTGCCTCCAGCAAGCCGGTCATCAATGCCCTGACAGACGATTTCCACCCCTGCCAGTTGCTCGCCGACATGCAGACCTACCGGGAACACCGGGGCAGCATCAAGGGTGCTACCGTGGCCTGGATTGGCGATGGCAACAATATGTGCCACTCCTACATCAACGCGGCAGCACAGTTTGATTTCCACCTGAACGTAGCCTGCCCTGAAGGCTACGAGCCGGACGCGAAACTGCTGGCCGACCACGCCGACCGGGTGACGGTATACCGCACACCGGGCGAAGCGGCCACCGGCGCCGACCTGCTGGTAACCGACGTCTGGGCCTCCATGGGCCAGGAAGACGAACAGAAGGCCCGGGAACGGGCATTCCGGGACTACCAGATCAACCCTGCACTGATGAGCCAGGCCAACAAGGATGCGCTGTTCATGCACTGCCTGCCGGCCCACCGGGGTGAAGAGATTTCCGCCGACATGATGGAGCATCCCGGCTCTGTGGTATGGGACGAGGCCGAAAACCGCCTGCATGCCCAGAAAGCCCTGCTCGAATTCCTCATTCTGAACCGTCTGGACTGATCCATGGTCAATACACCGGCACCGGCTTCCGGCTGGTTACTGGAAGTGAACAACCTGTCCTGTGGTTACGGCGGCGATTCCGTGGTGCGGGACGTCAGCTTTGCCCTCAGCCACGGCGATATCGGTTGCCTGCTTGGCCCCAGCGGTTGCGGCAAAAGCACCATTCTCCGGGCCCTGGCCGGTTTTCTGCCCATCAGCCATGGCGAGATCCAGCTGCAGGGCCAGGCCATCAGCCTGCCCGGGCGCACGCTGGCGCCGGAAAAGCGCAAGATCGGCATGGTCTTCCAGGACTATGCCCTGTTCCCGCACCTGACCATTGCCGATAACGTCGGCTTTGGCCTGAAAGACCTGAAAAAGCCCGAGCGCCGCCAGAAGGTCATGGAACTGTTGAACCTGGTGCACCTGCAGGACCTGGCCGACAGCTACCCGCACCAGTTGTCAGGCGGCCAGCAGCAACGGGTAGCCCTGGCCCGGGCCCTGGCGCCGGAACCTACCCTGATCCTGCTGGATGAGCCGTTCTCCAACCTGGACACCGACCTGCGCCGCAGGCTGAGCCTGGACGTGCGGGAAATCCTGAAAACACTGGGCATCAGCGCCATCCTGGTCACCCACGACCAGCAGGAAGCCTTTGCCATGTGTGACCAGATTGCCGTGCTGCAAAGCGGACAGATCCAGCAGTGGGACGTGCCCTACAACCTGTACCATGAACCCTCCAACCGCTTTGTGGCCAGCTTTATCGGCCAGGGCGGCTTCATCCCCGGCAAGGCCCTGGGGCCGGATACCATCGAATCCGAACTGGGCATTATTCATGGTAACCGTGCCTACAAGTGGCAAGAGGGAACCCTGGTAGACGTGCTGATCCGGCCCGACGACATCGTTTACGATGAACACTCCGACCTCAAGCCCAAAGTGGTGGAAAAGACCTTTGCCGGTACCTCTACCCTGTACCGCTTCCGGTGCTCGGAAGACACCGAATTTGAAGCCCTGTTCCGCAGCCACCTGGACTTCCACATCGGCGAGCAGGTGCCGGTGCGGGTCGAGGCCGACCACCTGATCGCCTTCGAGCGCACCGCCTGAGTCGGTCGCGCTCAGTTATTACACACCCGCTCCACAGCATCCAGCCAACCGGCGTAGAGGGATTCCCTCAAAGCCGGTTTCATATCCGGCCGGAACTGGCGCTCGCATTCCCACATTCCGGTAATCTGCTCCAGGTTCTCGAACACACCGGTTTGTAATCCGGCCAGGTAAGCCGCCCCCAGTGCCGTGGTTTCGGTCACCCTGGGCCGGTCTACTGGTACATTCAGGATGTCGGCCAGGAACTGCATAACCCAGTCGTTCACCGCCATGCCACCGTCCACCCGCAAGGACTCCAGCCGGGCACCGTCGTTACGGATAGCCCGCACAAGATCCTTGGTCTGGTAACAGACCGATTGCAGGCCGGCGGTCACGATTTCTGCAATGCCGGTATCCCGGGTCAGACCCAGAATGGCGCCGCGGGCATTCGGATCCCAATGGGGCGCACCCAGCCCGGTGAAGGCTGGCACCAGGTACACCGCGTTGTCGGCGCCCACAGCCTCGGCGTGGCTGGTAGATTCGCTGGCATGGGCAATCAGCTGTAAACCGTCCCGCAACCACTGCATGGCAGCACCGGCCACAAAGATACTGCCTTCAATGGCGTAGCAGGGCTTGCCGTTGAGCCGGTATGCCATGGTGGTCAGCAGGCGGTTTTCCGAGCGCAGGGCCTTGTCACCGGTATTGAGCATCAGAAAGCAGCCAGTGCCATAGGTGCTCTTGGCCATGCCGGGTTCAAAACAGGCCTGGCCAATCAGGGCGGCATGCTGGTCACCGGCAATGCCGGCAACCGGTACCGCTGCCCCCAGCCATTCCTCGGCGGTCTGGCCATAGTCATCCGCGCTGTCGAGCACTTCGGGCATCAACGCAGCAGGCACCCGGAACAGCTTCAGGAGCTCGTCATCCCAATCCTGGGTGTGGATATTGAACAGGGCCGTTCGGGAAGCGTTGGTGGCATCTGTGCGGTGGGCTTCGCCCCGGGTCAGGTTCCATAAAAGCCAGCTGTCGACCGTACCGAACGCCAGCTCGCCTGCCTCTGCCCGTTGCCGGGCACCTTCCACGTTATCCAGCAGCCAGGCAATCTTGGTGGCAGAGAAGTAAGGGTCTATCAGCAATCCGGTGCGGTCCACCACCAGCGATTCGTAGCCGTCGGCTCGCAACTTGGTGCACAGAGAGGCCGTGCGACGGTCCTGCCAGACAATGGCGTGATGGATCGGCTCTCCGGTCGCCCGGTCCCAGATGATGGTGGTTTCCCGCTGATTGGTAATGCCGATTCCCGCCAGGTCTGACGCCTGCAGGCCTGCTTTGTCCAGCGCCCCGCGGCAAACTGTCAGCGTGCTGTCCCAGATTTCCCGGGCATCGTGTTCTACCCAGCCATCTTTCGGAAAGTATTGATGGAATTCCTGCTGGGCCACGGCAACCTGGTTACCGGTTTCGTTAAAGACAATCGCTCTGGAACTGGTGGTGCCCTGATCAATGGCTAAGAGATAACGGGACATCGAACTCTCCTGTTGTTTTCAGGAGATTCTACCAGCCGAGGCTGTGTGGAGGGGAACAGATACAAGGGACAAAAACCGGAAGCAAAAAAAAGGGCCGGAAAAAACCGGCCCTCAAATGACGAATGAAACAAGGAAAGTTCGTAAGAACTACAACCTCAAAAGTCATCCCTTACGTTTTCGATTATTGACCAGCCGCCCCACGGGTTCAGTAGCGGTTCTGTAGAGGTTTGTTACATCTGGTGAGGCCGCGAGCACTGGTTCACAAAACTGAGTCCACCGGCTTCCGACGGGGCCAGACCAGGCTGAACCGGGCTCCGCCCAGCTCGTCGCTACGGCCCAGAAACGCCTGCCCGCCATGCCAGTAAAGTATGCGGCGAACAATCGACAAGCCCAGGCCATAACCGCCGGAAGTTCGGGTACGGCTGTCATCCAGGCGGGCAAAGGCGGTGAAGACTTTCTCCCAATCCTGTTCGGGAATGCCGGGGCCATCGTCTTCTACATCGATGCGGCAGGTATTTTCATCCAGCTGGCAGTTCACCACCACGCGGCTGTCGGCGTAGCGGGCAGCATTGCCAACCAGGTTCTGGATGGCCCGGTGGATATAGCGGGGTTCCATGTCGGCCAGCGCCCAGCGTTCAGAAGCCTTATCAATACGGCACTCAATGTTGATGCCTTCGCGGATCTGCCGTTGTTCCTCCACCACCTGCCGGGCAATATCGGTAACCGAGCCTTCCCGCAGGCTGAACACCGGCCCACCCTGCTCCAGCCGGGCATAGGTGAGAATCTCGTCAATCAGCTCATCCAGCTCCTGGATATCACCGTCGATACCGGACAACTGCTTTTCCATGGTCTCGGGGGAGCTTGCCGATTCGATCATCTGCACACCGAAGCGAATGCGTGCTACCGGCGTTCTCAGCTCGTGGGAGACCGCGTGGATCATTTCTCGCTGCACCTGCACCAGGCGCTGGATATGTTCTGCCATGCCGTTAAACGAAGAGGCCAGGCGGGACACCAGCGTACCGGCCTCGGATTCCACCCGGGCGCCCATCTCGCCCCGGGCAATACGCACGGCCACCGCCTCGACCTTGCGCAGGCGACCATCCACAAAACGTAATCCCAGATACAGGCCCAGAGCCAGCACACCACCAATCACCGCAGCCAGCAGCACCAGCATTGGCCAGCCCCAGGGATTGAACGGCGCCGGCATGGTCATTCGCACCAGGTCGCCCTCCGACAACCGGAGCAGCACACTGGCACGGCGCCCCTCATGGAACACCGAAAAGCCGCGGTCGCCCAGGTCCTGCAACACCGCCTGGTCCGGTAACTGATCTTCCGACTGCAACGGGCTGATAGACACATTCAGCGATTGCCCCAGCTCTTCGGCAATATGGTTCAGCTGGTGCGGATTAGCCGTATCCAGGTGCCAGCGCACCAGCAGGGCCAGCGCACGGGTAAGTTCAGGGTAGGTCTGCTCAAGCGACAGGCTGAGAATGCTGCCGTCGCCGGCACGCACAAAGAACCGGTAGCCGGTGCCCGCCGGCTCCGCGACCACCTGACCATAGGCCAGGCGCTCAGCCAGAACCGGGGCGTCTTGCAACTGTTCTGGAAGCAGCGTGTGCAGGCCGAACAGCGAAGGCATCCAGTGGTATTGCCGGGCCGGGTCAGGAACCGCCGCCAGCCAGCGCATCAGCGGCTCGACGGCCTGCTCATGCCAGTACTGGCCCCGCACGGAATTGATGCCGTTGAACAACAGCACACACAGCACCAGCACTGCAGCGGTAATGGCCAGCAGTCGGGCGTAGATTTTCAAGAAGAACTTCAGGGACATGGAAACAAACCCTGGTAACCGGCACCGCCCCGAACGGGCGGCGCCTGGGGCGATCAGGCTTCTTTGACGAACAGATAGCCTTTGCTGCGCACAGTCTTGATACGGCGCGGGTGTATCGGGTCATCACCGATCTTCGGGCGAATGCGGGACACGCGAACGTCAATGGAGCGGTCCTGGCCGTCGTATTCAATGCCGCGCAATGCGGTGAAAATCTCTTCCCGGCTCAGTACCCGGCCGGCATTGCTGGCCAGCAGCCACAGCAGGTCGAACTCGGCACTGGTCAGGTCAATGCTCTGTTCGTTCAGCCAGGCTTCGCGCATGGAGCGGTCCACCACCAGGTCATTGAACTGCAAACGCACAGGTTCTTCGCCGGAGTTTTCCTCAGCCGCCATCGGGGTGTTCTCTACCCGGCGCAGCATGGCGCGGATCCGGGCCAGCAGAACCCGGGGCTGAACGGGCTTGCCGATGTAGTCATCAGCGCCCATTTCAAGGCCCAGAACCTGGTCAAGGTCGTCAGTGCGGGCAGTCAGCATGATGATCGGGCCGGAATAGTAAGGCCGAACCCGCCGGCAGATCGACAGGCCATCTGCTCCGGGCAGCATCAGGTCCAGAACCACAAGATCCGGCTGCTCATTGCGGATACGTTCAACGGCGGCGCCACCGTGGGTTTCCAGAGAGACCGTCAGGCCATTGCTCTCAAGGTACTCGCGGGTAAGATCCGCCAGCCGCTCGTCATCCTCTACGATCAGGATTCGCCAACTCTCGTTTGTCTGCTCCACGCCACCCATCTCTGTTGTTATGTGACCGTTGTTCGGGGTTACAGCCCCTGACAATACAGGCAACGTTCAGTTACAGCAATTATACATGCTATTCAGAAATATACATGGAACCGGCAAGGGGTTACAGCTTGTGACACAGTTCCTCTTTTTGCCACACCCCTGCGGCTGTCACAGACACGTCACCGGTAAGTCACCGGCCTGTCATACGCGGTTCATAGCCTTGACCTGAACAAGAAACAATGAGGCAACGCCATGACCGCACAAACTGCACGCACGCAACCACGCCGCGGCCGCAACCTGAAAATCAGCCTGACCCGCAGCCCGGACCAGATAGAGGCCGCCCAGCGCCTGCGTTACCGGGTGTTTTCCGAGGAATACGGCAGCGACCTGGGCGCCACGGTTCCGGGGCTGGATGCCGATGCCTACGACGCTGTGTGTGATCACCTGATCGTCACGGACGAAGACACCGGCGAACCCGTTGCCACCACCCGAATCCTGCACCAGCAGAACGCCGCTGCCATCGGCGGATTCTACTCGGCCGGAGAGTTTGACCTGGCCGCCCTGGGCCAGTTGCCCGGCACCATGGCCGAGCTGGGCCGCACCTGTGTGCACCCGGATTACCGCAATGGCGGCACCATAACCTTGTTGTGGGCGGCCATTGCCGAGTACCTCACCGAAAGACAGGTCGACTACCTGATCGGCTGTGCCAGCATCAGCATGGCGGACGGTGGCGGCCGGGCCTGGCGCATTGCCCAACACCTGCAGCAGCAGTATTTATCTGCGCCTGAGTGCCGGGTTACTCCGCTGCGCCCCCTACCCCACCTGACCCATCCGGAAACCCACAAAACCGAAGACATCCCCGCGCTCATCCGAGCCTATATGCGCCTGGGCGCCAAGGTCTGCGGCGAGCCTTGCTGGGACCCGGAGTTCCGTTGTGCGGATGTACTGGTACTGCTGGAAGTCAGCAACCTGGCCGGCCGCTACAGCCGGCACTTCCTGCGCAAACCGGCCTGAGCTGCGATGAGCGGGATACGACTGGTCACCCGGTTGCTAGCCTTTGCCGTGTTTCTGTGCGGCACCTGTGTGCTGACCCTGGCTTTGTTAGCGGCCGACCGGGTCAGAAAGCAGCCCACAGACAAGAATGCCTGGGCCACTTTCTGTTTCCGGCAGGCTTGCCGGTGCCTGGGCTGGCAGGTACAGGTACACGGCCAGCCAACCTCCGGCAATGCCCTGTACGTAGCCAATCACATCAGCTGGTCAGACATTCCGGCACTCGGCAGCCTCACCCCGTTGCGGTTTCTGTCGAAGGCTGAAGTTGGCAACTGGCCGGTGATCGGCTGGCTGGCCCGGCAGGCCGGCACCCTGTTTATCAAACGCGGTGGCGGCCAGGCACGGAGAATAAAGAAAACAATGGTGGAGCACCTGCAGGCGGGGGAATCGGTCCTGGTGTTCCCGGAAGGCACCACCAGTTCCGGGCTTGCGGTATTGCCGATGCACGGGTTATTGCTGACTGCGGCGCGGGACGCCGGGGTTCCTGTTCAGCCGGTCACCATCGGTTACCGGCGTAACCAGCGGCCAGACCCGGTTGCGCCCTTCGTAGGTGACGACAGCTTCCAGCGGCACCTGGTACGCCTGCTCAGCCAGCCGCCAACCTGCATCGAGATCGTGTTTCACCCGCCGGTCACGGCAGACCAGCCGGTGAACGAACTTAGCCGTCATATCCACCACGAGATCAGCGCCGGCCTGAAGCGGATTCATTCCGGCGAATTCGATACCTGCGAACCGCTGCCGGTCAGAACAGCGGCCGGCCCTGGGCTATCTCGTCTTCCGTAGCCTCGCGGCGACCGACGATTTCCAGGTCAAAATACAGGGTGAATCCTGCCAACGGGTGGTTGGCGTCAACCTTCACCAGGTTGCCGTCAATCGCGACCACCTGGACCACCTGGGCTTCGTCACCGGAATTGGTCTGGAAGCGCATACCCACATCCAGGTTTTCCACCCCTTCGAACAGCGAGCGGGGCACCTTGCGTACCAGTTCGTCCCGGTATTCACCGTAGGCCATCTCCGGCGGAATCGTCACTTCCAGGCAGTCTCCCACCTTGCGGTCTTTCACCGCTTCCTGGATACCTTCGATAATCTCTGGCGAACCATAAAGAAAGTGCAGCGGCTCGCTGCCTTCCGAGGTATCCACCAGTTCGCCAATGCGGTTTTTCAGCACATAGTGGACGGTAAAGACTTCCGGCTTTTCTTGCGGGGTTTGTGCTTGCATCAGTTTTTCGGCTTTCCTGTCGGTGTCGGAGTTTCCAGGCGTTCAAGGCCGTGGATGACCAGCTTGCGGTCCAGCTTTTCCCGCAACCCGGAGGGCCGCTGCAGCCCCATGCGCTCAAGCAGCGCCTGGTAGCGACCTTCCTCATCCTCGGCCCGCAGGGCCTGCCAGAGGGTGGCGAGTTTACCACGACGGGAGCCGGTTGCGGCCTTCAGCCCCTTAAGGGCTTTCCCCAGTGTCAGTTCTTCGTCGGTGAAATCCCGGCCGAACGGGAAGGCCGGGAACCAGTCGCCCTCACCCGCCGCATTCATGGCGTTACGCACGGCCGCCGGCGTGTTGTCTTTCCAGTGTGCCGGTATCTTGAAGTCAGCCCGCACCTTGCCGGCCTGCTTGGCCTGTTTCAGCAGCCCTTCCTGGAAACGGGCATCTGCAATGCGGATCAGCCGCAGCATCACCTGCTCGTCGCTCTGGCCCCTCAGGTCAGCAATGCCGTATTCGGTGATCACAATGTCCCGGAGGTGCCGGGGAATGGTGCAGTGGGCGTAGTTATAGACGATGTTGGTAACGGTTTCGCCGCGGGATACACGGGTTGCCCGCAGGGCCAGGATAGACCGGGCACCCGGCAGCTCATGGGCCATGGAGACAAAGTTGTACTGGCCACCCACACCGCTGACCACGCGGCCATCGGCCAGGCCGTCAGACACCGCCGCGCCGTTCAGTGTGTACATCATCGCGGAATTGATAAACCGGCTGTGAACCCGCTGGGCGGCCTTCAGCCGCTGGTTACCGAAGCGGTGGTCATACAGGTGGTTGATATAGTTCACGCTGGTCATGCATACGCGGTCCCGCTGCTCCGGGGGCAATTCCCTCAGGGCCTGGTAGAACTTCTCCGGGCCCACATAGAAACCGCCGTGCATGACAATGCCGCCCGCCAGTTTGTCCCCCAGGGCATGCTCTGCCACTGCCTGCCGGGTTTCCGCATCGGCCAGGTCGGCCTGAACCGATAGCTGTTCATCCAGGACCAGTCGCCCGCCGCGCAACTCGACACCGGCTCGGATCACCCCGTAGCGGATCAGCCACTGCAGGTCCCGGGCCCGAAGGGGTGACTCGATCAGCCCTTCCTTGAGCAGTGCATCCAGCATATCCAGCGAAGGCTGCCCGCTGATATCGCCCTGATTGATCAGCTCCTGCAGGCGGGCGTCGTCGAACACCTCCCGCTCCAGGATGCCTTCCTGCATCAGGTACAGAAAGCCGTCCACCATCATTTCGCTGCAGCCGTACAGTCCCTCGTCAAAGCGGCCGGTACCGCCAGACTCGCTGGCCACCGGGAACTCTTCCGCCACGTTCAGGTGTTTGTACACCGCCTGCCAGGCGTCATTGCTGTGGTGGCGCAGAATGGCATTGTGCACCAGCGCGGCCCCCAGGGAACCGATGCCCACCTGAAGCGTGCCACCATCTTTAAGCAATGTGCTGGCGTAAAAGCCGATCATATGGTCGGCGGGACTGACCGCCATCTGGGGTGCTGAAAACAGGGGATAATCGGTTCTGGAATCTGCCAGCACCACATCGAACTGGTTCTCGGGCACCGCCGCGTCGTGGCCGAACCAGGGCAGGTTGCTGTTTACTTCGCCCACGATGGCCACCGGGGTGCCCTGCGCTTCCCGCTCCCGCATCAAAGGCAGGATATCCAGCGTCAGGTCCGGGTTACAGCTGAAGCTCAACTCGCCGGGCCTGTCGTGTTCGGCGCCCGGCGACATCAACTGGCCGATCACGTTGATGCCCTGGGCCATCAGGTCACGCACCGCATGGGTGTAGTTGGTGCATACGTAATTGCGCTGCTGGTCCCGGTTATTCAGGTAACTGCCGGCCTTGAAGAAGAATTCAGACACGGTCACGTTTGCCGGCAACCGGTTGTTGGTCACATCCCGGGCGTAGGCCAGCTCGGGAATGTTGCCGTAAAGCCGCCGTGCAAACGGGCCCATAAAGCGTTTTTCAAGGGAGGAGCTGCCTTCCGGCGCAAGCAGGGACAAAGCGGTGACAATGTGCAACTGGATTTCCGGGTCGTCCTTGGCGCGCTGGTAGAGGGCGTTCACAAAGCGCACCGGCTTGCCCAGCCCGAGCGGCAACCCGAGGGTAATCCGCTTGCCTACCCGCTCGATCACGCGGTCTACACAGTCATTTGCGTTATCGGAATAGATTCCGTTCTGCTCGGCCATTTCCGGCTCCTCGTTCGATGAGAATCTCAACAGTCGTGATGATCACACGAGCAAACGAGGCTGACAATGCGTCAGATCAGGAGAAACGGCAGAAAGGAGGGGCAAAAAAGGGGATCAGAAATTCCAGCGCAGGTTCAGGCACGCACCTTCATTGAGCAGGGCAATACCGTGGTCAGCCTGGGCACCGTCAGATGCGTAGGATTTACCGGAATTGCGGGAGCGCACAAGGCCGAGGCTCAGAAGCCTGGAGCCAATGGCTGCAAAGGCATCACTGCGGTCTTCTTCAACATCCCCAGACATCCATTCCTGGAATTCGTAGATATCTTCGGGCGACATGGCACCATCACGCTCGGCCATCATGCGTTCCGACAGCATGGGCTCGGATAAAACCGGTTCTGCCGCCTCTGCGCGTACCGCGAAGGCAACCAGGTTGAGCACCAGAAGAATCAGAAACAGGCGGATAATCATGACAACACAACAGACCCGGGTTCGTTAAATTGGCCGAAAGGCTACTGTACGAAAGTCTAGTGATTATCCACGAAATTGATGTGAATTTGCACACAAATGCGCCAGCAATCTGGCGCATTTACGGCACTTTTTTGTCAAGAAATGATCAGTTATTTTGCATTCTGTAACATTTGCCCGGTTACCCGGGCAGCACTGATCACGGGCAGGGGTAGGTGAACTCGGCGTGGATCGCCTCAATCGCAGCGACCAGATCCTGGCTCAGGTTAATCTCGGCAGAACCGATGTTCTCCTTCAGCTGCTCCATGCTGGTGGCGCCGATGATATTGCTGGTAACAAACTCCCGGCTGTTTACCCAGGCCAGCGCCATCTGCGCTGGCGACAGGCCATTCTGGTGCGCCAGTTCGCAATAGGCCCGGGTGGCGTCGGCAGCATGCTCTCCGGTGTACCGGCTGAAACGCTCATACAGGGTCAGCCGCGCCTTTTCCGGCCACTTGCCACCCAGGTACTTGCCGGTAAGCATGCCGAAGGCCAGCGGCGAATACGCCAGCAGCCCGGTGCCTTCACGGTGGGCAAACTCCGCCAGTCCGGATTCGAACGAACGGTTCAGCAGGCTGTACGGGTTCTGGATGGACACCACCCGGGGCCAGCCATTCTCGCGTGACAGCCGCAGGTATTCCATGGTGCCCCAGGGCGTCTCGTTCGACAGGCCCACGTGGCGTATTTTGCCCTCTTTGACCAGCTCGTCCAGGGCACCCAGGGTTTCCTCGATCGGCGTCATGGTTTCACTGGGGTTGCGCACATAACCCAGCTTGCCGAAGAAATTGGCGCTGCGATCCGGCCAGTGCACCTGGTACAAATCGATATAATCCGTTTGCAGGCGCTTCAAGCTGCTTTCGCAGGCTTCACGGATGTGATCCCGGGTCAGCCTGGGGCCGCCACGCAGGTAACCCAGGCCATTGCCGGGGCCTGCCACCTTGCTGGCAATCACCAGGTCATCCCGCTTGCCCCGGCTGGCCAGCCAGTTGCCCAGGTAGGTTTCGGTCAGGCCCTGGGTTTCAGCCCGGGGCGGCACCGGGTACATCTCGGCGGCGTCGATAAAGTTGATGCCGGCGCCGGTGGCGTAGTCCAGCTGCTCAAACGCTTCCTGCTCGGTATTCTGTTCGCCCCAGGTCATGGTGCCCAGGCAAATCAGACTGACATCGATGTCGGTATTTCCAAGTTTTCGCGTTTGCATGAATTCTCCTCGTTTGCATGAGAGATCAGTAACCACAATACGTAAAGGGATTGTCACAGGGCTGTCGCATTACTGTCATGGCCGGTTTCCATAGTGGAGGCATGACAGAAAAACCTTCAGGACAAGCCGTGACAGAACTCCCGCCAACTGACCGGCGCGCGCACCACATTACCATTGTTTCCGAGACGTTTCCGCCGGAAATCAATGGCGTGGCCAACACCATGAAACACCTGTGCCAGGGGCTGGTGCAGCGTGGGCATGTGGTTACGGTGGTTCGCCCTGGCCAGCGCCGGGAAGACAAAGGCCTGTTCGACTGTAACGGCGACGGCCTGTGTTCCCGGCAGCTGATTGTTTCCGGCCTGCCCCTGCCCGGCTACAAAGACCTGCAGTTCGGCCTGTCCCGCCCCGCCACCCTGAAGAATTTGTGGCAGAACCGCCGGCCGGATGCCGTTTACGTGGCAACCCAGGGGCCCCTCGGGATTGCCGCGGTGTCTGCCGCACGAAAACTGCAGATCCCCGTCATCTCCGGCTTCCACACCAACTTTCACAGCTACTCCCGCTACTACGGCGTGGGCGCACTGGAACGCCTGCTGTGCGCCTACGGCCGCTGGTTCCATAACCGCACGGCCCTGACCCTGGTGCCAACCCGGAAAATGCAGGCGGTTACCCGCAGCATGGGCATCACCAACGCCGGCCTGTGGGCCCGGGGTGTGGATTGTCAGCGTTTTACTCCCCACAAGCGTGATGAAGGCCTGCGCAAGGGCTGGGGCCTGGGCGAAAACGACAAAGCCGTGCTCTATGTGGGGCGCCTGGCACTGGAAAAAAACATCCGCAAAGCCGTGGCCTGCTTCGAGCGCATCAAAGGCCTGCATGCCAACGCCCGGTTTATCCTGGTGGGCGATGGGCCACTGCGGCGTCAGCTGGAAGAGCGACACCCGGACTACATTTTCTGTGGTACCCGGCAAGGCGACGACCTGGCCCGGCACTATGCCTCCGGCGACCTGTTCCTGTTCCCCAGCAAAACCGACACCTTCGGCAACGTGGTGCTGGAAGCCATGGCCAGCGGCCTGGCGGTAGTGGCGTTTGACGATGCCGCTGCGGCGGAACACATCCGGCACGAGGAGAACGGCCTGAAAGCGCCGCTCACCGAAGACGAAAGCTTTATCAACAACGCCCTGCGACTGGCAGACCAACCCAGCCTGCTGCAACGGATCCGGGCCCAGGCCCGGCTGGACGCACTGGAGCTGAGCTGGCACAGCCAGATAGAACAATTCGAACAACTGGTACTCAACCAACCTGCACAGGCCCGATACCATGGCGTCAACAAGCAAAGCATCCAGACTCTTTGAACTGGCAGACCAGCGTGAATACGCCCTGTGCCAGTCTATCAACCGCACCATTCGTTTCCGGCCGGTAAAAGGCTACTTCCAGCTGGTCAGCCGGCTGGGTGATGGCTGGTTCTGGTACGCACTGATTCTCTCTATTCCCTTTATGGCACCGGCCCACGGCCAGAACATCGCTGTACTGATGGCGTTTACCGGGCTGACCTGCACCATTAGCTATAAAGGCCTCAAGCACTGGCTGATCCGCGAGCGGCCATTTATTTCTTTCCCGGCCATCAACTGCGCTACACCCCCACTGGATCGCTACAGCTTCCCGTCGGGCCACACCCTGCACGCGGTGTGTTTCCAGGCCATGCTGTTTGCCACCCTGCCGGCGCTGGCCTGGGCCATCCTGCCGTTTACCCTGTCTGTAGCCGCCTCCCGGGTGGTACTGGGGCTGCACTATCCGAGTGACGTGGCGGCCGGCGCCCTGATTGGCGGCCTGATGGGCTGGACTTCGGTACAGCTGTTCGGCGATCTGCTGCAGCTCAGTCAAACAGTCGCAACTGGGTAACCGGCGCTTCGTCGTTCCGAAAACGCACCCCTACCCCCATCAACCGCACCGGCCGATCCCGGTTGCTGACCAGCTCATCCAGTAACGGCTGGTAATCCTCCGGAGCCGGTTCCGCCACCGTATCCCGCACCCGCTCCAGGGTGTGAGTCGAAAAATCGCTGTAACGGATTTTCACGAACAGTTTGTGAATGGGTTTGTCCCGGCCCTTGCGGGCCAGGCGCAGGTTGAGATCGGCCACCAGCGCCGGCATCACCGATTCACAGGCCTCCTTGCCCGGCAAATCCTGGGAAAAGGTGCGCTCTACGCTGACCGATTTCGCCACCCGCGACACCACCACCGGGCGCTCATCCCGGCCATGGGCCATTTCGAACAGCCGGTAGCCCTGTTTGCCGAATTTCTCGATCAGCACATCGGCGCCTAAAGCCTGCATATCACCACAGGTTTCGACCCCCAGCGCGTGCAACTTGCCCGCCGTCACCTGGCCCACACCAAACAGTTTTTCCACCGGCAGCGCCTCTACAAACGCCTGCACCTCCTCCGGTGTGATCACAAACAGGCCGTCGGGCTTGCGCCAGTCGCTGGCAATTTTGGCCAGGAACTTGTTTGGTGCCACACCGGCGGAAATGGTGATGCCCACCTCCCGCTTCACCCGCTCCCGCAGGTGCCGGGCCATCAGGGTGGCACTGCCTTTATGGTCGCTAATGTCGGAGACATCCAGGAAGGCTTCATCCAGCGACAGCGGCTCCACCAGGTCGGTCATATCACGAAGAATGGCCATCACCTGCTGGGAAACCGCCCGGTACTTGCCCAGGTCCGGTGGCACCATCACCAGCCCGGGGCACAGGCGCCGGGCTTCGCTGCCCGGCATGGCCGAGCGCACGCCAAAAGCCCGGGCCTTATAGTTGCAGGTAGTCACCACAACACGGCCGCCGGCGCCGCCCACAGCCAGCGGAACGTCCCGCAAAGACGGGTCGTCACGCATCTCGACAGCGGCGTAAAAACAGTCGCAATCTACATGGATGATCTTGCGCTGGGCCATACAGGCAGGCTCACGTTAACAATCTGTACGTTTATACAGCCTTGTATCTTACGGTAACATGCCGAGAATGTCAGGAAACCCAGAACATAACCCGGTACATCACTGTGAGGCTCCATGACTAATCCCATCCCCGAGAACGATCGCACTGAAATCGAAGCGGCCGCCTTCCGCCGCCTGGTTGCGCACCTGCGCGAGCGCACCGACGTACAGAACATCGACCTGATGAACCTGTCCGGCTTCTGCCGCAACTGCCTGTCCAAGTGGTACCGCGCCGAAGCCGCCGAACGCGGGTTCGAGATCACAGACCCCGCCGCCCGCGAAGAAATCTACGGCATGCCTTACGAAGACTGGAAAGCGAAGTACCAGATCGGCCCGAAACAGGACCACAAATAATGAACGCTGCTGAAGCCGTTCGCATTCACCTGGCCTCCCTGCAGGGCGGCCACGCCAGTTTTGACGATACCCTGGCACTGATCGACCAGCACTTCGAGTTCCAGCCCACCGGTTTCAACAACGGTCCGCTGCGTAACGAGGCCGGCGAGAACGCCGGTTCCTGCCGGGTGTTTGCCCTGGGCCAGTACTGCAACCTGAACGAATCCGATACCCTGCAGCTGTTTGCCCAGCACTACCAGCAGGTACTGGGCGACCCGGCCGGCGACAGCCACGGCAACATCCGCCAGTTCATCAGCACCGGCTGGTCCGGAATCCGCTTTGACGGCCAGCCATTGCGCCCGAGAAACGAAACCAACTCGTAAAACACCAGGGAAGACTGCTATTCATGAGCGATACCGCCACCTCCGGGGTAAAACAGAGTTTCCAGCTGAAAAGCGCAAACGTCTCACTGACGGCCCTGGAGCTTTACTACTTCGACAACGATGAGTTCGAAGCCAACCTGCGGGACAAGATCAGCCAGGCACCGGGTTTCTTCAAAGACATCCCGCTGATCATCAGCCTGGAGAAATACGAAGGCCTGGACAGCGAACTGGATTTCTTCAAGATCATCGGCACCTGTCGCCGCCACAACATCCACGTGATTGGCGTTCGTGCCGGCAATGAAGACCAGCGCCGACTGGCCCGGGGCGCTTCCCTGGCCCTGCTGCCAGGCGGTACGGTACGCGAAAAGCCACAAACGGCAGCCCCGGAACCGGAAGCTGCGGCCGAAGAGGCCCCGGTGGCTGAAACGCCGGCCGCTGCGCTGTCAACCGCAGAACCGGCCCCGGCCCGCATCATCAGCCAGCCGGTGCGTTCCGGCCAGCAGGTGTATGCCCCGGAGGGAGACCTGATTATCCTGGCGCCGGTGCAGGCAGGTGCCGAAGTACTGGCCGCAGGCAATATTCACGTGTACGGCCCCCTGCGCGGGCGGGCACTGGCCGGTATCCACGGTGCCGAGAGCGCCCGGGTATTCTGCCAGTCACTTGAAGCGGAGCTTGTGTCCATCGCCGGACACTATAAAATCTCCGAAGATCTTCAGGACAATGGCTGGAAAAGCGCTGTGCAGATCCAGCTCAGGGACGACCTGCTGGTGGTAACGCCACTGGACAAGGCCTGATGTTGTGACAGCCAAAAACAACATATGAAGACATGACGAATCCACTGCGAAACAGGAATTGAACCTTGGCTAGAATCATTGTCGTTACCTCAGGAAAAGGCGGCGTTGGTAAAACCACCACCAGCGCTTCAATCAGCACCGGCCTTGCCAAGCGCGGCCACAAGACCGTCGTCATCGACTTCGATGTGGGCCTGCGTAACCTCGACCTGATCATGAACTGCGAGCGCCGGGTGGTTTACGACTTCGTAAACGTGATCCAGGGCGAAGCCTCCCTGAACCAGGCGCTGATCAAGGACAAGCGGGTAGAAACCCTGTACATCCTGCCGGCTTCCCAGACCCGTGAAAAAGAAGCCCTCACCCGGGAAGGCGTAGAGAAGGTCATCAACGAGCTGTCGCAGACTTTCGACTACATCGTGTGCGACTCCCCGGCCGGCATCGAGCACGGAGCCCAGATGGCCCTGTACTATGCCGATGAGGCCATCGTGGTTACCAACCCGGAAGTGTCCTCGGTGCGGGATTCTGACCGCATTCTGGGCATTCTGCAGAGCAAGTCCCGCCGCGCCGAAATGGGCCAGGACCCGGTGAAAGAACACCTGCTGCTGACCCGCTACAACCCGGACCGGGTAGACCGTGGCGAAATGCTGTCTGTAAAAGATGTTGAAGAAATCCTGGCCATCCCCCTGCTGGGCGTTATCCCGGAAAGCCAGGTGGTACTGAACGCCTCCAACCAGGGCCTTCCGGTGATCCTGGAAGAAAACAGCGATGCCGGCCAGGCCTATGACGACGCGGTAGCGCGGCTGCTGGGTGAAGACCGGGAGCACCGCTTCATGACGGCCCAGAAAAAGGGTTTCTTCTCACGGATGTTCAAGGGGGGCTAAGGGATGAGTTTTCTGGATTACTTCAGAAGCAAGAAGAACAACACCGCGAGCGTGGCCAAGGAACGCCTGCAGATCATCGTGGCCCACGAACGGGGCCAGCGCGACATGCCGGATTACCTGCCACAGCTGCAGCAGGAACTGCTGGATGTGATTCGCAAATACGTGCAGATCAGCGACGACATGGTCCAGGTAGATGTGGACCGTAACGAAAGCTGTTCGGTACTGGAACTGAACGTCACCCTGCCGGAAAAATAACGGCGGCGCCCGCGTTACCAGCGGGCGAAGTGATCTTCCACCAATCCCCGTAGCCCGGCTACGGGGATTTTTTTGCCCGCTTCATCTGTCACCGTACCGCTAAAGGTGCCGGCAAACTGCCGGAAGTTGGACGCCAGCACCCAGGCATTCAACCGCTCCTTGCGCACGCCAGCCGGCTCAAAGGCCAGGTCTACCCGGCCGTCCCCGGTGGTTACCCGCCATTCACTACCGGCCCGGTACCGGTCGAACACAAAGCGGGCCGCCCCCAGCTTGATACACTGGCCATCCAGCCACAGGGCGTTTTCTGTCATACCGGTTTCGTTCACCCCAGCGGCCAGGTTCAGGCCGATGGACGTGCCATCTTCGGCCACACCGGCCAGGCAGGCCCAGTTCCAGGCGGTTTCCCGGCGCATAAAGCCACAACTCCAGTCGATGGACGCCCGGGTTTGCTCGTCACAACGCCACGCCTGCCCGCCCCAGCGTACCTCCCCTTCCACCGCCAGCCCGGCGGATTTCCGGGTAAACACCCAGCCGTTGTAACCAGCCGGGCACACCAGCCGCAGGGGCTGGTCGGTATCCTGCAACGTCAGGTCTACCCGGATTGTTCCCGGTGCTGTCACTTGTACCTTGCGGCCACCCTCCGTCGGCTCGATGGACAGGCTCACCTCGCCCTTGCGAAAGCGGGACGCGCCATGTTCCGGGAATGGCTCGATCACGGTGTGCCGGGCCAACGGCTGCATGAACGATTGTTCGAACATCTGCCCGCTCTCGAAATCGAACAGGTAGAAAAACCCGCTGCCCAGCAGCTTCAGGTCCACAATCGCCATGCCGAACACCCAGCCCGGCGCCATGGCACTGACAAACTGGAACTGGTTGAACCGCCAGCGCTTTGCCAGCCGGGACCGCGGCTTGTCCATCACCGTACGCAGGTCGTAATCCAGGTAATTGATGGTTTCCACCGGCTGGTCCAGGACCCCGGGGGTGAACCGCCCCTTTGCATCGATCAGTGTTTGTTTTGTCATATTTTCCGTCAGATCAGGCCAATTGCGCCCTCGGGCGATTCAGTAAGTTACCTGGTTCACAAACCCTTGTTCCGGCACCAAAGGCCGCCAGGGCTCCGTGATAGACTGCCGCCAACTTCCTCATCAAAGTGTAGCTTATGCTGTTTACCAGAGCCCTTGGCTTCAGGGCCTCCTTGATCAGTCTGGCCGGCCTTGTTACCGGCATTGTCCTGTCCGCCCCCGCCACAGGCGCCGAAACGGGTAACCTGCCGGCCATCGACGCCGCGCAATGGGCCCTGCAGAAAGAAGTCGACAACATCCGCATCTACACAATGGACCAGCCCGGTTCCGGCTTCCAGGCCTTCAAAGCCGTCGCCGAACTGGACGCCTCTGTCGAAAACCTGATGGCGGTCATGATCAACCCGGAATCCTGCGAGGAATGGGTGCTCAACTGCTCAGAATCCTATGCCTTCGGCCAGGGAGATTTCCACGACCGCTACGCCTACTCGGTAAACGACATGCCCTGGCCGGTAACCGACCGGGACTATGTTCTGCGCATCCGCACCCGGGGCGATGCCGACACCGGCCAGGTCATCATGGACCTGAACGCCACCCCGGGCATGCGGGCAGAGTACAGCAGCCGGGTTCGGGTTGACGTATCCAATACCCTCTACCAGTTCACGCCCCGGGGCGAGCGCACCCACCTGGTGTGGGTACAGCACACCGAGCCCAACGGCTCCCTGCCCGGCTGGCTGGTGAACAACCTCCTGGTGGATATCCCCGTCAAGTCCATGCAGGCGCTGGAAGCAGTGGCTCAGTCTGACAAGTATCAGGGCTACCGGCTGGAATGGGCCGAAGACGGCAACCTGCAAGGCGTTGTGCCTGACAACCGCTAACCGGCGCACAAACAGGGGTGACTGCGGGCCACGGAACGACTAAGCTTCAGCAAAAGCACCGCAAATGGAAGACGCCTGCCAATGACTGTTCTCGCCCATGAGATCATGACCCCCACCATCAAAGCCGTCCCCCACCACTGGACCATGGACAGGCTGGCCCGATTCCTCACCGATAACGAAATTACCGGCAGCCCGGTAACCGATGACAACGGCGATATCATCGGCATTGCCACCCTCAAAGACATCACCGAATTCCGCTGGAATGCTGCCCGCTCCGGAGACCAGCCCAAGCTCACCGAAGAAGAACAGAAAGAAGCCAGGCGCCTGCGCATGGTTATTTTCGAGGAAATGGGCAAGGTACCGGTAGAAGTGCGGGATATCATGACACCGATCGTACTCTCGGTTGACGAGGACACCCCGGTGCGAGACATTGCCAACATCATGATGCGCGAACACCTGCACCGGATCTTTGTCACCCGGGATTCAAAAATCACCGGCATCATTACTACCTACGACATGCTGAAGCTGGTTTCCAACCAGGAACTGAGCCGGCGCTGCGCCGAGAACGACTGAGCCACCAGAGAGGTAACTCACCCTATGCCCAGAGCACCGCAAGCTCGCAAGAAAATGTACGTCCTCGACACCAATGTCCTGATCCACGATCCGAATGCCCTCCTGAACTTTGAAGAACACGATGTCATCATTCCGATGACCGTCCTCGAAGAACTCGACAGCCTGAAGTCCGGCAAACAGACCGTTGCCGCCGACTGCCGCCAGGCCATTCGCAACATCGACAAACTGCTGGGCGATGCCAGCCCGAAGGACATTGAAAAAGGCGTACCCATTCTGCGCGGCAAAAAAGCGGACCCACTGGGTAGCCTGTCGATCATCATGAGTACCGAGGGTGCCGGCACCCATTCGCTACCCGAACACCTGAACGACAACAAGATCATCAACACCCTGGCGGCCCTGCAGGCCCGGCACAAATCCCGCGACATCATCCTGGTCAGCAAAGACATCAACATGCGGCTGAAAGCCCGGGGCTTTGGCGTAGAAGCCCAGGACTACCACAACGACCAGCTGCTGGATGACATCGACCTGCTGCCCAGGGGCTACAAAGAATTTCCGAATTCCTTCTGGGACAACATCGCCAAGGTGGAAACCGTGCAGCGGGAAGGGGTGACCGAACACCTGCTCAAACGGGAAGGCGAACTGGCCAGGCTGAACATCAACGAATTCGTGATTGATGAGCGGGGCTTTATCGGCCAGGTGGTGGATATCTCGGACGACCAGCTGGTGATCAAAGACCTGCACCAGCACGACCTGATGAACGAAGAAGTCTGGGGCCTGGTACCCAGGGACATCTACCAGGCCATGGCCCTGCACCTGCTGCTGGACCCGGATATCCACCTGGTGAACCTGACCGGTTCTGCCGGCTCCGGTAAAACCATCCTGGCCCTGGCAGCCTGCATTGAAATGACTGTGGCCAGCAAGCTCTACAAGCGCATCATCGCCACCCGATCTACCCAGGGACTGGACGAAGATATCGGCTTTTTGCCGGGCACCGAGGCGGAAAAAATGGAGCCCTGGCTGGGCGCCATCGTGGACAACCTTGAAGCCCTGCATGAAGACGACGAGAACATGACTGCCAGCGTGGATTACATCCTCAGCAAGGTGCCCCTGCACTTCAAATCCATGAACTACATCCGGGGCCGCAGCTTCCAGCACAGCCTGATCATCATTGATGAATCCCAGAACCTGACCCCGCACCAGATCAAGACCATCATCACCCGGGCCGGTAACGGCTCCAAGGTGATCTGCCTGGGTAACCTGGCGCAGATCGACACCCCGTACCTGAGCCCCCTGAGCTCCGGCCTGACCTACATGACCGAACGCTTCAAGGGCTTCCGCCATGGCGGCCACATCCACCTTCAGGGCGTACCGCGCTCGGTACTGGCGGAGTTCGCCGAAGCCAACCTCTGATCATGGCATTCGAGGCCAACCATGTTGGCCTCGAAGGTCAATTCAGAATCCTGTCTTGCGGTATATTGTCTCTGCTATAAAAACACCAAAAAACAAAGGGGATAGCGTTAATGGCCAGACACATAGCCTCAGACATCGTAATTGCCGGAGGCGGCCTGGCCGGCATTGTCACCGCCCTGGAAGCCCTGCGGGCCGGCAAAACCGTGACCATTGTCGACCGGGACACCCCGGAGCGCCTTGGCGGGCTTGCACTCTGGGCCTTTGGCGGCATGGCGCTGATCGACACCCCCCTGCAACGGCGCATGAAAATTGCCGATTCCCCGGAGCGGGCCCTGCAAGACTGGATAAGCTTCGGAGAGCTGGACCCGACCGACGAGTGGCCCATGCAGTGGGCCCGCTATTACGTGGAAAACTCCCGCGCCGAGGTGCACGACTGGCTGATCGACGAAGGCCTGAAATTCATGCCGGCGGTCAACTGGGTAGAACGCGGCCGGTTTGGTGACGGCAACTCCGTACCCCGCTACCACATAGTCTGGGGCACGTCCCGGGAACTGACCCGCCGCATGATCAATGCCCTGCACAACGCCGACACCCAACATGGCCTGACCATCCTGCACGGCCACAAGGTAACGGCCCTGGAGCAACAGGCGGGCAACATCAGCGGCGCCGTCGCCATCAAGGAATCCACTGGCGAGGAAGTCCGGCTGAGCGCACCCACCGTGGTACTGGCCATGGGTGGCATCAACGGCAGCCATGCCGAATGCCGGGCCAACTGGCCCAAAGACCGGCCACAACCGGCCACCCTGCTCAATGGCGCCCACCCCTTTGCCGACGGCAAGCTGCACCACTGGGCCGAAGACCACCTGGACGCAAAAATTACCCACGCCGGCGAAATGTGGAACTACGCAGCAGGCTTTCCCCACCCCTACCCGCACTTTCCCGGCCACGGTCTGTCGACCATTCCGTGCAAATCCGCCCTGTGGCTGAACCATCGTGGTGAGCGCATCGGGCCGGAGCCCCTGGTAACCGGTTTCGACACCCACTGGCTGTGCCAGCGCGTAGCGGAGCAGGAAAAGCCCTGGACCTGGCACCTGCTGAACCGGCGCATTGCCCTGAAAGAATTTGCCATCTCCGGCGCCGAGCACAACGCCCGCATACGCGACAAGCAGTTCCCGCTGTTCCTGAAAGAACTGCTGTTGGGCAACAAACCGCTGGTCAACCAGATGGCCCACGAAAGCCCCCACTTCCTGGTGGACGACACCCTGGAAGGACTGGCAGAGAAAATGAACGCGCTCACCAGCTCGCTGGACATCAACCCCACCACCCTGAAAGCCACCGCCGATGCCTTCGACGCCAATTTCAGCAAGGGCAGCCAGCTGAATAACGACCCGCAAATCCGCAAAATCCTGCATGCCCGCCAGTGGGGACCAGACAAGCTGCGCACCTGCAAACCGGCGCCGTTGCAGAAACCCGGCGCGGGGCCGTTTATTGCCATCCACATGCAGCTGACCACCCGAAAAAGCCTGGGCGGCCTTCGTACCGACCTGCAAAGCCGGGTGCTGGACGCCAGCGGCCAGCCGGTCAGCGGGCTTTACTGTGTAGGCGAAGCCGCAGGCTTTGGTGGTGGTGGCGCCAATGGTAAACGATCACTGGAAGGCACCTTCCTGCCCGGCTGCATCATGACCGCCCGGGCGGCGGCAAGGTCCATCGTCAGCGGCCGTTAACTAACCGACTATCAAGCGAAAACAAGAATCCGACAGGATCAGGAGAGAGAACATGCCAAACGGCGCCCAAGCCTTGATGAAAACACTGGTCGATGCCGGCATTGAAGTCTGCTTTACCAACCCCGGCACCAGCGAGATGCACTTTGTGGCCGCCCTGGACAGCGAGCCGAAAATGCGCGCCGTACTGGCCCTGTTTGAAGGTGTGGCCACCGGTGCGGCCGACGGCTACGCCCGCATGGCCGACAAGCCGGCAGCAACGCTGCTGCACCTGGGCTGCGGCCTGGGCAATGGCCTGGCCAACCTGCACAACGCCCGCAAAGGCAAGGTGCCGGTGGTGAACATTGTTGGCGACCACGCCACCTACCATGTGAAGTACGACGCCCAGCTGCAATCCGACATCAAAACCGTGGCCCGCAACGTGTCTCCGGGCTTTGTGCGCACCTCTCAAAGCACCGAAGCCCTGTGCGAGGACGCCGCCGAAGCCATCGCAGTGGC
Organism: Marinobacter sp. UBA3607; assembly: GCF_002375525.1. Taxonomy (NCBI): domain Bacteria; kingdom Pseudomonadati; phylum Pseudomonadota; class Gammaproteobacteria; order Pseudomonadales; family Marinobacteraceae; genus Marinobacter; species Marinobacter sp. UBA3607. Next base: position 16,930 of record NZ_DFLY01000023.1, on the reverse strand, counting down.
CAAGGGCCTGCCCGGGCAGGTAGCGACCCTGATCCTGCCCGCCGATGTATCCTGGGGCGAAGGCGGCCAACCCTGTGCGCCACTGCCACAGCCGGAAGCCCAGGCGGCGGACGATGCCGCCGTTCAGGCGGTAAAAGACGCCATCGCCAGTGGCCGGAAAACCGCCCTGTTACTCGGTGGCCGCGCCCTGCGCGAGCCGGCATTGATGGCCGCGGCCCGCATTGCCGCCCACAGTGGCGTTACCCTGTTTGCCGAAACCTTCCCGACCCGAATTGAACGGGGAGCCGGCTTACCGCCGGTGGAACGAATTGCCTACCTGGCAGAGCTGGCCACCCTGCAGCTGTCTGAATTCGACCACCTGGTGCTGGTAGACGCCAAGGCGCCGGTGTCGTTCTTTGGCTACCCGGGCAAGCAGAGTTACCTGGTGCCTGACAACTGCACCGCCCTCACGCTCAGCACTCCGGAGCAAGACGCCGCCGCCAGCCTGAACAAACTGGCTGAAGCCCTGGGCGCGGCCGGTGCCGAGCCCAGGCTGCAGGCCGAAGGCCGGCCGGGACTGCCCAAGGGCAAGCTGACCGCTGAAAAAGTGTGCCGGGCCATGGGCGAGCTGATGCCGGAGAACAGCATCATCGTGGATGAATCCATCACCTCCGGGTTGATGCTCAACGCCATGACCGCAGGCGCTCCGCGCCACGACATGATCACCCTCACCGGGGGCGCCATCGGCCAGGGTCTGCCTAATGCCGTGGGCGCCGCCATCGCCTGCCCGGACCGCCCGGTGTTCGCCCTGATCGGCGACGGCACCGCCATGTACACCATCCAGGCCCTGTGGACCATGGCGAGGGAAAACCTGAACGTGACCAGCATCATCTTCAACAACGCCTCCTACTCCATCCTGAACGTGGAGCTGGAACGAGTAGGCGCAGAAGAAGCCGGCGCCAAGGCAAAGTCCCAGCTGGACATCAGCGGGCCGGTCACCCACTACGCCCAGCTGGCCCAGAGCATGGGTGTGCACGGTGTGCGAGTGCGCACGGCGGAAGAGTTGATCAAAGCCATGGAGTACGCCCAGGCGCACCCCGGGCCCCACCTCATTGAAGCGGTGGTGCCGGAGTCACTGAATGGCGTTAAACGGAAGGTACTGCCCTGGCTGCTGAAGTCGCTGCCGAGTTTGCCACGGCCGCTGACCAAGGCACTAAAGAAGAAGATTGCGCCCTGATTGAGGGGCGCTAGTCTTTGAACTGGGCCTTGTCCAGACCGTGCTTCTTCATCTTGTCGTACAGGGTTTTGCGGGCAATTCCCAGCTGAAGCATGGTGTCTTTGATACTGCCATGGCTGGCGTTGAGCGCGCTCACGATGGCCGTGCGTTCAAACCCGTCCATCATCTCGGATAGTGTCTGGCGGCCGGACAGGTTGCCCTGTTCGGAACTGTCACCACCATCCAGGGCTGCCGGCCCCAGCAGTACGTAACGCTCCGCCAGGTTCCGCAATTCCCGCACGTTGCCCGGCCAGGAGTGCTGCATCAGCCGGGCCGCCTGCCGGGCATCCAGCGGAACGCTCTCCCGGTCGTAACGGGCGGCGGCAATCAGGGCAAAGTGGTGAAACAGCGTGGGAATGTCTTCCTTGCGCTCCCGCAGGGGCGGAATGTCCACCTTCACCACATTCAGCCGGTAGTAGAGATCAGACCGGAACTCTCCCTCATCGCTGAGCTGTTTCAGGTCGGCCTTGGTGGCAGCAATAATGCGCACATCCACATCTATTGACTGGTTGCTGCCCAGCCGCTCCACCCGCAACTCCTCAAGCACCCGAAGCAGTTTCACCTGCAGCGCCATGGGCATGCTTTCCACTTCATCCAGGAACAAAGTACCCCGGTGGGCATGCTCAATCTTGCCGATCCGCCGCTTCTCGGCACCGGTGAAGGCCCCGGCTTCGTGGCCGAACAGCTCACTCTCGATCAGGTTTTCGGGCACCGCGCCGCAGTTGATGGCGACAAAGTTGTGGGCACTGCGGGGGCTGCTTTCGTGAATGTACCGGGCCAGGGCATCCTTACCGGAACCGGTTTCACCATGCAGCAGCACGTTTGCGGAAATATCCAGGATCGGCCCGATGGTCGACATTACCGCCTGCATCGCCGGCGAATCACCCAAAACCCGCGGCCCGGGCTTGGCCAGCTGCCGCAACTGGGCCTTCAGGCGCCGGTTTTCCAGTGCCAGGTGCCGTTTTTCCAGGGCGTGCCGCAGCAGTTCGATCAGCTCATCGTGGTCAAAGGGCTTTTCAATGAAGTCATAGGCCCCCTGCTGCATGGCCGACACCGCCGTGCTGATGTCGCCCTGGCCGGTGAGCAGAATCACCGGGATGTCTTCATCAATCTTCCGTACCTCGTGCAACAGCTGCATGCCATCCATGCCCGGCATGTTGTAGTCGCACAGGACGATGCCTTCGAACTCTGGCTGCACCAGCTTCAGCGCCGATGCTCCGTCGGCAAAACAGGCTACCGGGATATCTTCCAGGGTGAGGGTTTGTTCCATAACCGGCCGGATATCCGGGTCATCATCCACAAAAATCACTGATGGTATTGTCATCCCTCTGCCTTACGCTGTTTCAGTGTCAGAACAAACTCCGCCCCGGGGCCGTCGACCCGGTTCTGGCCGGTCAGGCTGCCGCCAAGTGCTTCGACAATCTGCCGGGAAATCGACAGGCCGAGCCCCAGCCCCTGCTTGACCGATCGGGTGGTAAAGAACGGCTCGAACACCTGCTCGGAATTACCCGGCAAGCCATGGCCGTTATCCTTCACCACGCAGCGCCAGTCGTCGTCTTCATCGGCAACCAGGATATCAATCTGCGGTTGCTCGCAGCCTTCCACCGCCTGGACCGCATTGGCCAGCAGGTTAACCATCACCTGCTCCACCCGGATCAGGTCACCGTGGCACATCACCGGGTTGTCCGGTCGCTGCCAGCGAATGTTAATGCCCTCGCTGGCGTTCTGGGCGCGGATAATCTTCAGCGCCGCATCAACCGGCAGGCGCAGATCCACCACGGACGGCGGCCCCTCAGACTTGCGGGCGAACACCTTGAACTGCCGGATCAGCTCCGCCATCTTGTCGCACAGGGCAACAATCTCTCCCAGGTTGGCATCCACCATGTCGGTGGCACCCCGCTCCAGGAACTTCCGGCTGTTACGGGCATAGGCCTGGATCGCCGTCAGGGGCTGGTTGATTTCATGGTTCAGGCCGGCGGACATCTGGCCCAGTACCGCCAGCTTGGCGGCCTGGATCAGCTCCTGCTGGGTTTCACGGAGATCTGCGGTGCGCTGGGCCACCCGGCGCTCCAGCTGTTCACCCCTGAGTGCCAGCTCCCGCTCCCGGCGATAACGCTCGCGCAGGTACAGCCAGGTCAGGAAACAGGCCAGGAACAGGGCCAGGCCACCGGCCATAAACCCGATGCGGGTCCACAGTATCGGCCGGGTGTCAGTCAGCACCAGCAGGCTCCAGTCCAGCCGGGGCAAACCGGTTTCAACCGTCAGGTAGGTTCCGGCCTTGTCACTTTCTCTTAACCGGATGCGGGCTGACTCGTCCGCCAGCACCCAGGGCTTGCCCTGCTCCACAAAGTCAACGGGCTTCAGTTCCCGCTCGGGATAGCGCTGGCGAACCCTGGCATTCTCTTCGGCATTATCCGTCGGCCTGAAATCCCGATAGAGCCAGTCCGTCCGGCTGGACAAAAAGCTGATGCCGTCGCCATCCAGCACCACCATCTCCGCCTGCTGGCGGGATTCCGGCCGGTGCCACTGGGATTCCAGCTCGTGTACCAGAACCTTGATAGCAACAACACCCAGCATATTGCCGCGCTGGTCACGAACCGGGTTGGTGAAATACAGGCCCCGCTCCGAGGAGATATTGCCCAGGGCGAAGTAGGCTACCGACCCGCCGGTGGCAACCGCTTCTGAAAAATACGGCCGGAAGGCGTAATTGTTGCCCACAAAAGTATTTGGCTGGCCAAAATTGTTGGCCGCAATGGTCATCCCGGTCAGGTCCATCAGGTAGATATCGGAGCCGCCCACAATGGTGGCCATCCGCTGCATCTGCTCGTTGGCGCGGAGCAGGGTAACGGCGTTATCCGGTTCTTTCAGGGCGTCCGCCAGCAGGGGGTGTTCGGCAATCAGGGCAGGCACCGGCAGGTAGCGGTTAAGCTCGTTGGCGACCAGCTGGCGATAACGAAAGGCTTCCTGCAGGCTGTCCTGCTCCAGTTGCCGGTAACCAGACCAGCCCCCGAGCAGCCAGGACAGCAGCAGGGTAATAATCAGAACAACAGTAATGCTGATCCGGTTAAGCATGGGTTCGGATTCCGGCAAAGCCTCTAGACTAGCGCCGGAATCCGGGCAGGACAACAGGCCGTCATGACCGCTGCCCTGCCCTTGCCTTGCCATATCAGGCCGCAGCCAACCCGGGTGCCCGCTTGCGCTGGATCAGGAACGCCACCACCGCAAGCCCGATACCGGCCAGGTCTGTCCACACTCCGCCTTCGATGGTCATCAGCGCAGCGGCGACAAGCAACAGGCGCACCAGAACCGGGGCGGCAGAGCGGGCAAACCAGCCCAGCACACCGGCAGACAACAGGTACACGCCGAAGGTAGCGGTAACCAGTGCCCGGGCGATCTCGACCCAGCCGGCTTCCATCAACAGCGCACCGTTATAGAAGAACATGAACGGCACGATGAACGCGGCAATACCGATGCGGAACGACGCTACCGAGGTAGACATGGCATTGGCACCGGAAATACCGGCCGCAGCGTAAGACGCCAGGGCAACCGGCGGCGTGATGGCAGACACCACGGCAAAGTAGAACACGAAGAAGTGCGCGGTCAGTGGCTCGATACCCAGCTGCACCAGGCCCGGCGCTACCACAGAGGCCGCCACCGCATAGGCGGCCGTGGTTGGCATGCCCATACCCAGCAAGATCGAGATGAACATGGCAAACACCAGTGCCAGCAGATGGCTGTGGGCGGCCACATCCAGCAGCAGTACCGAGAAACGCGCACCCACACCGGTCAGGGAGATAACTCCCACAATGATACCCGCCGCGGCACACACCACGATGATCTGGATAGACATGTAGGCGGCGATTTCAAAGGCCCGAAGGATAGACTTCAACCCCATCTTGTTGGGTGAAATCCAGCTCACCACCGCTGCAGATACGGTCGCCAGGGTGCCGGCCCGAATCACGGAGTAGCCCTGGAACAGCGCCACAATCAGGATAATGATCGGTGCAAACAGGTACACCTGGCGCATCATCAGGCGCAGGTTCGGCAGTTCGTCACTGCGCATTCCACGCATGCCCAGCTTCTTGGCTTCAAAGTCCACCATGAAGAACACAGACGCGAAGTACAGGATGGCCGGAATAATCGCGGCAATGGCAATCTCGGTATAGGGAATACCGGTAATCTCCGCCATGATGAAGGCGCCGGCACCCATGATCGGCGGCATGATCTGGCCACCGGTAGAGGCTGCAGCCTCCACCGCACCAGCCGATTCCTTGCTGTAACCTACCCGCTTCATCAGCGGAATGGTCAGGGAACCGGTAGACACCACGTTACCGGCACTGGTGCCGTTGATCATACCCATCAGGCCGGAGGCAAAAATCGCCACCTTGGCAGGGCCCCCACGGGAGCGACCGGCTGCTGCAAAGGCAAAGTTCACAAAGTAGTCACCCACCTTGGAGGCCTGCAAAAAGGCCGCAAAGATGATGAACAGAATGATGTAGGTAGATGACACCGCGGTGGTGGGCCCAAGAATGCCCGCATCGGTGTACACCTGGCTGAAGAAACGCTGGGCAGACAGCCCCGGATAACCCAGGAAGCCCGGAAGGTACGGCCCGGCGAACACATAAACCAGGAACACCAGCCCGATAACCACCAGGGCCAGGCCAGCCACCCGGCGGGTCAGTTCCATAATCAGCGCGGTGCCGGCAACTGCGGCAAAGGAAATGCCGACCGGGGCAAACGCCGTGCCGGTGGTCATCCGCATGGAGGTGTTAAAGACAATCAGCAGGTAGGCGGCAACTGCAACTGAACACACAATCAGCACCAGGTCGGGCACGCTGAAGCGGGCGCGGTCACGCTGGTGGAACCAGCTCATGACAATGCCAATGGCAGACGCCGCCAGCAACGGCCAGCCAAAATGCCAGGTTTCCAGCTCGGCAGGAATACGCATGGTGCCGTTCTGGACCATCTGGTTGAAAGACCAGGTCTGGTACAGGGCGTACAACGCAGGAATCATGGCTGCGCCGCCAATCCAGGTGGTCCACTTGTGCCGGGCAGGGCCTTCTTCGGCTGATACAAAGCGGGCGCCGGCAAACAGGATAAAGCCCAGTACCAGGGCACCGGCTACGTGCACAATCCGGAACGACCAGGTTTCCATGGGCGCTACGTTCAGGGTGTACAGGTGGAACACCGAGTAGGCGATGGCCAGCATTACCACAAACTTGAGCAGCAACCCGGTGAACATCCGGCGGTTGGCTTCAACCGGCTCTTCATCCACGTTGTGGGCAAGCAGGTGGTCTTCGTTGATCGTCAGGTTCTCAGCCAGTTGCTGTTCACCCTCGGAATGCGTGTGTTCTTTGGTCATGTTAAGTCCTGCCTGGAGGTAAGGCGGTAATTCGAACAACCAGACCCGGGGCGCCATGCAGGCACCCCGGGCTCAGGCCTTACTGCTTGATGGCGCTTGCTTCGATGGTGTAACCGTTTTCGTTAAACCAGCGGGCAGCACCCGGATGCCAGGGCAGCACGTTGTTCTTGGTGTAGTTCTCGGGAATGGAATGACGGGCGGCTTTGTGGATAGACACCATCTTGTCATTGTTTTCCATGGTCAGCTTGGTGATTTCATACACGAAGCTTTCCGGCATGTCGCAGTTCACCATGGCGAAGTTCCACATGGACACCACGCGGGACGGCTCCTCCAGGGACTGGTAAGTGCTGGCCGGGATGATGAACTCGGAGACCGGGAAGTTTTCGATCACCTTCTTCGCCTCGTCATCGTTCATGCCGATGATGTTCACGTCAGTCTGCACTTCCAGCTGGCTAACAGCCGGAATCGGAATACCGGCGGCAAAGGCCACCACGTCAATCAGGCCATCCTGCAGCTGGCCGCCCAGATCAGACCAGCTACCGTTACGACGCTCGAACTTCACACCCAGGGTTTCCATCATGCGCGGGAAGTAGGTGTCAGAAGTTGAACCGGCCGGGCCAAAGCCGATGGTGGCGCCATCCGGGATATCAGAGATAGACGCAATGCCGGAGCTGGACAGGGCGGTAATGGAGAACGGGGTTTCATACATCGGGAACATCGCGCACACGTTATCCATCTTCATACCCGGAGCCAGCGGGCTTTCGCCGTCACGGGATTCCCGGGCCGGGCCCATGGTGGTCAGGCCAAACTTCAGGTCACCGGTGTGCACCAGTGCCATGTTCTGAACCGGGCCGCCGGTGATTTCGGCACCGCCGGATACGCCCAGGTTTTCAGCCACGAAGTTCGCCCAGCCAGAGCCGTAGGCAAAGTAGGTGCCGCCCTGACTGGCAGTACCGACAGTGAAGTTATCCGGCCAGCCGTCACGGTCCTGGGCAACCACAGGGCCTGCAACAACGGAGGTGGCGAGCGCAGCCGCCAGAACGGTTTGAAGTTTCATAAAGGAATGCTCCCGATTCATTTTGTTGGTTGGGTGCTGGAGAGACCTTGATGGCCTCGCTGGCAAATATGGGAGCAAGCAGCGGGCCAGTCAGGGAAAATACTTATAAAACAGACTGTTGGATTTTTGAGGCCGGCGCCGCCGGCATCCGTTGGGTGAAATCTCACCCGTCATGGAAGTCGATTTGGGTGGGATTCCACCCATCAACTCAGTTCTTTGAAACACACTCGGCCCGTGGTAACAGGCTTTGTGATACCTCGGGGGTCAGATAGTATTCTTCGCATGGAAAGAGCCACCCAAAGCCCCCGGAGAACAGCCGCAATGTTCTGGCGATATGAAGTAACCGGCGTTGATACCATTACGCTTCACTTCGGTGATGCTATTGATATTGCGCTGACCGAGCGGATCCAGCGGGCCGCCCGGGCACTTTCGCACAGGCTGGGCCCCCGGTTGATCGATATGGTGCCTTCCTATACCACGCTGCTGCTGCGCTACAACGTGCTGGAAGATGACCTGGCCTCGCTGGTGGCGGATATCACCAACGCGTTAGCAACGCTTCCCGAGGTTGGAACCAACGCGGCCAAAGGCGATGTTGTAGAGATTCCGGTTTACTATGATCCCTCCACAGGGCCGGACCTCGACGCGGTTGCGGCCAAGGCCGGGTTATCAAGGGAACAGGTCATCCAGAAGCATTCTGCTGAAGAGTACTACGTGTTTGCCATCGGCTTTGCGCCCGGTTTTGCCTATCTGGGTGAAGTACCGGCGGAGCTGGCCACACCTCGCCTGGCAACGCCGCGCGCCAGGGTACCAGCCGGAACCCTGGGCATTGCAGATACCCAAACCGCCATCTATCCGCTGCAGTCCCCCGGTGGCTGGAACCTGATCGGCCGAACGCCTCTGACGCTGTTTGATCCTGGCCGGGGCCAGCCTTCCCTGCTTCAAGCCGGCCAGCGGGTTCGCTTTCGGCCCATCGGCCGGGAGGAATACCTGGCACTCGGAGGCCAGCTATGAGCACCCAGCCAGGCCTGACTTTTACAAAACCCGGCTTTCTCAGTTTGCTGCAGGATGGCGGGCGCCAGGGTGTGATGCACCTGGGGCTGGCGACTGGCGGCGCCATGGACCGGAACGCCTGGGCCTGGGCCAACCGGTTGCTGGATAATCCCTTCGGCACGCCCGCGCTGGAAATCACTTTCGGCGGGGTTGAGTTCACCAGTCACCTTGCTACCCAGATCGCGATTACCGGAGCAGAAGTACAATGCCGGGTTAACGGCGAGTCCCGGCCGCTCTGGAGCGTTATCAATATTCAGGCCGGCGACAGAATTGCCCTCAGTGCACCGAAGGTGGGGATAAGAAACTATCTGGCAGTGCTTGGCGGGTTTCAGGTAGCGCCGGGGCTGGGTAACAGCTGTGCCACGTTTACGCGAGAGGGGCTCGGAGGCCTGAATCAGGATGGTCGCCCACTGCAGGAAGGCGACCACCTGCCCTGCCACGCGGATAGCGCCAGGGTTCTGAACCGAAAAGTCTCGGAGCGCTGGCGGCCGGACTATAAGGAAGAGCTGGTGCTTTCGGTGATTCCTTGTGCCCAGATCGACCGTTTTCCTGCGTCCGTTCTCGACACCTTTTTCAACAATCCCTACACCCTGACCCGGCAAACCGACCGCATGGGTGCGCGCCTGAAAGGCCCGGCACTGGAACCGCTGGGAGAGCGCCTGATCTCAGAAGGCACCAGCCTGGGCGCCATTCAGGTTCCGGCCGACGGGCAACCGATCGTGCTGCTCAATGACCGCCAGACCATCGGCGGATATCCAAAGCTCGGAGCCGTTACACCCCGCAGCCTGGATGCCCTGGCCCAGCGAACACCAGGCACAACGCTCAGGTTCCGGCCGGTTACGCTGCACGAGGCGCAGATCGAGGAGAGACAGTTTCTTTCCTTCTTCACCGCAACCGGAAGCCAGCGCTAAAGCCTGTTTAAATGATTTTAAGGCCGGGCGACAGACTGGCCGGCAACGCCAGTTGGTCTGCCTCAATGCCCGCCACCGGATACGAGCAGTAGTCTGCCGCGTAGTAAGCACTGGCACGGTGGTTTCCGCTGGCGCCGATGCCACCGAAGGGCGCGGCACTGGAAGCACCGGTCAGCTGCTTGTTCCAGTTAACGATGCCGGCCCGAATCCGGTCGTAGAAGTCTTCAAAGCCCTCCCGGCTTTCACTGAATAAACCGGCAGACAGCCCGAAACGGGTGTTGTTGGCCTGTCGAATCGCTTCGTCAAAGTCCCGGTAGCGGTAAACCTGAAGTACCGGCCCGAAGATCTCTTCGTCGGGCACATTCACGGCAGCGGTGACATCAATCAGCCCCGGTGACAGCAGGCCTGTGCCGGGTTTCAGGTGCTGGCTCGCTACCAGTGCACGGCCACCGAGTTCCAGCAGCCGGCTCTGGGCCTCAAGCACACCCTGCGCGGCTGCTTCGGAAATGACACTGCCCATAAATGGCGCCGGCTCGTCAAAGGCGCCACCCACCTGGATCGCTTCCACGGCCCGGGCCAGGGCATCCAGGAAGTTGTCGCCCCACTCTCCTGCCGGCACCATCAGCCGTCGGGCACAGGTGCAGCGTTGGCCGGAGGTAATGTAGGCAGACTGGATGGTTTCGTGCACGGCGGCGGTGACGTCTACGGTGTCATCCACAATCAGCGGGTTGTTGCCGCCCATTTCCAGGGCCAGGATTTTGCCCGGATTGCCGGCGAATTGCCGGTGCAGAATTTCACCGGTCGGGGAGCTGCCGGTAAAGAACAGGCCATCAATATCCGGATGATTGGCCAGGGCGATGCCGGTTTCCCTGGCGCCCTGCACCAGGTTCAGGACTCCGGCGGGCAACCCGGCTTCCAGCCACAGCTCGGCTGTTTTGCCGGCGACGGCCGGGGTTTGTTCGCTGGGCTTGAACACCACGGTGTTGCCGGCAATCAGGGCCGGAACAATATGCCCGTTGGGCAGGTGGCCGGGGAAGTTATAGGGGCCAAATACTGCAACCACGCCGTGGGGTTTGTGCCGAAGCACAGCCTTTGCGCCCGGCATATCGGTACTGCGCTGGCCGGTACGCTCATTGTAGGCTTTCACCGAGATTTCGATTTTGCCCATCATGGCCGCCACTTCGGTCAGGGCTTCCCAGAACGGCTTTCCGGTTTCCGAAGCGATGCAGCGGGCCATGGCTTCTTTATTTTCGCCCAGCAGTTCGCCAAAACGGCGGGCGATGGCCACCCGATGCTCAAACCCTGCCCGGGACCATCCGGTACTGGCCGCCCGGGTGGCCTCTACGGCACTCGCCACCTGGGCCTCATCGGCCGCATTACCCTGCCAGAACACTTCTCCCGTGGCTGGGTTCAGGGAAGATAAAGAAGGCCCGTTGCCTTCTTGCCACTGGTTATTGATAAGAACCGGTAATGTCATATCTGGCACTCCTTTTGGCGGCCATCACAACTATTTTTGCAGTTCATCCCACGGGTGTACGGGCACCACTGCGTCTTCCGATACTTCACTCTCGAACGAGCTTCGGAAATAGTCCATGGCTTTTTCTGCCTCACCCAGCTCGTCAAATCGGGCGATGTGGTAGATGGCTTCGCCCTCGTTCACCAGCGGCAGGTTGTTCACACAGATAACAATGCCGGAACAGGGCGAGGTAATGGCCACTTCGGTTTCGCCGAAGGGGTCCGCCACCATGGCCAGCTTCTGGCCTTTACGCACTTTCTGGCCAAGGCTGGCCACCGGGCGCATGATGCCGTCCATATCTGCCCGCACCCACTGTGAGTTTGCGGCGGTTTCCGAGCGTTTTTTCGGCGCTTTCGGGCCTTTCTTGGCGGGCACCATTTCCAGCTCGCGCATCACCCGGATGATGCCTTTTACGCCGCTGGCAATCACCACATCATCAAAGCGCAGGGCTTCGCCACCTTCAAAGGTGATCACCGGGATATCCAGTGAGTCGGCGTAGGCCCGCAGGCTGCCTTCCCGCAAACCGGCATTGATAATGATAGGCGCACCAAAGGCGTCTGCCATGCGGGAGGTTTCCGGGTTTTTCAGCTCGGCGCGGATCTGCGGCAGGTTGAACCGATGAATGGCCCCGGTGTGCAAGTCGATAATATGGGTAACGTTTTCCATGATCTGGGTGCGCAGCAGGTAGGCAATACGGCCACCCAGCGAACCGCTCTCGCTGCCGGGAAAACACCGGTTCAGGTCACGCCGGTCCGGCAGGTAGCGGGTGCGCTGCACAAAGCCGAAAATGTTGACGATCGGCACCGCCACCAGGGTGCCGCGAAGGTGCCGCAAGGCGCCGTTCTTCAGTACCCGGCGGATGATTTCCACACCGTTGATCTCGTCGCCATGAATGGCTCCACACACCATCAGAACAGGCCCGTCACGGCGGCCATGCACCACTTCCACCGGAATATGCAGCGGGGTGTGGGTGTAGAGTTTGGCTACCGGAACTTCCACAGTCACACGGGTACCCGGCTTTACCTGTACTCCGGCAATCTCGAACGGTGCTCTTGCCATGCGCGCTTATCCTCTGCCCCGGGTCTTGGTTTTCCAGGGTTTGTAGTTCTTTTCAGTCCAGTTGATGATCATGCCGGCCACGTTCTTGCCGGTAGCACTCTCGATGCCTTCCAGGCCCGGTGAAGAGTTTACTTCCATCACCAGCGGGCCACGGCTGGAACGCAGCAAATCCACACCGGCCACGTTCAGGCCCATGGCCTTGGCAGCGGTAATGGCGGTACGGCGCTCTTCCGGGGTAATCCGCACCAGCGAAGCGGTACCGCCCCGGTGCAGGTTTGAGCGGAATTCACCTTCCGCGCCCTGGCGCTTCATAGCGGCGATAACCTTGTCGCCGATGACAAAGCAGCGGATATCGGCACCGCCGGCTTCCTTGATGAATTCCTGCACCAGGATGTCGGCTTTCAGGCCCATAAAGGCTTCAATCACAGACTCGGCGGCTTTGCGGGTTTCCGCCAGCACCACACCAATGCCCTGGGTACCCTGCAGCAGTTTGATGACCACCGGCGCGCCACCCACCATCTTCAGCAGCTCCGGCACGTTGTCCGGTTTGTTGGCAAACCCGGTTACCGGCATGCCCACGCCCTTACGGGCCAGCAGTTGCAAGGAACGCAGCTTGTCACGGGAGCGGGTAATGGCCACCGATTCGTTGAGTGGAAATACACCCATCATCTCGAACTGGCGCAACACCGCGGTGCCGTAAAACGTCACCGAGGCGCCGATTCGCGGAATCACCACATCGAAGTCTTCCAGCACTTCTTCGTGGTAATGGATCAGCGGGTTGGCAGACGTGATGTTCATGGAACAATGCAGCGCGTCTATCACCTTCACTTCGTGGCCACGATTGATGCCTTCCTCCACCAGGCGACGGGTGGAATACAGGTGACGGTTTCGCGACAGTACCGCAATTTTCATAATCAGTTCCTTGGTGCCGGCTTGCCGGCAAGGTAAGAAGCTTCGGGATAAATGGTGGTTCGCCCCGCCATGGCAGTGCGCCCCAGCAACATCCGGAACCGCATGGAGTCCCGGTTTGTTAAGGTCATTTCAATGGGCCAGCTCTCGTCACCCAGTACCAGGGTGGTTTCGATCACCAGCCGTTGTTCTTTGTGGCCACCGGAATCCGACACGGTGCGTTCATCCAGCACCCGGGCGTCGCATTCCACCACATGGTGCAGGTCGTTCTGTATCGGGTGCACCCAGAACTTCACCCGGCGCTCGCCGTTTTCAGTGTAGGGTTCCGTCCGGAACGTGTGCAGGCACGAGGTGCGCGCGCCGGTATCTACCTTGGCCTTGATCCGGCTAATGCCCAGGTCCGGCAGGCCCACCCATTCGCGCCAGCCAAGTGACACCTTGTTTTCAGCTTCGGTGGGCGGAGTGGTTTTGATCACTTCAGTCGTTTCTGTCGACATCCGGGGAATCCTTATCTTTTTGTTGTTCCGGGGCCATCAATTGCACCCGGAAGGGCTCGGAATGACTACCGGCATACACGCTGGTATGGGGGAAAGGTATTTCAATGCCGTGCTCGTCCAGGGCTTTCTTGACGACAATCATCATGCTGCCCCGACCATCAAGGAATTCTTCTCTGGGCACCCAGAAGGAGAACTGTAAATCGACCGAAGACGCCCCAAACCCGGTAACCAGAACAAAGGGTTTCGGCTCTTCCAGGCACACGGTGTTCTGCTGCGCCAGTTCCAGCAGCAAATCCTGCACTTTTTCCACGTCCTCCGCGTAGGCGATGCCCAGAACCAGGTCGATCCGGCGGATTGGAAAGCGGGAGCGGTTGATCACCCGGGTTTTGATCAGGGTTTCGTTGGGTATGCGCACGTACAGGTTGTCGGCCGTCCTGAGCTTCACGCTGAGCAGGTCGATTGCTACCACTTCCCCGATGGTGGCATCCACCTCGATGGTGTCACCAATCTCGAACGGCTTTTCCATCACCAGGAACAGGCCACTGATGATGTTGGAGGCGGAGGTCTGGGAGGCAAATCCGATAGCGACCGTGAGAATACCGGCAGCGCCCAACACCACTTCCAGGGAGAAACCGGCCTCCCTGAGCGCGGCAATGGCAAACAGCAGAAACACCAGGTAAAAGAACACCCGCCGGATCATCACCTGGTGATGGCGGGTTGTCCTGGTTTCTACCAGGCGGCCGACACTGCGGGCAACAAAGGTGGCCAGCACAATACCCAGCACCAGCAAAAAGCCCGCCGAAAGCCACTTGCCCCAGGCAATACTTCCGATCACCTGTGCGATGGTTGTCTGTAACGTTTCAAGCACCTTCTCGGCTCCCTGTGCCGTGATTAACCGAATATATGATCAAACGCACGCACCAGTCTCCGGCCCTTGGCGAGTTTTTCCCTGGCCGGTGCCAGCAACTCGCATTCACCGGCAGCCTGCGGTGCTGATTGATCAATTCGCAGGCTGGCGGAGTTCATATCCGTTTCGCATTCGACGGTTATCCCCGGCGTCCAGAGCAGTCCCTGGCCGTTACGGTACACCGACAGCAGCGGTGTGGGCAGGCTGAACCGCTCAAGCAACAAAGGCCTTTCCCGGCGGTTGATGATGGTAACTGGCGTAACCGCCCGCCACGGCCGCTTGGGTACTGCCTCCAGGGCCAGCCGGCCATAGGTGGAAGATGCGTAGCAGATTTCCCCTTCCATCGAGTTCCGGCCAAGCCAGGTGCGTGACGGCACCGCCAGCGGCACTTCTGTGAGCTCACTACGGCCTTCGCCCACGCATACCTTCATCCAGAGATTGGTCCCCACATAAAGCACGCAGCGGCCACCGGCCGGTACCGTTAAAGGCTGGGACGGGCGGATGACTGTGGGCAAGCTGGCCATTGCGGGAATAAAACACACCTCGCCGTTATCACCGGAACGCACGAAGCGCTGAACAGGGATTTCCGACGACGGCAGGCTGTGGCCGATGGTCTCGAACCAGGTAAGCGGGTCTGCCGAATCTTCCGGCTGCTGCACCACAAAACGCACCTGCCACTCCTGGTCCAGCAGGGTGACCCACAAATGCGTATGCCCCAACCGGTGTTGCTGGGTCTGGCCGGAAGCCAGTTGATACGGGTGTGCCCAGACACCGTCGCGCTGGCCTTCGGGGTAAACAGTCATGCTGCGGAAAATGCTCCTTTTCATGGCAGGCCGTGATGTTTAACTATAATCCAGTATCGCCCCGGCAGCGAATATACAAGCCAATGATTTAAGAGTGTAATTACCCTTATTCACCCTCTGGCCAAAATGGATGTTCCAATGACACAGCTGGTCTGGTTCCGCAACGATCTGCGCCTTGCCGACAACCCCGCCCTGACCGCGGCCTGCCGCAGCGGCAACCCCGTTCGGGCCTGCTTTATTGTTACCCCGACACAGTGGCAGGAACACGACTGGTCTGCGGCCCGGGTACAGTTTGTGCTGGAACACGCCAACAGCCTGGCCCGGCAGCTCGCCAGGCTGGGCATAGGCTTGTCATTCCTGAACGCCGACACCTTTGCCGACAGCCTCGGCACGCTTGAATCTTTCTGCAAAGAGCATGGCATTACCGCCCTGCACTTCAACGAAGAGTACGGCCTCAACGAACGCCGCCGCGACAAGCAGGTCCACGACCGCCTGGACGAACTGTCTATAAAGGTAAACAAATACCGTGACCAGACCGTGGCACCGGTGGGCCAGATACTTACCCAGCAGAACGAACCCTATTCGGTGTTTACCCCGTTTTCGCGGCGCTGGCGCACCTGGATAGAAGAAACCCAGCCCACGCTTTACCCGGCGCCCTCAGCCCAGGCCCCTGAAGTACAGGCCGAGCAGACCGACACTCTACCCGCACCGTTCAGCGATGCACCGGAACCCCTGGTTCCCATCGGAGAAGACGCCGCCCACGACCAGCTGGAAGAATTCCTGGCCGAGCGAGCCAAAGACTACAAAGACAACCGAGACTTCCCGGCCCTGGACGGCACCAGCCAGCTATCGCCATACCTGGCAAACGGCGTACTGTCCGGCAAACAGTGCCTCATCGCCGCCAAACAGTCCGGTGCCTCTGGTGATGGCATCGAAACCTGGATAAACGAAATAGCCTGGCGGGATTTTTACATCAACATCCTTTACCACTACCCGAGAGTGAGCATGGGGCGGGCGTTCAAGGAAGAAACAGAGGCTTTAGTCTGGAACGAGCCGGGGGAGCACTTTGAGGCCTGGAAAGAAGGTCGTACCGGCATCCCGATTGTGGATGCCGGTACGCGCCAACTGAAGGAGACCGGCTGGATGCACAACCGTCTGCGAATGATCACCGCCATGTTCCTGACCAAGAACCTGTTCATAGACTGGCGGTTGGGTGAGGCCTGGTTCATGCAGAATCTGGTGGATGGTTTTCTAGCATCCAATAACGGCGGCTGGCAGTGGAGTGCCTCAACCGGTACAGATGCAGCGCCCTATTTCCGGGTGTTTAACCCGGTAACACAGAGCGAGCGCTTTGACCCGAAAGGGGAATTTATTCGGCAGTGGGTGCCGGAGTTGGCCAAACTGGATAACAAGCGGATTCATGATCCATCCAAGGGGGGCGTTATCCCGAAAGGCTACCCCAGACCCATAGTGGACCTGAAAGAATCCCGAAAAGAAGCCATAGCAAGGTTTCAGGCGCTAAAGGACTAACTCAGAAGCTGGTGGGCGGGGTTGGGTTCGCCTTTCCAAAAATTTGCGGAGCCATGGATGGCGGAGCAGAAGCG
>NZ_DFLY01000012.1:0-61124 GCF_002375525.1 Marinobacter sp. UBA3607 | reverse complement strand
TTAAGGAATTTCTGAGCATGGTATTTATCATGGTGTTACCGATTATCAGTATAATAAGCCGTTGAAAATAAAAGACAAAAATGGCTTATTGATAATAGAATGGGAATAAAGGACGACCAGTACTGGATGGCCAGGGCGCTTGAGCTGGCCAGCCAGGCTGCAAGCAAGGATGAAGTGCCGGTAGGTGCCGTGGTGGTGCTGAATGGCAAGGAAATCGGGGCCGGGTTTAATGCCCCGATTTCCGGGTGCGACCCGACCGCCCATGCGGAAATCCGGGCCCTGCGGGACGCCGCCGCCAGGGTTGGCAATTACCGGTTGGCCGGTGCCACCTTGTACGTGACGCTGGAGCCCTGCACCATGTGCGTGGGCGCCGTAGTGCACAGTCGTATCAGCCGCCTGGTGTATGGGGCCGCAGAACCCAAGGCCGGCGCCGTAGAATCCGCCCGCAGAACGCTGGAAGAGCCGCACCTGAACTGGCGCGTAGAGGTAACCGGCGGTGTGATGGCCGAGGCATGCGGGCAGGCTATTTCAGAATTTTTCAGCCGGCGCCGTCGGGAAATCCGTGCGCGCCGACAACAAAACTCAGGGAAGGGAAACGAAACCCCATGAAAGTTCTCGTTACCGGCGGTGCCGGTTATATCGGCAGCCATGTGGTCCGGCAGCTGGCTGCAGCAGGCCACGACATTGTGGTTTTCGACAATCTTTCCACCGGCTATCGCTGGGCGGTCACTGCCGGTGAGCTGGTGGTGGGCGACCTGGCCGACGAGCAAGCCATTGAAGCCGTTTTCTCGCAGCACAAATTCGAAGCGGTGCTGCATTTTGCCGCGAACATTGTGGTGCCGGAATCGGTCAGTAATCCGCTGAAGTACTACAGCAACAACACCCGCAACACCCTGAACCTGCTGAAAGCGGTGGAAAGCCACCAGGTTCCCTACATGGTGTTTTCCTCCACGGCCGCTGTGTATGGCATGCCGGAAGAAACGGTACTGACCGAAGACCTCCCGCTGGCGCCCATCAATCCCTACGGTGCTTCGAAGATGATGAGCGAGCGCATGATGATGGACCTGGCCGCGGCCAGCAGCCTGAACTATGTGATTCTGCGCTACTTCAACGTGGCCGGTGCTAACCCCGAAGGACTTCTGGGCCAGGCAACGCCGGAAGCGACTCACCTGATCAAGGTGGCCAGCGAGTGCGTGACCGGGCAGCGCGAGGGCATGAGCGTCTTCGGCACGGATTACGAAACCCGCGATGGCACCTGCATCCGCGATTACATCCACGTGGAAGACCTGGCCAAGGCCCATGTGATGGCGCTGGATTATATGGCCGGAGGCGGAGAGTCGCAGGTGCTGAACTGTGGCTACGGCCGCGGCTTTACCGTGCGGGAAGTGATTGATGTGGTAAAGCAGGAATCCGGTGTGGATTTCCCGGTCACCGAAACCGGCCGCCGCGCCGGAGACCCGGCTGCCTTGATGGCCGACAACACGCGAATCAAGAAAGTTCTGGGCTGGCAGCCGGATTACGATGACCTCAATACCATCGTGCGCACCGCGCTGGCCTGGGAAAAGATCTGGCTGCAGAAAAAAGCCGCTGATTGACGCACTTTTCAACGAAATTCAGGAACAGTTACATGAAAATCACGATTTTCGGAACCGGTTATGTTGGCTTGGTGACGGGTGCCTGCCTGGCGGACGTCGGGCACCACGTGCTGTGCATGGATGTCGACCAGGGCAAGATTGAAAAGCTCAAGAACGGCCAGATTCCTATTTACGAACCGGGCCTGGATAATATCGTTAAGCACACGGTTGAAGCGGGCCGCCTTTCCTTTACCACCGATACTGAAGAAGCCGTCAAGCACGGCACCCTGCAGTTCATCGCCGTGGGCACGCCGCCAGATGAAGACGGCTCTGCCGACCTGCAATACGTGCTGGCCGTGGCCAAGTCCATCGGCCAGTACATGGATGATTACAAGGTGGTGGTGGACAAATCCACCGTACCGGTTGGCACGGGCGACAAGGTGAAAGCCGCGGTTCGTGCCCAGCTGGACCACCGCGGCCTGGAGCTGGATTTTGATGTGGTCTCCAACCCGGAGTTCCTGAAAGAAGGGGCGGCCATCAACGACTTCATGAAGCCGGACCGGATTGTGGTGGGCACCGACAGCGAGCAAGCTGCGGACCTGCTGCGCGAAGTGTACTACCCGTTCAACCGCAGCCACGACCGGATGATCTTTATGGACATCCGTTCCGCTGAGCTGACCAAGTACGCCGCCAACGCCATGCTGGCCACCAAGATCAGCTTCATGAACGAAGTGGCCAACCTGGCCGAGCGCCTGGGCGCGGATATCGAGGAAGTGCGCCGCGGTATCGGTTCCGACCCCCGTATCGGCTACCACTTTATCTATCCCGGCTGCGGCTACGGCGGTTCCTGCTTCCCGAAAGACGTCCAGGCCCTGGCCCGCACCGCCCGCGACTGTGATTACGAATCCAAGCTGCTGAACGCTGTAGAAGCGGTGAACTACGCCCAGAAGCACGTGCTGTTCGACAAGATCAGCCATTACTTCCAGGGCGATCTGAAGGGCAAGGTCGTCGCTTTGTGGGGGCTGGCCTTCAAGCCGAACACCGACGACATGCGTGAGGCCTCGGCCCGCACCCTGATGGAAGACCTCTGGAAGGCAGGTGCTACCGTGCAGGCCTTCGATCCGGAAGCCATGGAAGAAACCCAGCGTATCTACGGTGACCAGGATGGCCTGACTCTGTGCGGTACCAAGGAACAGGCCCTCAAAGGCGCCGATGCCCTGGCCATCTGCACCGAGTGGAAAGAATTCCGCTCCCCGGATTTCGACGTGGTGTCCAGCACCCTCAAGCATCCGGTGGTCTTTGATGGTCGTAACCTGTACGAGCCGGAAATGCTCGAGCGCTATGGTTTGATCTACTACGCCATCGGCCGCGGCCGTAACCAGTTCCATTCGGCGCTCTGAGCCGGGGAGGGCAGGTGATGTTCCAGTTACATGAACGCCTGGCGGCAGACACCCATAACCTGGGGCGCAGCCAACTGTGCGAAATCCTGCTGATGAATGATCGCACCTGGCCCTGGATTATCCTGGTGCCGGCGGTGCCGGATATTCGGGAGATCTACCAGCTCGGCAAAGAGCAGCAGCGTTTGCTGGAAGAATCGTCGACCCTGAGCCAGGGCATGATGGAGATCTTCGGTGGCGACAAGATGAACGTGGCGGCGCTGGGTAACATGGTGCCGCAGCTTCACCTGCACCACATCGTACGCTTTGAAGGCGACCCGGCCTGGCCGGGCCCGGTATGGGGCAAGCAGCCGCCGGTTCCCTACGAGGACGGCGAACTGGAACAGATCAAGGCAAAACTCAAGCCGCTGCTTCAGCAACTGGCCTGAGTACTCTTTGGTATTACTCCCGGCCCTGCTGCCACTGCGCCAGGGTCTGGGAACCTACCAGAATCATCCGAAGCTCCGTCTTCAGCTTGGCTTTCAGCTCCTCCCGCTCTTTGGGTGTAGCATCCAGCGCTTCCGCGCCCTGATTGAACACCAGGGTAACCATGGACTCGGCCACCAGTCGGGCATCTGCCAGCGGCTTGTTCTGCTCCTCGGCAAACCGGCGCAAATCATCGGCCAGCTCCGTCACGAAGTGGTCAATCTCCGCCTTCACCGCCGTCCGGAACGGCTTCGACACCCCGGTACGCTCCCGCAGCATCAGACGGAACAGATTGGCATTATTGCCCAGATACTCCATAAACGTATCCACCGACGTAGAAATAGCACTGCCGTCGCGCACAATCCGCTTGCGGGCCTGCCGCATCAGCTGCCGCAGCGCCACACCGCCTTCGTCCACCAATGCCAGCCCCAGCTCATCCAGCTCGGCAAAGTGCCGGTAAAACGACGTCGGTGCAATCCCGGCCTCCCGGGCAACCTCCCGCAAACTGAGACTGCCAAAGCCCCGATCCGCGCTCAGCTGTGCCAGGGCCGCGTCCATCAGCGCCCGCCGGGTTTTCTGTTTCTGTTCCGCTCTGGTGGCCAACTTACAACTCCATCCGCCGGTCAAACCATGCATTCTAGCCGCCGGTTTTTTGATAGTCATCCCGACGTTAGATACCCGACTCCAATTCTCCGTCGGCACGCCTGATTTTCGCAGGCATTGTGTTTATAATGGGCGGCTTTTACCGGCGCCGCCAAATTACTGTGCGGCCAAGAACGACGTAGCGTCGGGCGGGGGGTGTGCTTTCCGAAACCTTGCGTAGCCAGGGATGGCGGAGCAGAGCGTACAGGGATGTATTCACAGCGTGTTTCGGAAAGCACACCCCCCGCCCGATGCGGGACACAACGCACACATTCAGAACGAACGGGAACCGATATGCGCAGTCATTATTGCGGTGGGATCAACGAATCTCACATTGATCAGGAAGTTACACTCTGCGGATGGGTACACCGCCGCCGTGACCACGGTGGGGTAATTTTCCTGGATCTGCGGGATCGGGATGGCATGTCCCAGGTGGTTGTCGACCCGGACACCCCGGAGAGTTTTGCCCTAGCAGAGAAAGTTCGCAGCGAATTTGTTGTCAAAGTAACCGGCCGCGTGCGTCGTCGCCCGGCAGGTACCGAAAACAACAACATGCCGACCGGCCAGGTGGAGCTGCTGGGCAAGGAAGTCACCATCCTGAACGCCGCCGCCACGCCTCCGTTCCCGCTGGATGAGCATGTAGACGTTGGTGAAGACGTTCGCCTGCGCTACCGCTTTATCGACCTGCGCCGTCCCGAGATGATCAACCGCCTGCGTTTCCGTTCGCGGGTAACCAGCTACATCCGTAACTTCCTGGACAGCCGCGGCTTCATGGATGTGGAAACCCCCATCCTGACCCGCGCCACACCGGAAGGTGCCCGCGACTACCTGGTGCCGAGCCGTACCCACGAAGGTTCTTTCTTCGCGCTGCCCCAGTCTCCGCAGCTGTTCAAGCAGATGCTGATGGTGTCCGGCGTTGATCGTTACTACCAGATTGCCAAGTGCTTCCGTGACGAAGACCTGCGGGCCGATCGTCAGCCGGAATTCACCCAGGTAGACATCGAGGCCTCTTTCATTGATGAAGAGGCCCTGATGAAGCTGAACGAAGACATGATCCGTGCACTGTTCAAAGACGTGCTGGATGTCGACCTGCCGGAATTCCCGCGCATGCCGTATTCCGAGGCCATGCAGCGCTACGGCAGCGACAAGCCGGACCTGCGTATCCCGCTGGAACTGCAAGACGTGGGCGACCTGGTTGAAAGTGTCGACTTCAAGGTATTTGCCGGCCCCGCCAAGGATCCGAAAGGCCGTGTTGCCGCCCTGCGTGTGCCCAAAGGTGCCGAGCTGACCCGTAAGCAGATTGACGACTACACCAAGTTTGTCGGTATCTATGGCGCGAAAGGCCTGGCCTACATCAAGGTCAACGAGCTGGCCAAGGGCGCCGAAGGCCTGCAATCTCCGATCGTGAAGTTCCTGGGTGATGACGTTGCCCTGGCGATCATGGAGCGCGTGGGCGCAGAAGACGGCGACATCGTGTTCTTCGGTGCCGACAAGGCTACCGTGGTGAACGAAGCCCTGGGTGCCCTGCGCATAAAGGTTGGCCACGACCTGAACATGCTCACCTGCGAGTGGGCGCCGATGTGGGTTGTGGACTTCCCGATGTTTGAAGAACTGCCGGATGGCGGCCTGACGGCTATCCACCATCCGTTCACCGCACCGTCCTGCAGCCCGGAAGACCTGGCCGCAGACCCGGCGAACGCCTTGTCCCGTGCCTATGACATGGTTCTGAACGGTACCGAGCTGGGTGGTGGTTCCATCCGTATCCACGACGAGAAAATGCAGGAAGCCGTATTCCGCATCCTCGGCATTGGTGAGGAAGAAGCCCGCGCCAAGTTCGGCTTCCTGCTGGATGCCCTGAAGTTCGGTTGCCCGCCGCACGGTGGCCTGGCCTTTGGCCTGGATCGCCTGGTGATGCTGATGACCGGTTCTTCGTCTATCCGCGATGTCATCGCCTTCCCGAAAACCCAGAGCGCCACCTGTCTGATGACCCAGGCGCCGGGCGAGGTTGATGAAAAGCAGCTGAAAGAACTGCACATTCGCCTGCGCCGCTCTGCCAAGGCCGTTGAAGGCAACAAGGCAGAAGACAAAGAGTAAGGGCACAATGCCGGAGGTGGTGCGCCACCTCCGGCCTGGCCACACTCTCCCACTTCCGAGGGCAGACGGATGGCAATCATCCTGGGGGTAGACCCCGGTTCCCGAATTACCGGTTACGGCATCATCCGCGTTGAAGGTCGCACCATCGAGTACATCGACAGCGGCTGCATCCGGGTGGGGGAAAAGCCCATGGCCGAGCGTCTGCAAACCATCTTCCAAAGCCTTGCGCTTCTCATCGGCGAGTATCGCCCTGAAGAATTTGCCATCGAGCAGGTGTTCATGGCCCGCAACCCGGATTCCGCCCTGAAACTGGGGCAGGCCAGGGGAGCGGCCATTGTCAGCGCTGCCAACAGCGGCCTGGCGGTACACGAGTACTCGGCCCGGCAGGTCAAGCAGGCGGTGGTGGGTACCGGTGGTGCGGACAAGTCCCAGGTGCAGCATATGGTACAGGCGCTGCTGGGGTTGTCCCGCAAGCCTCAGGCCGATGCTGCCGATGCCCTGGCCATTGCCCTTTGCCATGCCCATATGAATCAGAGTGTCATGAAGCTGGCACGGTCTGGTGGCAAGGTGCGTAGCGGGCGTGTGCGACAACAATAACCGGCTGGCAACAGCTACAGGAGTCCTGCTTTGATTGGTCGTATTCGAGGAATATTGCTGGAGAAGGCGCCGGGGCACGTTCTGGTGGAATGCTCCGGCCTGGGTTACGAAATCGACATTCCCTACACCACCTTTTTTCATCTTCCGGATGCAGGCCAGGAAGTCACCCTGCACACCCATTTTGCGGTGCGGGAAGATGCCCAGAGCCTGTTCGGCTTTGCCTCACGGCTCGACCGTGATTTGTTCCGCCTGCTGATCAAGGTCAACGGTGTAGGCCCCAAGCTGGCGGTAGGCATACTCTCCGGCCTGGATGCGCAGCAGTTTATCCGCTGCGTGGAAGTGAAAGACGTCAACGCCCTGGTGAAACTGCCCGGCGTCGGCAAAAAGACGGCAGAGCGACTGCTGATCGAGATGGCGGACCGTATCGGACAGCTGGAAGGGCAGTTTGTGCCGGCGATGCCGGACACCCCGGCTGCATCCGGGGGCCCTGGTAATCAACCGCCAACAGGCCCGGACCCGCGGGACGAAGCGGAAGCGGCCCTGATTGCCCTGGGCTACAAACCCCAGGAAGCGGCAAAGGCCATCAGCAAGGTGGCCGAGCCGGAGATGACCAGCGAAATGCTGATACGGCTTGCCCTGAAGAACATGATACCGGCCGGGTGATGTCCCGGCTTTTTTGTGTCGCTCCATGACACTATTGTGTAGAGAGCGTAACGTGACTCGAACCAAGCCCTTTGTACAATTGGTGCAACCTGGAATTCAGGGGCAACCAATGGGCACGTTGTTTATTCCCAGCAAGCGGATAATGCCATGATTGAATCGGACCGACTGATATCGGCGACAGCCGGAGACTACGAGGAAGTACAGGACCGGGCCATCCGGCCTACGCTGCTATCCGAGTATGTTGGCCAGCCCAGTGTCCGTGAACAGATGGAGATCTTCATTTCTGCCGCCCGTGCCCGGCAGGAAGCCCTGGACCACGTGTTGATCTTCGGCCCGCCGGGGCTGGGTAAAACCACGCTGGCCAACATCATTGCCAACGAGATGGGGGTGTCCATCAAGACCACCTCCGGACCGGTGCTGGAGAAAGCCGGCGACCTGGCCGCCATGCTCACCAATCTGGAAGAAGGCGATGTCCTGTTTATCGACGAGATTCATCGCCTGAGCGCTGCGGTTGAAGAAGTGCTGTATCCGGCCATGGAAGACTACCAGCTGGATATCATGATCGGAGAAGGGCCGGCCGCCCGCTCCATCAAGCTGGACTTGCCACCGTTCACGCTGGTGGGTGCCACCACCCGTGCCGGCCTGCTGACTTCGCCGTTGCGGGATCGCTTTGGCATTGTGCAGCGGCTTGAGTTCTATAACACCCAGGACCTTACCCACATCATCATCCGTTCGGCCCGCCTGTCGTCAGTGAAAATTGATGAGTCCGGTGCCTTCGAGATTGCCCGCCGCTCCCGGGGCACACCACGGATTGCCAACCGGCTGCTGCGCCGGGTGCGGGACTTCGCGGAAGTTCGGTCAGACGGCCATATCACCGCCGATATCGCCGACCAGGCCCTGAATATGCTGAAAGTAGACAGCCAGGGCTTTGATCACATGGACCGCCGCCTGTTACTGGCGATGATCGAAAAGTTTGATGGTGGCCCGGTGGGCGTAGAGAGCCTGGCGGCAGCAATCAGCGAGGAGCGGGGCACCATCGAGGATGTGCTGGAACCGTTCCTGATCCAGCAAGGCTACATGGTGCGCACTCCCCGGGGGCGTATGGTGACCTCCAACGCCTACCAGCATTTCGGTGTGGTGCCGCCGAAATCCGGTAGGGAGGAAGATCGTTTTGACTGAGAACAGCCCGAATATCTTCGAACTACCTATCAGGGTGTATATAGAAGATACGGATGCCGGTGGTATTGTTTTCCACGCCAAGTACCTGCACTACATGGAGCGGGCACGAACCGAATGGGTTCGCAGCCGGGGTGTGGGCCTTCGGGCTGGCCTTGAGGACAACATCAGCTACGTAGTGCAGCGCATGAACATCCATTACCGGACGCCGGCAAAGCTGGATGACCAGCTGCTGGTTACTGCCGAGCCGGTGGCATCGTCCCGGGTATGGATGAGCTTTCGCCAGCAGGTACTGAAGGCGGAGAGCCGGGAGTTATTGTGTGAGGCAGAAGTGCGGGTGGCGTGTATTGCACTGGATACCGGGAAGCCCCGCCGCTTGCCGGAAAACATGTTGGAGATTCTTAAGAACTCCGCGTAACGAATTGAAAAATATAAACTTGGTCGGGAGTAGATAGTGGAAGCGGAACTTTCAGTCTGGCATCTGATTGCGAACGCCGGGGTACTGGTGCAACTGGTTATGTTGTTGCTGGTGGCAGCCTCGGTTATGTCCTGGGCTTTAATCTTTCAGCGCCTGCAGGTGTTTCGCAAGGCCAAGCGTGCGCAGCTGGCCTTTGAAGAAAGGTTCTGGTCTGGGATGGACCTGGGCCAGCTGTACAAGGAAGTAAGCTCAGATCCCACGCCGTACTCCGGCATGGAGGCGGTGTTCCGGTCAGGTTTCAAGGAATTTTCCCGCCTGCGCCAGCAAAGCCGGGACGCAGATGCGGTCATGGAAGGTGCCCAGCGCGCCATGCGGGTGGCCTTCTCCCGGGAGCAGGAGCGGCTCGAAACCCATTTGCCGTTCCTGGCCACGGTGGGTTCCACCAGTCCCTACGTGGGCCTGTTCGGTACCGTTTGGGGCATCATGAACTCCTTCCGGGGCCTGGCGCAAGTTCAGCAGGCAACCCTGGCTACGGTTGCGCCGGGCATTTCCGAAGCCCTGATCGCCACCGCCATGGGTCTTTTTGCCGCGATTCCGGCGGTTATTGCCTACAACCGGTTCGCCGCTATGTCTGATGCCTTGCTGAAGAACTACGAGACCTTCGCGGAGGAATTCTCCAGCATCCTGCATCGCCGGGTTCACAACAGCGACCAGGCCGCAGGCTGATGGCTGACACCGGGCAAAGGGGAGAAGCGGTATGAAAGGCATGGGAATGATGCCCCAGCAGCGGCGCAGGCCGATGTCGGAAATCAACGTGGTGCCCTACATTGACGTAATGCTGGTGCTGCTGGTGATCTTTATGGTGACGGCGCCCATGCTCACCCAGGGGGTGAAGGTGGATTTGCCGGAAACCACGTCTGACCCGATCCAGCAGGACAAAGACGTGGAATCCATTACCGTGTCTGTGGATGCCAATGGCGCCTATTACCTGGAAGTGGGTGATCGTGGCGGCGATCCGATGTCGCTGGACGAAGTGACCGACCAGGTGGCGAAGATTCTTTCCCAGCGGGCCAACAGTGAAATCATGGTACGCGGGGACGAGTTTGTGGATTACGGTGTTGTGGTGCGCCTGATGGCGGCACTGCAGGCGGCCGGCGCCAGCGGCGTTGGACTTATCACAGACATGCCCGACACTAACCCGTAACAAGGTGGCGAACGAGTTGTGATAGGTCACGAACGGGAAACGATCAGTACCGATACGCCGCCGTGGAAGTCGCCGGTTGTGTTATCGGTGGCACTGCATGTGTTGCTTCTGGTGATTGCCCTGGCAGGCTGGTCGTGGACCAATCCTGTACAGGAACCGGAGCCCCGCAGTATCTCGGCAAGGCTGGTAAGCCCCGAGCCCAAGCCCAGCCCGGTGGTCGACGAGCAGGATCAGCGCGACAAGGAAGAAGAGCGTCGCTTGCAGGAAGAGAAAGAGCGGCAGCAAGCGGAAGCCGAGCGCAAACGGCAACAGGAAGAAGCCAGGCGCAAAGAGGCCGAAGAGCAGGCTCGCAAGCGAGAGCAGGAGCGCAAACAGCAGGAGGCGAAAGCCCGGGAGCTGGCCGAGCAACAGGCTCGCGAGAAAGAAGCCGCCCGCCAGAAAGCGGTAGCCGAGGCGAAGGAGCGTGCTCGCCAGAAAGCCGAGCAGGAGCAGCGTGCCCGCGAAGAGGCTAAGCGTAAGGCGGAAGAAGAGCAGCGCCGCCGTGAGGAGGCCGAACGCCAGCGCCAGGAACAGCAAGCCCGGGAAGAGGCGGAGCGTAAGCGCAAAGAAGCCGAGCGCCGCCTGAAAGAACAGCAGCTGGAAGCGCTGGCTGAGCAGGCCCGCCAGGAGCGGGAGGCAGAAGCACGGCGCCAGCAGGAGGCGGCAGCGGCACGAGCCCGGGAAGCCCAGAAGCTCAGTGACAGCGAAAAATACCAGGCCCTGATTCGGGACCGTCTGAGCCAGGCCTGGTATCCGCCGTCTTCCGCCACAGAGAACATGGTGGCCAGGCTACAGATTACCCTGTTGCCGACCGGGGAACTCGCCAATGTGCGGCTGGTCAGCAGTAGTGGCAATACAGCATTCGATAACTCGGCGCTGGGTGCGGCCCGCTCGCTTAACCGCTACCCGGTGCCGGACGACAGGGATACTTTCGAGCGGTACTTCCGCCAGTTTACGATTGAATTCAATCCGCAACGCCTGCGGTGAGGCCAGGGACTGATATGACACAAAAAACGAGTTGCCATAAAACAACCGTGAAAATGCTCCTGACCGGCTGGCTGGCAGCGATGATGCTGTCGGCAGGTAACGCCAGCGCCGAGCTGCTGATCCGGATAACCGAAGGGGCGAACTCGGCCATTCCGGTGTCGGTTGTGCCGTTTGCCGAAAGCGGCGCCATGCCGCCGGGCGACAAGGTGAGCAGTATCGTACAAGGCGACCTCACCATGAGCGGTGAGTTCCGCACGCTTGAGCCCTCGAAAATGCTGAGCCTGCCATCGAAGGGTTCGGATGTGTACTTCCGGGACTGGCGCATGCTCGGCCAGCGCTATGTGCTGGTAGGCGAACTGACCCGCAGTGGCGACAGGGTTCAGGCCCGCTATGAACTGTTTGATGTAAACCAGGAGAAGCGGATCCTGGGTGAGACCGCAGCTGCCGGTGTTGGCAGCGTCCGCACCCTGGCGCATCACATCAGCGACCGCATTTACGAAGCCATTACCGGAGAGCCGGGCGTGTTCTCCACCAAGCTCGCCTATGTGACGGTGAGCGGTGAGGGCGACCAGATGCGTTACCGGCTCCAGGTCAGTGACGTGGACGGCAAGCGGGCAAAAATCCGGCTGGAAAGCCGTGAGCCGATTCTGTCTCCGGCCTGGTCGCCGGACGGCAAGAAACTGGCCTATGTGTCGTTCGAAACCGGCAAGCCCGCCATCTATGTGCACGAGCTGTCTTCCGGGCAGCGGGACAAGGTAGCGGATTTCTCCGGCCTGAACTCGGCCCCGGCCTGGTCGGAAGACGGCAAGTCCCTGTTGATGACCCTGTCCCGTGACGGCAATGCGGAAATCTACCAGATGGACCTGGCCAGCCGGAAAACCACCAAGCTGACCAACCACTGGGCCATCGACACCGAGCCGGCCTGGGACTATGCCAACAAGGGCATTTACTTTACCTCGGACCGTTCCGGTGGCCCGCAGATCTACTTCATGGAGCGCCCGGGTGCCGAGCCGCGCCGGATCACCTTCGGCAGTCGCTACAACGCGCGGCCGCGGCCGGATAACAAGGGTGAGTACGTGTATTACGTGCACCAGCGGGACCGGGCATTCCACATTGCCCGCACCAACCTGAAAACCGGTGACGAAAGCATCATCACCCGTACCGAATCGGATGAATCACCCAGCGTGTCGCCCAATGGCCGACTGCTGATCTATGCCACCGGCCAGAACGGAGCCAGCGTGTTGACCGTTGTTTCTGCCGACGGCGGTGCGGCCTACAGCCTGCCTGCGGCCGATGGCGATGTAAGAGAACCGGCCTGGGGGCCGATCACCCGCTGAGGCTGTTAGCGCGGGCAGAAAAACTGATTTAAGCAAACTCAAAAAGAGGGAAAGGAAGTATGAAACTGTCATTCTCAACAAAAGTGTTCGCTATGGTGCTTTCTGCCGGACTGGTAGCAGGCTGTAGCTCCACCGGCGAAAACATGGAAGACGAAGCCTACGGTTCTGACGTCCAGGCTATCGGCGGTGATGACGGCTCCACGGTGTATGGTGGCGACGATGGCGATGGCGTTTCCTCCGGTGTTCTGAGCGACGAAGAGCGCCAGGCTGCCCGTGAGCAGGCCGAGCAGCAGGCCCTGCGTGATATCACGACCTTCTACTTCGATTTCGATACTTCCGAAATCAAGCAGGAAGCCCGTGACGTGCTGGTTGCCCACGCCCGCTACCTGGCCGACAACCCGCGCCAGCAGGTTCGCCTGGAAGGCCACGCCGATGACCGCGGTACCAAGGAGTACAACCTGGCCCTTGGTGAGCGCCGTGCCAATGCTATCCAGCGTTTCCTGATTGTGAACGGGGCTTCCCGTGGCCAGATGGAAACCGTAAGCTACGGAGAAGAGAAGCCGGCTGTACGTGGCACTTCCGACAGCGCCCGGGCGCAGAACCGTCGCGTAGAGTTGATTTTCCAGTAAACCTTCTGATTAACCGGACGGGCCCATGAGAAAACAGCTCATGGCGACCGTGCTGATCCCGCTGGGCCTTGGCCTGGCGGGAGTCGTTCAGGCACAGTCGTCGAATGTCTCCTCCCAGAGCAGTGCCGAACTGTTCTATATGATCCAGCAGTTGCAGGGCGATGTTCGCCGCCTGCAGGGCCGGGTTGAAGAGCAGCAGCATGAAATTAACCGGTTGCAACAGCAGGGCCGGGATCGGTACGTCGACCTGGATCAGCGTATCCTGGATCTCTCCAAGGCGATCGAGGCGCGCCCTGAGCCTGCTGCCGCAAGTTCAGGCGGGGCCGCGAACGCTTCAGGGGGCAGTGGCTCGCAGCCGGTACAGCCGGTGAAGGTTTACCGGTCTCCGGAAGCGGACGAGAAACAGGCGTATGACGAGATCATCAGCCTGATCCGTAACGACAAAGACTACGACACCGCCATTTCACGGCTGTATGACTTTGTCGACAAGTATCCCGAAGGCGACCTTACCGTGAATGCCTATTACTGGCTCGGTGAGGTTTATCTGGCAAAGCCGCAGCCCGAGCAGGCCAAGCAGGCGTTCACGCTTGTGGCAACCCGCTACAGTGATCACCGCAAAGCGCCAGATGCGGTCTACAAGCTGGGTGTCGCGCTGGATCGGCTGGGTGAGAAAGACGAAGCCGTGCGCCGGATGCAGAGCGTGATCGATCGTTATCCGCAGTCGTCTGCCGCAGACCTGGCTAAAAAATACCTGGACAGTGCAGGAAGTTGATCGCACATTGAACGATCTGGTTGTCCGGTGATCAGTCAGGAAAAAAATATAAAGATTCCCGAAAAAAGGGGTTGATCACCAAAAAAAATTCAGTAATATGTGCGCCTCGTTTGGGTCGTTAGCTCAGTTGGTAGAGCAGTTGGCTTTTAACCAATTGGTCGAAGGTTCGAATCCTTCACGACCCACCAAACACAGAATGCCCGAAACCAACGCGGGTGTTCGCCGGATGAAAAGCCGGCAAAACAGTTACGGGTCGTTAGCTCAGTTGGTAGAGCAGTTGGCTTTTAACCAATTGGTCGAAGGTTCGAATCCTTCACGACCCACCAACAAACCGGAGTGCCTCAGGGCGATTCGGTTGAAAAAAAGAGCCTTCGGGCTCTTTTTTTTTTGCCTGTCGGGCCACCATCTTTTAATCAGCCCCGGCTGCCACTCAGGGCTTTATCACGGGTATATTGCAGGCCGATGAAATGCGGTGGGGAAGTGATATACT
Source organism: Marinobacter sp. UBA3607 (assembly GCF_002375525.1). Taxonomy (NCBI): domain Bacteria; kingdom Pseudomonadati; phylum Pseudomonadota; class Gammaproteobacteria; order Pseudomonadales; family Marinobacteraceae; genus Marinobacter; species Marinobacter sp. UBA3607. The sequence continues at coordinate 46,640 of NZ_DFLY01000012.1, read as the reverse complement.
CTGGCGGTAAACGTATTTCAGAGATCCAGCGATGACACGAGCGCAAGACCGTATCCTTGTTCAGGAACACCTGGCCCACCAGGCCGAGCCCAAGCCTTTGAGCGACAGTGAAAAGGCCGACCTCGAGGCGCGCATCAAAGATGCCCTCAAGGAGAAGGATGCCGTGCTGGTTGCGCATTACTACACAGACCCGGACATCCAGCGACTGGCTGAGGAAACCGGTGGTTGTGTGGCAGACTCGCTGGAAATGGCCCGCTTTGGCAACCAGCATCCCGCGTCTACGGTTGTGGTGGCAGGCGTCCGCTTCATGGGTGAGACCGCCAAGATCCTTAATCCGGAAAAGCGTGTGCTTATGCCCACCCTGGAAGCGACCTGCTCGCTGGACGTGGGCTGCCCTGCGGACGAGTTCTCCGAGTTCTGCGACCAGCATCCGGACCGGACCGTGGTGGTCTACGCCAATACTTCGGCGGCCGTGAAGGCGAGGGCAGACTGGGTGGTTACCTCCAGCTGTGCCCAGGCTATTGTTGAGCACCTGGATGCCCGGGGCGAGAAAATCCTGTGGGCGCCAGACAAACACCTTGGCCACTACGTGCAGAAAACCACGGGCGCCGATGTGCTGCTGTGGGACGGCTCCTGCATTGTGCACGAGGAATTCAAGTTCCGTGGCCTGGAAGATCTCAAGGCCCTGTATCCGGATGCCGCCGTGCTGGTGCACCCGGAATCACCGGATGCCGTGGTGCAGATGGCGGATGTGGTGGGTTCAACGTCCCAGCTGATTAACGCGGTGCAGACCCTGCCGAATGAAGAGTTCATTGTCGCCACCGACAACGGTATCTTCTACAAGATGCAGCAGCTGGCGCCGAACAAGACTTTGATTGAAGCCCCGACTGCCGGAAACGGCGCTACCTGCCGCAGCTGTGCTCATTGCCCCTGGATGGCCATGAATGGGCTCGAGAACCTGCTGCATGTCCTGGAAACCGGTGACCAGGAAGTGCTGGTAGACGATGCATTGCGCGAGGATGCCCTGCGCCCCCTGCGCCGTATGCTGGACTTTACCGCCAATATGAACCTGAAGGCCGCAGGCAACGCCTGATTTCAGCCTTGCCCGTTCTTACTGGCGGGCCTCCTGAAGGCGGCTGGCAATTTCGCCCAGGCGCTGATTGATCACCTGCCGTTCGGTAGACCCGGCCGGCAGCAGTTCCTGGGCCTGGCGCAATTGGCGCTGGGCCGCACGCCAGTCTCCCATCAGTACCTCATACTCTGCCCGCGCCCGATGCACGCCCACAATATTGCGGGCCATACCTTCTGCTTCTGCCAGTCGCAGCCAGACCTGTTCCTGGTGCGGATATTGTCGGCTCATATCCCTGAGTACAGACGCTGCTGCAGAGCCGTTACCGTCACCGATTTCGGCGCTGGCCAGCATCATGCTGATCGGGTAGTTGCCCGGATTGCGTGACAGCGCACCCTGCAACAGATTCCTGGCCTCGGCAAAGCGCTGCTGGCTGATTTGTGTTTCGGCCAGGGAGACCTGAAACGTGATGCGCCCCGGATTGTCTTCCAGCAGTTCTCTCAGGATGTTTTCTGCCTTCTGGTACTGCCTGGCTTCGTGGTAGGCCACGGCCAGGCCATAGCGGATGGCATCGTTGCGCTGGGCGTCGTCCCGGTTCAGGTAGGCCTCGAAGGTTTCGATCGCAATCTCCGGGGATTGGGCGTAGTGCACCTGCAGGCGGCTGCGGACAAGGTGGTATTCCTGGCCATCCCGCACTCGTTCGTCAGGGTATTGCTCGGCCCGGTTGCGGGTGTCGGCTACCCGGCTCTGGGTGAGGGGGTGCGTGGAAAGGTATTCCGGCAGCCGGTTACCTTGCAGGCGGTTCTGGCGCATCATGATCTCGAACATTTCCGGCATGCCCCGCGGATCCATGCCGGCGCTGGCCAGGATGTCCAGGCCCACACGGTCAGCTTCCTGTTCGTGGGATCGACTGTAGGCCAGCATGTTCTGCATGGAGATGGCCTGGGTGCCGGCAATGGCGGCAATGCCGATGTCGGACTGGGTCACTGCCGATAACACAATGCCCGCAATCATACCGGCAAGGGTCAGCGGTGCGCTGGTTTCCTGCTGCTGCATGCGCCGGGCAAAGTGACGCTGGCTCAGGTGCGCCAGTTCGTGGGCCAGTACCGAAGCAAACTGCTGCTCGGTGGCGGCGTTCAAAAACAGCCCGCCATTCACGCCAACGATACCGCCGGGCACGGCAAAGGCGTTCAGGGCAGGGCTGTCGATCAGTGCCAGGCTGAGATTGCGATCATCCAGCGGAGCCGAGGGCACCAGCCGGTAAATCATTGAACTGAGATAGTCGTAAACCAGCGGATCCTGGATCTGCGGGGCCGAGCGCCGGATGGAGGTCATCACCTGCTGGCCGATGTCGGCCTCCTGCTGGCCGGAAATCAGGCCACCGCTGCCGCCAATGCTGGGCAGTGTGGAGTTATTGGCGGTCAGCGCAGCCGGTGTGGTCAGCAGGCTGGCGGCCAGGGTCAGGGCCAGGCTTGAACGCGATCTGCTTCGGCGATTTTTGGAGTGCGTCATGGATTCCGATACTGCCCCGGTTTCAGATGGCCGTTAGACCAGTGGTGCCCTTCGAAGTTCTGGTTTGGATTACCAACTCTTGAGGTGCAATAGGGTAACACCACCGGCATAATGCGTGCCTGAATACTGACTGAATGTTAATGGTAACTTTTTCTTATGGCTGACCGAAGTCTGGACGCAAGCGGCCTGCGCTGCCCGATGCCGTTACTGAAGACCAAGCTTGAGCTCAACGGCATGTCGCCGGGTGAGCAGCTGGAAGTGCTGGCTACCGATGCCGGCTCTAACCGGGACATTCCCGCCTATGTTGCCATGTCGCCCCACCGGCTTGTCAGCCAATCGGAGAGTAATGGCGTCTATCGTTTCATGATAGAGTGCGGCGGTTAATTTCCGGAGATTTTCATGGTCAGAATTTTACGGGGCCTGGCCCACAAGTATTTCTCGGACGAAGAAGCGGTCATCCTGTTTTTGCTGCTGGTGACCGGAACAATTTTCGTCATCTGGTTCGGTGCCATGCTGGCCCCGGCCATTGCATCACTGATTGTCGCTTTTATCCTGCAAGGGCTGGTGTCCAAGCTGAATCGCATGGGGGTTCCCCAGACGGTTGCGGTTATTTCGGTGTTCCTGGTGTTTATGGGCGTGCTGATCGGGTTTATCTTCGGCCTGCTGCCGCTTATCTGGACGCAGGTGAGCACCCTGGCCGGCGAAGCGCCCCGGATTATCCGGGAGCTGCAGTCGTATCTTTCACTGTTGCCGCAGGAATATCCTCACCTGGTATCCGAAGAGGCGGTGAACCTGATTTACGCGGAAATCTCTGCGGAAGTAGGGCACGCAACCCAGTGGCTGGTGTCTTTCTCGCTTTCCAGTATTCCGGATCTGGTGGCCTTGCTGATTTATATGGTGCTGGTGCCGATCCTGGTGTTTTTCTTCCTGAAAGACCGGGAGCTCATCGTCAATTCCATTGGCCGCCTGCTGCCGCCGCAACGCCCGATGATGGTTCGTATCTGGCACGAAGTTAACCTGCAGTGTGCCAACTATGTGCGCGGTAAAGCCGTGGAAATCCTGATCGTTGGCGGGACCACCTACGTGGCGTTCAAGTTGCTGGGCATGCCCTATGCGGCGCTGCTCTCTTTGCTGGTGGGGCTGAGCGTGGTGATTCCCTACATCGGTGCCGCCGTGGTGACCGTGCCGGTCGCCGTTATCGGCTTGTTCGCCTTTGGCTGGAGCAGCCAGTTTATCTGGATCATGGTGGTTTACGGCATTATCCAGGCGCTGGATGGCAACGTGCTTGTTCCGGTACTGTTTTCAGAGGTTAACAACCTGCACCCGGTGGCCATTATCGTGGCGGTACTGTTCTTCGGAGGTATCTGGGGCTTGTGGGGTGTGTTCTTTGCGATTCCGCTGGCAACCATGCTGAAAGCCGTGTTTGCCGCGTGGCCGGTGCAGGAAGACATACCCGCACCGGCACAGGAAACCTGATTCAGAGCGCCTTGACGGCCTCGAGCACTTCGTCAACGTGGCCGGGCACTTTTACGCCCCGCCACTCCTGGCGCAGCACACCTTTCTTGTCGAACAGGAAGGTGCTGCGTTCGATGCCAAGGTGCTCCTTGCCGTAGAGCTTTTTCAGTTTGATGACGTCAAACAGCTTGCACAGGGTTTCATCTTTGTCTGAGATCAGGTGAAAGGGGAAATCGTATTTCGCCCGGAAGTTCTCGTGAGCCTTCAGGCCATCCCGGGAAACACCGAAGATTTCGGTGTCCAGCTCCGCGAACTGTGACATGCGATCGCGGAAGTCCTGGCCCTCGGTGGTGCAGCCGGGTGTATTGTCTTTCGGGTAGAAATAGATAACGATGTTTTTGCCCTTGAGGTCGGCTGGCCGGATGACCTGTTCACCGGTGGCCGAGGCTTCAAAATCAGGGATGGGTTGGTTCAATGCTACAGATGACATGAGTTCTCCTTGAATTCCCTTGTGTCGTTACGAGCCCAACATTACCATATCGGTTTTATTCGGACGGAGCTTTTATGATTACGGGTAGCCTTGTCGCACTGGTCACGCCCATGCATCCAGACGGTGAGATTCACTGGGAGGATTTGGACAAACTGGTGGACTTTCACATCGAAAACGGCACTCACGGTATTGTTGCTGTGGGTACCACCGGCGAATCCGCAACCCTGGACCCGAAAGAGCATTGTCGGGTTATCGGGCATATCATAAAACGGGTGGCCGGCCGGATTCCTGTGATTGCCGGTACCGGTGGTAATAGTACGCGCGAAGCGATCGAACTGACCACTGAAGCCCACAAACTGGGTGCCGATGCCTGTCTGCTTGTGGTGCCATACTACAACAAGCCGACCCAGGAAGGCCTGTACCAGCACTTCAAGACCATCGCCGAAGCTGTACCGGGCATGAACCAGATTCTGTACAACGTGCCGGGCCGTACCGCCTGCGACATGTTGAACGAGACCGTTGAGCGCCTGGCTGACATTCCCAATATTGTCGGTATTAAAGACGCCACCGGTAACATTCCCCGCGGCAGCGAACTGATCGAGGCCGTTAAAGGCCGCCTGGCGGTTTACTCCGGTGACGACGCTACCGCAGCAGACCTGATGCTGGCCGGCGCCAAGGGTAACGTTTCGGTAACCGCGAACGTGGCTCCGAAAGCCATGTCCCAGCTGTGTGAAGCGGCGGTTGCCGGTGATCAGGGCGAAACCGCTCGCCTTAACGAGCTGCTGATGCCGCTGAACCGCAAGCTGTTCCTGGAAGCCAATCCGATTCCGGTGAAATGGGCCTTGCAGCGCATGGGCATGATTGGTGAAGGCATCCGATTGCCGCTGACACCGCTCAGCGAGAAGTTCCACGGCGAGGTGGAAGACGCCCTCAGAGCCGCTGGTGTTCTCTGAAGCCGTAAGAACCACCCGCTAACCGGAGTTGCCGATGCAGTTTCTTGCACGAGCCCGCAGTAAAACCCCGCAGATGTCCCGGCCAGTGGCCGGGATTCTGCTTGTAACCAGCCTGGCTGGTTGCAGCTTGCTGGAAGACCGTTCCCAGCGCTACGTGGATGCGCCCGAAGGGCAGCCCATTGAAATCCCGGAGAGCGCAGACCAGTCCCGTTTTTCTGAAATCATGCCGGTACGGAGCATCAATACCGATGATTCCCGCCGGATGTATCCGTCGTCGATTCCCAAGCCCCCGGACATGACCTCCGAAATTCTCGATCAGAACTATGTGATCGAAGAGCTGGATGGTCGGGCCTGGCTGCTGGTGAACGAAGTGCCGGGCCGGCTGTGGCCTGTGGTCAGCGCCTGGATGAACCAGTCTGGCCTGGGCATGGCCTACGACAGCCCGCAGCTGGGCGTTATGCAGAGTGAGCTGGCTAATTTCAGCAAGCGCAGCCGTGAGCTTCTCGGCCTGGATAACACCCCGGCCGCCGACGAGCCGCGCGTGCTGGTACAGACCCGCCTGGCTCCGGGTATCCGCCGCAAGACCACCGAGATTCGTGTCCGCACGGTTGAACTGGCAGAGAACCCTGAGGGCCTGGTCAGCTGGGATGACGGTGCTGCCGGTTCTGAATCGGCCCTGGAGCGCCAGAAAGCCCTGCTGGGTGAACTGGGCGAGTTCCTGAAAGCCCGTGAAGACAACAAGTCCTTCTCCCGGGCAGCATCCGGCATGGTAGCCGAGCCTTTGGTGCGATTGTTGTCGGAAGGCGACGTTGCCACTGCGGTGAGGGTAGAGCTGGATTACGGCCGGACCTGGGCTGAGGTAAACCGGTCCCTGACCGATATCGACGCTGAGGTGATGGACCTTAACCGCAGCGCCGGTTGGTTCCAGGTGGATTTCCGCACCGAAGACGAGCGCTCGCCTGGCTGGTTCTCCTGGTTCAGCAGTAAAGACGAACCCACTCACACCCATACTGTGCGGGTTGAGCAGCAAGACGACGCCGTGTTTGTAACGGCCGAGCAGCAGGACAACTACACGGGTGAGTACAGCGCATCTGACTTGCTCACCCGTTTGTTTGAACAACTGTATTGATCAACGGGGCGGCTGACAGGTCGCCCGCGTTTGGAGACCCCAATGGAAAAGCGTGAAGAACTCTACGCCGGCAAGGCAAAATCCGTATATCGCACTGACGACCCCGAGCGTTTTGTTCTGGTATTCCGGGATGACACCTCGGCCTTTGACGGCGAGAAGAAAGAACAGCTGAACCGCAAAGGCATGGTGAACAACAAGTTCAACGCCTTCATCATGGAGAAGCTGGAAGCAGCCGGTGTGCCGACTCACTTCGAGGGTCTGCTGTCTGATACCGAATCACTGGTCAAGAAGCTGGACATGATTCCGGTGGAGTGCGTGGTTCGCAATATTTCCGCCGGCAGCCTGTGCCGTCGCCTGGGTGTAGACGAAGGCCAGGAGCTGAATCCGCCCACGTTCGAACTGTTCCTGAAGAACGATGCCCTGCACGATCCGATGGTAAACGAATCCCTGGCGGTCAGCTTCGGCTGGGCCGGCGAGCAGGAACTGGCCAGGATGAAAGAGCTCACCTACAAGGTGAACGACGTACTGAAGGCCCTGTTTGATGACGCCGGCATGCTGCTGGTGGACTACAAGCTGGAATTCGGCCGCAGCGGTGGCGAGATTGTACTGGGTGACGAGTTCAGCCCCGACGGCTGCCGTATCTGGGACAAGGAAACCCGCAAGAAGATGGACAAGGACCGTTTCCGTCAAGGGCTTGGTGATGTCATCGAAACCTATGAGGAAGTTGGTCGCCGTCTTGGCATCAACTTTGACTGAATAAAGCACAACAAGCAGAAAGGTGATGTATGCGTAAGTTGATGATTGCTGTAGGTGGTTCGCTGGTACTGGCGGCCCCGTTGGCCAATGCCGACATTCTGGGCGTGGGCGCAAACGTAAGCTACTGGGATTCCGATTTCTCCGGTGAGGTGGTGAACAAAGGCTCTGCCGTTGACATCGAGAATGACCTCAATATGGACAGCGACAGCAATGCCAACTTCACGGCTTACTTCGAACATCCGGTACCTCTGCTGCCGAATGTACGGGTGAACTACACCAGCATTTCCCAGAGTGGTAGCGGTAAGATTGGTCCCGAAGGCTTTGATGACATCATCAACGCCGACGTTAACTCCGATCTGGATCTCGACCAACTGGATGCCACCTTCTACTACGAAGTGCTGGATAACTGGGTAAACCTGGATCTCGGCCTGACCGCTCGCAAGTTTGATGGTGAGCTGGTGGTGCGCGACACGGCTGTTGGTGGCCGCGTGAGTACAACCACCGTCGATGCCGTTGTACCCATGGGCTACCTGGCCGCCCGTTTCGACCTGCCGTTTACCGGTGTGTCTGTTGGCGCTGACGGTAACTTTGTAAGCTACAGCGGCGACTCCCTGCACGATGTGAACGTGTATGGCCAGTTCGAGATTGCCATGCTGCAGCTGCGTGCAGGCTACCGCGAAATGGCGATTGACTACGAAGATGACGACGACAAGCTGGACGTGGAGCTCTCCGGCCCCTTCGCCAGCGTCGGCTTCACCTTCTGAGCAAGCATTAAAAGGCGCCTCCGGGCGCCATTTTTCATGGAGAACAGATCTTGAAAATCCTCGTTACGGGAACCGCCGGTTTTATCGGCTCACACCTGGCCCATCGACTGCTGGATCGCGGTGATGAAGTCATCGGCGTGGACAACGTAAACGACTATTACGATGTGAACCTGAAAGAGGCTCGCCTGGCCCGGCTAACCGGCAAGGCGGGGTTCACCGAAGTGCGCCAGGACGTAGCAGACCGGGCCGCTATGGAAGCCCTGTTCCGGGAACACAAACCCGAGCGGGTGGTGCACCTGGCCGCCCAGGCCGGCGTACGCTATTCCCTGGAGAACCCCCACGCCTACGTAGAGGCCAACCTGGTTGGCTTTATGAATATCCTTGAAGGCTGTCGCCATAACGACGTGAAGCACCTGGTGTACGCCTCCAGCAGCTCGGTATACGGCGCTAACGAGACCATGCCGTTCTCCGTGCATGACAACGTAGACCACCCCCTGAGCCTGTACGCGGCCTCCAAGAAGGCCAATGAGCTGATGGCTCATACCTACAGCCACCTGTACAACCTGCCCACCACCGGCCTGCGGTTCTTTACCGTGTACGGTCCCTGGGGCCGGCCGGATATGGCGCTGTTTATCTTCACCAAGAAGATCCTGGCGGGCGAACCGATTGATGTGTTCAACCACGGCCATCACAAGCGGGATTTCACCTACATCGACGATATCGTAGAGGGTGTCATCCGTACGCTGGACAACGTCGCCCAGCCCAACGAAGACTGGAGCGGTGCCCAGCCGGACCCGGGCACCAGCAAGGGGCCGTACCGCATCTACAACATTGGCAGCAATAACCCGGTGGAGCTGTCCCGGTTTATCGAGATCATCGAAGAGCGGGTCGGCAAAAAGGCCGAGAAAAACCTGCTGCCCCTGCAGCCCGGTGACGTGCCGGCGACCTACGCCAATGTAGATGACCTGATCAATGATGTGGACTACAAGCCGTCCACCACCGTGGAAGAGGGCATAGCCAACTTCGTGGACTGGTACCGGCATTTCTACAAGGTCTGATCGCCACTGCACACAAAGAAGGCCAGCATTGTTGCTGGCCTTCTTTGTTTATGAGACCTGGTTGGTTAGCGCAAAAGATACCGGTCTGCCGGTGACCGGGCAGTGGAAGGCCAGTTCAACTGCGGTCAGTTGCAGCCCGGCAGAATCTGCTGTTCCGTAAAGTTTGTCTCCGACAATCGGGTGACCAATACCGGACAGGTGTCGCCGTATCTGGTGTTTCCGGCCAGTTTCGATGCGGACTTCCAACTCGGTGGTATCGGAATCTGCATCATAGCTGAGGGTAGTCACGCGACTGACCGAGGCTTTGCCGTCCAGGGGCGCGTCGATCCGCAGGTCGTCGGCAACCAGGTTGCCGGTTACCCGGGCCCGGTAGATCTTGGTCATGGTTCGTCCGGAGAAAAGTTGGGACAGCGCTGCCGCGGCTTTACCATCGTGGGCGATCAACATGATGCCCGCGGCATCCCCGTCCAGCCGGTGCACCAGAAAACAGGGTTTGTTCAGTTCGGTTTCAGCCAGACGCAGCAAGCTGCAGTGGTCGCCCCACTGCGAACCCTGGGACAGCAACCCGTGCGGCTTGAACCAGACAGTGTAACGGCCTTTGTTCTCCAGCAATTCGGGTTCTTCCGGTTGGCGCGCCAGAACCTGGTCATCATAGAACAGCTGGATACGAGTGCCCGGTTTCAGCTCCCGCTTGGCCTTCCGCAACCGCACCTGCTTGCCTTTCTGGGTCCACCAGCAGGCGCCCTTGGCCATGGCATCCTTGATGCGCTGCTTGGGCAGGCCGGATGCTTCCGCCAGCGCATCTACCGCAAGCCGGGAGCTTTCAACAGTCAGGTCGATGGTCTGGCGCATGGTGGCTGGAGTACTCCGGTTTCAGGTAAGCAGGCCGGGCATTATAGCGGAAACGGCTACGGGAGCGCGCCTTTACCGGCTGTGCTACTGTTCGTAAAGGCCGATATTCAAGGAGACCGTATTATGCCGCTCATTGGCTGGCTATTTCTTTTCGCTGCATTCGCATTGGTTGTCGGCAGCCTGCTGTTTTTGCGTGATAGCGCCAATATGAAGATTCCCAAGGAAAAGCTGGAGAAGATTCGGGAGCGTAAGGCGGAGCAGGAGAAGGCAGACGAGGAGGAAAGGGATCGCTGGTGATTATTGCCCCGGGGCTTGCCTGTCGGTGTGGCGTTGCGCACCGGTGTAGTGCAGGCCTTTTAAATTCTGGCAAAGCGACAATGGAAAATGCATTAAAAACAATGTATTGAAAAACCTGAACAATTGGCCAGCTTTTTGCTCCATCTGAAGTTGTTACCCGCTTAGGGCGGTGCAACACAACTTCAGAATGGTTCAGGAGAACGATGCATGAGCATGAAACGCAGTCTGGCAGCGGCCATTGCCCTGACTTTATCTTCTTCCGTAATGGCAGAAGACCCGATGAAAATCGGATTTGTCTACGTTGGCCCCATCGGGGATCACGGCTGGAGTTACCAGCACGATCTGGGCCGCAAAGCCGTTGAGGCGCACTTCGGTGACCAGGTTCAAACCACCTATGTGGAAAACGTGGCCGAAGGTGCCGACGCCGAGCGCACCATCCGCATGCTGGCCCAGGCCGGCAACGACGTTATCTTCACCACGTCGTTCGGTTTTATGAACCCCACCATCCGGGTTGCCGAACAGTTCCCTGATATCACCTTCATGCATGCCACCGGCTATAAGCAGGCGGATAACGTGGGTACCTATCTGTCCAAGACCTACGAGGGGCGTTATGTAACGGGAGTGGCGGCCGGGTTGGTGACCGAGTCGAATGTGCTGGGTTACATTGCCTCGTTCCCGATTCCGGAAGTCATTCGCGATATCAACGCGGTGTATCTGGGGGCTAAGTCGGTGAACCCCGATATCGAGATCAAGGTGGTGTGGGCCAACACCTGGTTTGATCCGGCCAAAGAGGCCGATGCTGCCAACGCCATGATGGATCAGGGGGCCGATGTGGTTATTCAGCACACCGACAGCCCTGCGCCTCTGATGTCCGCCTTGCGCCGGGGTAACTGGGGTGTCGGGCAGGCTTCTGATATGCGGGAGTTTGGCAAGGAGGCCCACCTGTTATCCGTCGCCAACAACTGGGGGCCTTATTACGTTGAGCAGGTTCAGAAGGTCATGGATGACAGCTGGGTGCCAGAGGATCACTGGGGTGGCATTGACGAGGATATGATCCAGATTATCGGCCTGAGCGATCGCCTGAGCGAGGAGCAGTCGGAGGCCGTGAACCAGGTGATTGATGCCATTGGCGCCGGAGAGCTGCATCCGTTTACCGGTCCTTTGAAAGATCAGGCCGGCGAGCTGAAAGTGGCAGACGGGGTGACCATGACCGAGCAGGAACTGGCGGGTATGAACTGGTTCGTGGAAGGCGTCGGGGCAGCACTGCCGCAGTAACGATTCTGATCAGACACTGACAAAAGAGCCCCGATCAATGGGGCTCTTTATTGGCTGACTGGCGGGTGTGTTTCAGAACGCAGGGTCGGAACCGCGCGTGGCCCAACCGGTCATCCGGCGCTCGACCAGTGCGAAGAGTTCGTACATCACCACGCCCATGACGCCGATCACCACCAGGCCTGCAAACACCAGCCCCATATCCATCGTCGAGCTTGCCGACAGCATCAGGTACCCGATGCCAACGTTGGACGCTACCGTTTCAGAGATGACCGAACCGACAAAGGCCAGGGTGATAGCAACCTTTAGTGATGCGAAGAAGTATGGCATGGAGCGGGGCAAGGCGACTTTCTTCAGGATATCGATGCGGCTGGCGCCGAGCGAACGCATAACGTCCTGCAGCTCTGGCTCCAGCGTCGCCAGGCCGGTGGCCATATTCACCACCACCGGGAAGAACGAGATCAGAAATGCGGTGAGTATGGCGGGCACTGTGCCAATGCCAAACCAGACTACCAGCACTGGCACGAAAGCCACTTTCGGGATGCTGTTGAAGCCCACCATCAACGGATAGACGGCCTTGTAGATTACCGGTGAGGAACCCACCAGCATGCCCAGAACCAGCCCGAATACCACGGCAAGGGCGAATCCGACAACGGTGGTGAACAGTGTCTGGGTGGCATGCTCAATGATTTGTGGCCGGTATTCCAGCCAGGAGCGCCAGATATCGGTGGGGGCGGGAAACAGGTAGTCAGGAATCTGGAAAGCAAAGCAAAGCAGCTCCCAGAACAGCCCCAGAAACAGGAGCAATAGCCAGGGCGAGGCTTTCATCAACAGGCGTTTGCGCTGAGCCAGGGTCATCAGGATCCCTCCCGGATTCGGCCAATGTGGTCACGTAATTCGAACACCAGGTCGGCAAAGGGATCGGTGTAGGTGACGGAAAGCTCTCTGGGCCGGGGCAGGTTTACCGGCTTGCGAACCAGTATCCGGCCCGGGCCCTTGCTCATGACGTATACGGTATCGGCCAGAAAAACCGCTTCGCGAAGGTCGTGGGTTACCAGAACCACGGTAAAGGGCTCTTCCTGCCATAAATCCCGGACCATGCACCAGAGTTCCTCACGGGTGAAGGCATCCAGTGCGCCAAACGGTTCGTCCAGCATCAGCAGGGAGGGGCGGTGGATCAGTGCGCGGCAGATTGACGCCCGCTGCTGCATGCCGCCGGACAGCTCCCAGGGATATTTGTGTTCGCAGCCGGCAAGGCCAACCCGCTTGAGCAGGGCGCGCCCCAGTTCTTCGAACTGTGTTTTTTCCCGGCGGAACTTGTGGCGGTACTCCGCCACTATCTCAAGTGGCAGCAGCACGTTTTCAAGGGTCGTGCGCCACGGCAGCAGGTTGGAGGCCTGGAACGCCATGCCAACACCCTTCTGCGGGCCCGCCACTTGCTTGCCCCCCAGATAGACATAGCCATCGCTCGGTGGCGCAAGCCCGGTGACCAGCTTCATCAGGGTGGACTTGCCACAGCCCGAAGGGCCCACCACCGCCACAAACTCATTTTCTTTCACGCTCAGGGAGATGTTTTCGATCGCCAGCGGGCCATCCTCTCCGTAACGCATGCTTACATTCTCAAACTCGACAAGGTCCATCTGGTACTCCGGTAGGCCAGGGAGCCCGGGTGCGCGGTACCCGGGCACAGGTGCGTCAATCGATCGAGCGCTCTGCCTGTGATGGCAGGTAGCTGCTGTCGAACAACCGCGTGAGTTGGTCTGACGGTTCCAGGTTATAGGAGGCCACCATGTCCGCCACGGCCCGCTCCATGCGCGCTTCGGTGATGGCGCCCAGACCTTCCGCGCGGGTTTCTTCGGTGATCACGTGGTTGTCCATGGCCAGTTTAAGGCGGCGCAGCTCCAGGTCCTGTTTGATCAGGCCATCCCGTTTTTTTACATAGGTAATCGCGGTTTCAGGATCTTCGATGGTTTCTTTCAGGGCTTTGTTGAAGGCTCTCAGAAACCCTTTGACCGCCTCCGGGTTCTGTTCGAGCAAGGCATCCTGGGCAATGATGGTGTTGCCGTAGAACTCCACTCCGTAATCCGGGTATTTCAGCGCCACGATGTTGTCCGGCGCAACGCCGCGGGCTTCTAGGTTCAGCAGGCTGGTGAAGTAGAAACCGGTAATGGCGTCTACCTCACCCCGGGCCAGCAGGGTTTCCCGGATGGCAGGATCGGCTGATTGCCACTCAACGGAGTCCACGGCCAGGTTGTTATGCCGGGCAAACGACGGCCAGGCTTTGCGGCCGCCATCGAACACGGGGGCGCCCAGAGTCTTGCCTGCCAGGTCTTCGGGTTTTTCAATGCCGGATTCTTTCAGGGCAAACACCGCTGCAGGCATGGTGTTGTAGACCATATAAACGGCGGTTACACCGGTTTCCGGGTTTTTGGAGGTGGTTTCTGTCAGCGCGCTGAAGTCGGCAAAGCCCATGTCGTAGGCGTTGGTGGCTACGCGGGTAACCGCACCTGCCGAGCCATTGCCGGCATCAATGGTGACGTTGAGCCCCTCACTCTTGAAATAGCCCTTATCGAGAGCCATCAGGAAAGGCGCAGAGGGCCCTTCAAAACGCCAGTCCAGGGTAAACCGAATGTTGGTGTCAGCCTGGGCTAAGGTGCTCGCGGCCAAGGCGCCTGCCAGAGTGACGGCTTTTGACAGCCCCCTGAACAGGCCGGGCTTTTGCTGTTTTGCTTTCATGGAGGTGTTCCTCGCTGTGTTTGGAATAGAGGTTTTGCGTACTCACAGGGAAAGTGCAATTGCCGTACCAGAGTCCCGGAACACCGGCCCGAGTGGCGTAAAACCTGACCACATGGTCTATTTTGTTGGCTTCCGGGCTCCACCGGGTGTTAAGAGAGTGCCCTGAAATGGCGCTCCGGCCTGGCCCTGTGGACCAAACCGGTGCCGCCAGGGCGTTATTGGCCAGCGTTATCCAGCCAGCCCCCCAGTGCGGTGCGTTCCTGCTCGGTCATGCCGCTGGCATTGCCCAGGGGCATGTAATGGGTGCGGACGGCTGCTTGCTGCACCCGGGCGGAATGGGCCAGCAGGTCAGTCAGCTGTTCCAGTACGATGCCGGCAGGCGGTGCCTGAAAGCCCGGATGCGCCGGCTCCCGGGCATGGCAGGCGGTACAGTGCTGGCGGAGCAGACCGGAAACCTCGGTATCGGTAGCCACAACGCGTTCAACAGCGGCGTCAGAATTGCGGTTGTCAGGGGCGAGGGCCCATACCAGAGCCAGGGTCAGCAAGGCAGAAAGCACCAGTATTCCGGGCTTATGGATGCCCCGGTGTTTCAGGTTGAAATAGTGACGGGCAAAGGCGGTGATAAAACCGATGGCCGCCAGAATGGCCCAGCCTTCGGGGTGGCCATACAACATGGGGTAGTGGTTGCTGATCATGATGAACAGCACCGGCAGGGTCAGGTAATTGTTGTGAGTGGAACGCAGCTTGGCGAGGCCTGCCAGCCGGGCAACCTCCGGCCCCGGTGTTTTGCCCTTGCGAACCGCGCTCACCAGGGCGCGCTGTGAGGGCATGATGCCCAGAAACACGTTGGCTACCATCAGGGTGCCGATCATCGCTCCGATATGAATGAACGCGCCCCGGCCACTGAAGATCTGGAACAGGCCCCAGGCAGCAAACACCAGGAGTGCGTAGAGCAGGGCGCCGAACAGCTTGCCATTGCCGGCCAGCGGGCTGCGGATCATCAGCTCATAAATGCCAAGCATCGCGGCGATACTGGCCAGCCCGAGGGCGGCGCCGGTGCCGGCGCCGAGACCGGCTTTGGCCGGGTCCAGCAGGTAGCCGGGGCTGCCCAGATAGTAAACCAACAGCAGCAGGGCCATGCCGCTGAGCCAGGTGCTGTAGGCTTCCCATTTGAACCAGTGCAGTTCCCTGGGCATCTGCTCCGGGCCCAGGTGGTATTTGGCCACTTCGTAAAAGCCACCGCCGTGTATGGCCCAAAGGTCACCCTTGATGCCCCTGGCTTGCTTCCATTCCGGCGGCTCGCGCAGGTGGTTGTCCAGCCAGATAAAATAGAAAGATGCGCCAATCCAGGCGACGCCGGCAATCACATGAAACCAGCGAATAATCAGCCCAAGCCATTCGGTGAGATACGCCTCCATAGGGTCAGGCTCCTGTTGCCGTCAAAGAAAGGGGGGCAGGTTGTTCGTCTGCGTCAGGGCGCTGCCAGAGAAGCTGGCCGGCGACGGCAGTTGCGGCAATGGCCCGGTCATCGCCCAGAATCATCAGGTCAAAGAGCAATTCCTGCAGACTTTGGCCGGCACGGTGTTTCATCGCCGTGATGGGTGCGCCAAGCGGGTCCAGAACCACAAAATCGGCCTGGTTACCGGGGCGGAAATTACCGGTCTGGTCTTCCTGCTGCAGAACCCTGGCATTGCCCAATGTGGCCAGATAGAAGGCCAGCCAGGGTGTCAGTGTCTGGCCCCTGAGCCGGCACACCTTGTAGGCCTCTGCCATGGTGGCCAGCATGGACAGGCTGGTGCCGCCGCCGACGTCTGACGCCAGCCCGACCTGGACACCGGCAGCGCGGGCGGCGCCCAGATCGAACAGGCCGCTGCCCAGAAAGGTGTTAGAGGTGGGGCAGAAAGCGATAGACGCGCCGGTTTGCGCCAGCCGGTGGCGGTCCTGGTCGCCAATGTGGATGCCGTGGGCAAGCACCGTATTCCGGCCCAGCAAACCATAGTGGTCGTACACATCCAGGTAGCTGTGGCGCTCCGGGAACAGTTGCCGGGTGAGCTCGATTTCACCGGTATTCTCAGCCCAGTGGGTCTGGATCAGGGCGTCCGGGAATGCCTGTGCCAGTTCACCAGCCAGCTGCAGTTGTGCCGGGCTTGAGGTAATGGCAAATCTGGGGGTGATGGCGTAGCGAAGGCGACCGCGGTTGTGCCAGCGTTTGGCCAGTTCGCAGCTGTCCCGATAACTTTCCCGGGCTGTGTCGGTCAGGTTCGCCGGCGCGTTCCGGTCCATCATGACCTTGCCGGCAGTCAGGGCCATGCCCCGGCTTTGTGCGCCCTCAAACACCGCATTAACCGAGGCCGGGTGCGAGGTGCAGAATACCAGGGCAGAGGTGGTGCCATGGCACAACAGCAAATCCAGAAACTGGCTGGCTTCGGCCCGGGCCCAGTCGGCTTGGCAGAACCGGGCCTCATGGGGGAAGGTATAGGTCTCCAGCCAGTCCAGAAGCTGGGTGCCATAACTGGCCATCACCGCCAGTTGCGGCATATGCACATGGGTGTCGATAAAGCCCGGCATAATCAGGCCCTCGGGCCAGTGCCGGATATCGGTTCCGCCGGGCAGGCGTGATATGAGTTCGGGGGCCGGCCCCGTGGCCAGTACCCGGCCCTGGTGAACGACCAGCAGGCCGTCCGGGTAGTACTCGTAACTGTCAGGTTCGGGCTCGGGGGCGTTGCCCGGGTCGTTGAGAAAATGGAGGATGTTGCCCCGGTAAGCCTGGCATCCCGCCGGAAACGCAAGTAATGGGTCCACGTCTATCAGCTCCCCCGGTAAGTGGAATAGCCCCACTGGTTCAACAGCAGGGGCACGTGGTAGTGGCTATCGGTGTCGGCAACGGTGAAGTCGATGGTCACTTCCGGGTAGAAGCAGTCCAGCTTGCGCTTTTGGTACCAGTCGCCGGTGGCAAAGCGCAGCCGGTAATGGCCGGAATCAACCGGGCCGGACAGCCAGGAGGTTATCCGGCCATCCTGGTCGGTAGCGCCTTCGGCCATGAGTGCGGGGCCGCCTTCAGTGATCCGTTCCAGCACAACCCGAACCCCGGCGGCCGGTTTGCCGCTGCCGATATCGAGGACGTGGGTGGTGATCGGGCTCATAACAGTTTCTCCAGTCGTAATTCGGTTATTTTTGCCTGCTCCTGTGCCGCGTTCTGCAGCTCCTCGGCCCGGGTGTTGCAAAGGCGCTGTTCCAGCAGTTCCAGCATCTCCGGGGCGCTTTTGCCGGTGGCACAGACAATGAAAATGAACCCGAACTTGTCCAGGTAAGCCTGGTTGCCGGTGCTCAGTCTTTGCAGGGTGTCTTCATCCGCCTGCCGGGTGCCGGCTTGTTCGTCGCCGGCCAGGGTGCGGGTGCTGGCGTATTTTTTTCGAAGGCTGTCAAGGTTGCCGATTCTGGGATGGGCCTCGAACGCCTGCAGCCAGTCGGCTTCCGTCAACTGCGGCCAGAGTTGCCGGCACGCGGCGTAGAGGCTGTCGCGATCCATGAAAGGGCGGGCGTTAAGCATGCCTTGCACCCAGGTCTCTGCTGCGCAGCAGTTCCGCAGCAGTGGTTCCGCCTCGGCTGCTGGCAGTTGATTGAAATCGCCAAGGTTCATGAAGGGAGGTCTCCGGTTTCTTTTTCGGGCAGCAGGCCTTTGAGTTGTTGCCAGGAAATGCCCCGTTTGGACGCAGGGTTATCGGGCTGTGCTGTCAGGGTGAGCAGTTCAGCCATGATGGAAACTGCTACTTCCATAGGGCGTTTGCCCGGCACGTCGGACCGCCCCACAGGACAGCGGATGCGGGCAATGTCGGTATCCGAAAAGCCGCGATGGGCCAGGCGCTGACGAAAACGTTCGGCCTTGGTGGCAGAGCCGATCAGGCCGATACCGGCGGGGGTACCGGCCGTGAGCAGAGCCCGGCAAAGCTCGAAATCCAGGTGGTGATTGTGGGTGACAATCAACACCTGTTGCTGGTTGCACAGTTCAGGCGCATCGCCGGCGGGGTCACCGGTGTGGTGAATCCGGACATTGGCCGGTGGTCCGGCTGGAAACTGTTCTGGTCGCGGGTCAACCCAGGTAACGCGCCAGGGCAGTTCCGCCAGGATGGTCACCAGGGCCCTGGCCACGTGGCCGGCGCCAAAGACCACCAGTTGTTGCTGGCTGCCCGGATGGGTTTCCAGAAGCACCGACACACTGCCGCCGCAGCACTGGCCAAGGCTTGCGCCCAGGGGAAAATGCGCCAGTTCGCTCTGGTAAAGCCCCTTGGCCAGACGCTCCCGGGCCTGCTGGCAGATGCGGTGCTCCAGATGGCCGCCGCCAATGGTGTCGTAACAGTGTTCTCCGGTGATCACCATTTTGGTGGCGGGCTCCCGCGGTACCGAGCCGGTCACACCCAGCACGGTCACCAGGGCATAGGGCTCACCACGCTGCTCACAGAGGGCGACCGCCTGGTGCCAGTTAAGGGGCGTTGCCATCATTGTCCGTTCTCCTGTTGGTTTACCCAGCGCCGGGTTTCGGTAACGGCATTCAGTACACGTTCCGGTGTCGCCGGCGTGTCCAGTGGCGGGCTGAAGCGGTAGTCGCTGAGGCTGGATACCGCGTCGCGAAGCGCGCTCCACACTGAAATGCCAAGCATGAACGGGGGTTCGCCCACGGCTTTGGAGTGGAATACCGTGGCTTCGTGGTTGGGGCTGTCTTTCAGCAGCGCTACCCGCAGGTCTGGCGGGCAATCGGAAACGGCGGGAATTTTGTAGGTGGCTGGGCCGGTGGTCAGTAACCGGCCTTCGGCGCTGTACACCAGCTCTTCCGTGGTGAGCCAGCCCATGCCCTGAATGAAGCCGCCTTCAATCTGACCCATGTCGATGGCCGGGTTCAGGGAGCGCCCGGCATCGTGCAGAATGTCGGTACGCAGCACCCGGTATTCACCAGTCAAGGTGTCGACTACGACCTCGGAGCAGGCGGCACTGTTGGTGTAGTACAGAAACGGCCGGCCCTGACCGGCGTCGTGGTCATAGTGGATCTTCGGTGTGGCATAGAAGCCGCTGGAGGACAGGGATATCCGGTGCATGTAGGCGGTCTGGATAAAGTCTTCCCAACTCAGGCAGTGGTCTCCGATATGAACCTGGTTAGCATGGAGCCGCACGTGTTCTTCCTGCACATTCCAGTGGGATGAAGCAAAGGCGGTCAGGCCACCCAGTATCTTTTCGCAGGCATCAAGCGCAGCCATGCCATTGAGGTCGGAACCGGAAGAGGCCGCCGTGGGGGAGGTGTTCGGTACCTTATCGGTGCGGGTAGCGGAAACCTTGACCCGCGCCACGTCCACCTGAAAGGCGGTTGCGACCACCTGCGCTACCTTGATGTACAGGCCCTGGCCCATCTCGGTACCACCGTGATTTACCTGAATGCTGCCATCGGTGTAGATGTGCACCAGTGCACCGGCCTGGTTCAGGTGTTTTGCGGTAAAGGAGATGCCGAACTGCACCGGGGTCAGCGCCAGCCCGCGTTTCAGCACCGGGTTGCGGGCATTCAGGGCAATGATTTCCTGGCGCCGCTGGCGGTAAGCGGAGCTGCGTTCCAGTTGTGCGATCAGTTCCGGCAGCACCTGTTGTTCGATGGTCTGGCCATAGTGGCTGACATCGCGGCCGGGGCCGAATAGGTTGAGTTTGCGGATATCCAGGGGGTCTTTGCCCAGATGGCGGGCAATGTCGTCCATGGCCTGTTCGATGATCATCATGCCCTGGGGCCCACCAAAGCCCCGGAACGCGGTGTTTGATACCGTGTGGGTCTTGCACCGGTGGCCAACCACCCGGGCCTGGTCCAGGTAGTAGGCGTTGCAGGCATGGAACATGGCCCGGTCGACAATGGCATCTGAAAGGTCCGGAGAATAACCGCAGCGCCCGGCCACCATAAGGTCCGCGCCTTTGATCAGCCCCGAGTCGTCAAAACCGATGTGGTAGGTGTTGAAGAAATCATGGCGTTTGCCGGTTTGCACCATGTCGTCTGAGCGCGACAAGCGGTATTTGACCGGGCAGCCGGTCACCCGGGCCAGCAGTGCCGCCACGCAGGCCAGCGGTGCTGCCTGGGTTTCCTTGCCACCAAAGCCGCCCCCCATGCGGCGTACTTCAGCCTGCACGCAATGGATGGGCAAGCCCAGCACTTCGGCCACCAGCTTCTGCACCTCACTGGGGTGCTGGCTGGAGGTATGGACGAACATGCCGCCATCTTCGGTGGGCTCCACCAGGCAGGCCTGGCCCTCCAGATAAAAGTGCTCCTGACCGCCGATGTGTTGCTGGCCTTTAAGCTGGTGGCGGGCGCCGGCGATGGCCTGGTCCGGGTCACCCCGTTGCTGGCGCCGGCCCGGCCGCACAAACAGCTGGTGTTCCAGGGCATCCTGAACGGTGATGACGGCTTCCAGTGGCTGATAGTTCACGATGGCTTTGCGGGCCGCTTTGCGGGCCGCCTCGTGACTGGTCGCGGCAACGGCGAACAGCGGCTGGCCGATGTGTTCAACCGTGTCCTGGGCCAGCACCGGATCACCGGGGAACACCGGGCCGATATCCAGGTGGCCGGGTACATCGGCAGCGGTAATGACCGCGACAACGCCGGGGCTGGCAAGAACCCGGGACAGGTCCATCTCCAGAATCCGGGCATGGGCCTGTTCGCTATGGCCCACGGCCGCGTGCAGCAGGCCTTCGGGGGCAGGCAGGTCATCGATATACCGGGCCTGGCCACTGGTATGCAGCCAGGCACTGTCGTGTTCGACGCCGGTGCCCACTACGCCCAGAGCGCTGTGGGCCGGGGTGGGGGTATTGAGCGGAAGTTTACGCATAGTCGGTCACCATGAGCGGGGTATCCCGGTGATGCAGGTCGGAGTTTTCGAGTAGTGCCCTGTAAAGCAGATTGCCCGCGACCTGTAACCGGTAAGCGGAAGAAGCCCGCACGTCGGTCAACGGGGAGAAGTCGTCGCTCAGCGCTTTTATAGCCTGCTCAACAGAACGTTGATTCCAGGGTTTGCCCAGCAGCGCGGCTTCTGTAAGGCGTGCGCGGGCAGGGGTTGCGGCCATACCGCCGTAGGCGAGTCGGCAATCCTGAACCACACCGTTCCGAAGGGTCAGCCGGAAAGCTCCGAGCACCGCGGAGATATCGTCATCGAGCCGTTTTGAAACCTTATAGATGAACAGGCGCTGGTTGGGCTCGGGAACGGGGATGTGGATGGAATGGACAAACTCGCCGGGCTGCAGGTCGGTTTGCCGGTAGCCCTTGAAGAACTGTTCTGCCGGGAGTTCCCTGGCCCCCTCCGGGCCTTCCAGTACCAGGGTGGCATCGAGCGCTATCAATGCCGGCGGCATATCGCCAATGGGGGAGGCGTTGGCGATGTTGCCGCCGAGGGTACCCCGGTTGCGCACCTGCAATGAGCCTAGCCGTTCCAGCAGGTGGTCGAAGGCCGGCCAGAGCCCGGACAGCTGGCTGTGGAACTGCCGGTAGGGGGTGGCGGCCCCGATCACCAGGTGGTTTTCTTCCAGCTGGCAGCCATTCAGTTCCCGCACCTGCTCCAGGCTAATCAGCTTGGGCAGGGTTTTCAGCTGTTGGGTGATCTCCAGCACAAGGTCCGTACCTCCGGCAATCAGCCGGGCATCCGGGTGAGCGCGCAACAGGCGTTTGAGCTGAGGCAGGGTTGCCGGGGCGTAGTATTGATTGCCGTTCCGGGCTTCCAGACTGGTCATCGAGGTGTCGTCAACCGTTGCGAGCCCATCCGCTTTATCGGCCCTGGCCAGATACCGGGCAGGGTGGTTATCGGAGCCAGGTTGCCAGCTTTGCACCAGCGCCTGTCGGCCGGCTTCCATGATCGGCCGGTAGCCGGTACAGCGACACAGGTTTCCGGCCAGGGCCTCCATCAGTTTGTGGTCGTCGGCGTCGCCCGGTGCAGATTCGCTGTGCAGGGCAATCAATGACATGACAATGCCCGGGGTGCAAAAACCGCACTGTGCACCGTGGCAGTCCATCAGGCTCTGCTGAACCGGGTGTGCCGGCTGTTCCCGAAAGGCTTCAATGGTCAGCAGGTGCTTGCCCTGCAGGCTGCCAATCAGGGTGATGCAACTGTTAATGGCTTCATAGCGAATTTGACCGTTCTTGTCTGGCGCCCCGGTAATCACGGTGCAGGCGCCGCAATCTCCGGAGCCGCAGCCTTCTTTGGTACCGGTAAGCCGCTTTTTGGTGCGTAGCCACTCCAGAATGCTCTGGTTTGGGTCGGCCTGGTCAATTTTTTCGGCACGGCCGTTGAGAACAAATTCGATCACCTTGGTCTCCGCTTCTGCTGTCTGGAAAGGGGATTCCGGGGCCTTGCACCTATAAGGCAGGCGCCCGGATCAGGTTCTTTTCCAGAGCTTCTGCAAAAAGCTGACCAATTGGTTAGCTCTGTTCAAATCAAGCACCAATTCATTTTTGGCAAGGTTATTGCTCAGCTACCAAATGTTGATTGGTTGGTCAGATTCTTTATGGCCGGACCTGACCCAGACTACGAGGAGACCGGGAATGGCAGTTTCTGCTCAGAGGTTAAAGCTGCAGGGGATCGTGAAAGATTACCCGGGATGCCGGGCTAACGACGGCGTAGACCTTACTGTGGGCGCCGGCGAGATCCACGCCCTGCTGGGGGAGAATGGCGCGGGCAAAAGCACGCTGATGAAAATCATCTATGGCGTGGTTCAGCCGGATGCCGGTCGTATTGTCTGGAATGGCCACCCGGTGACAGTGGAGAACCCTGCCCGGGCCCGGCAGTTGGGCATAGGCATGGTCTTTCAGCACTTCTCTTTGTTTGAAACCCTGACCGTGGCGGAAAACATTGCGCTGGGCCTGCCGGCAGATGAGGTTCGCGACCGGGGCGCACTGGAGCAGCGTATCCGGGAGGTGTCCGAACACTATGGGATGGCACTGGACCCCCGGCGCTTTGTCAGCACCTTGTCTATGGGGGAGCGGCAACGGGTGGAGATTGTCCGCTGCCTGGTTCAGGAAAGTACCCTGCTGATCCTGGACGAACCCACTTCGGTACTGACACCCCAGGAAGTGGCCACACTGTTCAAAACGTTGCGCAAACTGGCCAGGGACGGCTGCAGCATTCTGTTTATAAGCCACAAGCTGGAGGAAGTCAGAAGCCTGTGCGATCAGGCCACGGTGTTGCGCCAGGGCCGGGTGAGCGGACATTGCCAGCCGAAAGACTTATCTGCCTCAGACATCGCCCGCCTGATGGTGGGCGACGATACCCCGATTTCAACCCAGGTCAGCGCTGCCCAACCGGGTGACACCCTGCTGCAGGTGCAGGAGCTGAGCTGGCAAACGGATGACCCTTTCGGCACCAGCCTGAAGAACATCGGTTTTTCCTTGCGCGCAGGCGAGATCGTCGGCATTGCCGGGGTGGCCGGAAACGGACAGGAGGAACTGCTCAAGGTCTTGTCCGGGGAGATCACCCTGAAGGGCGAGGCCATTCGTTTCACCGGCGAGGCGATTGACCGCCTGCCTCCCGGGGCAAGGCGGGCCCGGGGGCTGGCTGTGGTGCCCGAGGAGCGGCTGGGCCGGGGCGCCGTGCCGGTGATGTCGCTGGCCGACAATGCGTTGCTGACCGCTGCTGGGCAGGGGTTGGTGCAGTGTGGTGTGATTTGGCGGCAAAAGGTTCGGGAGTTTGCCAGAGACGTCATTTCACGCTTTGGCGTGCGCTGCTCTGGTGAGCAAAGCAGCGCTTCGAGCTTATCCGGCGGCAACCTGCAGAAATACATTCTCGGCCGCGAAGCCTGTCAGTCACCAAGGCTTCTGGTGGCCTCCCACCCAACCTGGGGTGTGGATGTGGGCTCGGCGGTGGCTATTCATCAGGCGCTGGTAAAACTGCGCGATGAGGGCGCCGCCATCCTGCTGATATCCGAAGACCTGGATGAGCTCTACCAGCTCTGTCACCGGATGGGCGCCATCTGTAATGGCCGGCTGTCACCATTGGCCCCGGCTTCTGAGTTGAGCATAAATCAACTCGGGCAGTGGATGGCGGGAAACTTCAAGGCGGAGGAGTTTGCTGATGCTGCAGCTTGAGCGCCGCCCTGAAGCCTCTACCACCCTGCGCTGGTTATCGCCTCTGCTGGCCCTGGCCCTGACGGTCGCAACCGGCTTCCTGTTATTCCTCGGCATGGGTAAAGACCCGATCCAGGCCCTGACCTTCTTCTTTATCACGCCGATCAGTGACCTCACCGGACTTGCCGAGCTGGGCCTGAAAACCGCGCCTTTGTTGCTGTGTGCCGCCGGGCTGACGGTCTGCTTCCGGGCCAGAATCTGGAATATCGGTGCCGAGGGCCATTTCCTGATTGGCGCGGTGGCGGCCAGTGCTGTTGCGGTTTCGGTGGGGGAGGCCGGTGGATTCCTGGTTTTGCCGGCGGTTCTGCTGGCGGGCATTGCCGGTGGTATGGCATGGGCGGCGATTGCGGCGTTTCTCAAGACTCACCTGAACTGCAACGAAATCCTCACCACCATCATGCTCAATTACATCGCCCTGAACCTGCTGCTCTATGCGGTGCACGGGCCCCTGAAAGATCCCTACGGGTTTGGCTTTCCCCAGTCGGTGATGTTTGCCGATGCGGCTTTGTTGCCAGCGCTGATTAACGGCACGCGGCTGCACATCGGCCTGGCCTTCGGGTTGCTGGCGGCTGTCGCAGTATGGGTGCTGTTTGCCCGCAGCTTCATCGGCTACCAGTTGAACGTGGTGGGTGAGGATCATCGGGCGGCGGCGTTTGCCGGGTTCAGTGCCAGACGGCTGACCTGGTTTGCGCTGCTGGTTGGTGGCGCAACTGCGGGGCTGGCTGGCGCCGCGGAAGTGACCGGGCCGATCGGACAGCTGGTGCCCCAGGTGTCGCCGGGCTATGGCTACACCGCGATCATTGTGGTGTTTCTGGGCCGGATGCATGCCCTGGGCATTATTGCCGCCAGTGCCTTGCTGGCTCTGACCTTTATTGGCGGCGAGATGTTGCAGATTGCCATGAACATGCCCAAGGCGGTGACCGCCATGTTCCAGGGAATGCTGCTATTCTACCTGCTCACCTGCGATGCCTTTATTCACTACCGGATTCGTTTTCGCCGGCCTTTACCGGCAGGCCTGTCCCAACCCGCCGCCCCGGCCGGCCAGGAGCTCTGATATGGACCTGTTGACCAACATTCTTGCCGCCACGATGGTGGCCGGCACCCCGCTGCTGCTGGTGGCCCTGGGCGAACTGATCTGTGAGCGCTCCGGCGTTCTCAACCTGGGGCAGGAGGGCATGATGCTGATGGGCGCGGTGGCCGGGTTCATCGCGACCTTGTCTACCGGCAGCCTGGCCGCCGGGGTTGTTGTCGCCATGCTGACCGGGCTGGCGATGTCGATGTTGTTCGCCGTTATGGCAGTGACCCTCTCCGCCAACCAGTACGCCGCCGGGCTGGCGTTAACCATCTTCGGCACGGGCCTGAGCGCCTTCGTGGGTGCCGGCTTTGTCGGCCAGTCCATCGAGGGTTTTGAAAAAATTGCGATCCCCCTGTTGAGTGATCTTCCAGTGCTGGGTCGGGCGCTCTTCACCCAGGATTTGCTGGTGTATTTTTCCTGGCTGGTGTTTGCAGGTGTTGCTCTGTTCCTGCGCTTCAGCCGCGGCGGCCTGGTTCTGAGGGCCGTTGGGGAGTCGCCAGGTGCGGCCAACGCCAATGGCTTGCGGGTACTCACCGTGTGTTACCTTGCGGTGGCCTTTGGCGGGGCCATGGCCGGCCTTGCCGGTGCCTATCTGTCGCTGGCCTACACCCCAATGTGGACCGAGAACATGACCTCAGGCCGGGGCTGGATAGCGCTGGCGCTGGTGGTGTTTGCCAGCTGGCGCCCCGGGCGCTTGCTGTTGGGTGCTTACCTGTTCGGGGCGGCCTCCATTCTTCACCTGGTGCTCCAGGGGCTGGGCTGGCGCAGCCCCACCGAGTTGCTGGCGATGCTGCCCTACGTGGTCACCATCCTGATGCTGATTCTTTTGTCGTTCGACCCGGTACGCACCCGGTTGAACACCCCGCTGTCTCTTGGCCAGCCCTACCGGCCGGGACATTAACTAAAACGATGTACTGCTAACAACCGATGACCCAAAAAAGTAACCAGAGAGGCTATGCCATGAAAGCACTTCGTAAAATCCTGATCGCAAGCTGCGTTGCTGCAGCCTGTTTTGCGCCTGCTGCCCATGCCGAGAAGTTCTTCGGTGGCTCCAGTATCTCCATCCTGCACAGTGCCGATTACCAGGGCGTTCAGTTCGACGCCGGTGGTAACGGGGGAGTGGAATACGAGGCGACCTACTTTACGTTCGAGAACGTGACCGCCCACAACTGGGGTGGCACCTTCTTCTTTATCGACCGGGAGCAGCCTCAGGGAGACCTTGAAGGTACCGACAACGTATACGGTGAATTCGCGCCCAATATCAGCGGCAGCTGGCTGACAGGCCAGGATTTGTCGTTCGGGCCGGTGAAAGACATCACCCTGGCCGGGCAGTACGAATTTGGCGGCGGTACCGAGGCAAACAACTACATGTACGGTTTCGGCCTGGCGTGGGACGTGCCTGCGTTCCGTTACTTCGCTACATCTTTCTACTACGTTGATAACAGCGAGATCAGTGATGACTGGCAGATGACGGTCACCTGGGGCCTGCCGTTTGATGTGGGTGCGGCGAAATTCCTGGTGGATGGTTACATCGACTGGTCCACCTCGGCCAGTGATCACGAGTCCGAGTTCCAGTTCACGCCCCAGATCAAGCTGGACGTGGGTAACTTCATGGGCAACCCGGGCGTGCTCTACGCCGGTATTGAGTACCAGTACTGGAACAACAAGTTTGGCCTGAACGAGACGCTGGTAGACACCCAGAGTTCAGTCAGCGCACTGGTGAAATTCCACTTTTGATCCATTTCAGGAGTCCATCGGAATGGAAAGTGTGGACTCCTGAATCACCGGACAACAAGTGAGTGAACCATGACCAGATCACTGTCAGTGCAGCAGAATACATCTGAAGCGGGCCGGAGCTACCGGCCTGGCCGGATCCGGGAGCGGAACCGGGAAGCCATTCTGCAGGCGGCCGAGCAGGAGTTTGCCCTGCACGGCTACAAGGGCACCACCATCCAGAATATTGCTGAACGGGCCGGCTTGCCGAAGTCCAACGTGCTTTATTACTTCAGCAACAAAAAACGCATGTACAGCGCCATGTTCGACGACATTCTGCTGCGCTGGAACAAAGTATTCTCGGAAATAAAACCGGACGACGATCCGGCTACTGCACTGGAAACCTTTATTCGCACCAAGGTGAACATGTCGCAGCAATACCCGCTAGCGTCACGATTGTTTGCCATGGAAATCATTCAGGGCGCGCCCTTCTTGCTCGACCACCTGCGCACCAACATGCGCGAGTGGGTGCGGGGCAGGGCGTCGGTAATCCAGCACTGGATTGATGAGGGCAGGATGGCGCCGGTGGATCCGGTACAGCTGATTTTCCTGATCTGGTCGTCGACCCAGCATTATGCCGATTTTCAGGTGCAAATCCTGATGGTGGAAAACAAGGCAGAGTACGAGCCAAGGGACTTCGGGCATGCCGCGGATTTTCTTGTTGACGTTATTCTCAGAGGCTGTGGCCTGGAGCGACCTGGATGAATGAAGGTAAAACCTACCCAAGGGATATGCGCGGTTACGGTGAACATCCGCCCCACGCGCAGTGGCCCGGTAACGCCCGTATCGCGGTGCAGTTTGTGTTGAATTACGAAGAAGGCGGTGAGAACTGCGTGCTGCACGGCGACGAGCACTCGGAAACCTTTCTGTCCGACATCATCGGCGCCGCACCCTATCGTGACCGGCACCTGAGCATGGAATCGCTCTATGAGTACGGCTCCCGGGCCGGGGTCTGGCGGGTATTGCGGGAGTTTCGTCGCCGCGGGCTGCCGCTGACCGTATTCGGTGTGACCATGGCCATGGCCCGCAACCCGGAGGTGGTCAGAGCGTTTATTGAAGACGGCCACGAAATCGCCTGCCATGGCATGCGCTGGATTCACTATCAGGAGATGAGCGAGTCCGAAGAGCGGTGCTATATGCAGCTGGCCATAGAGCAGCACCAGGCACTCACCGGTGAGCGCCCGCAAGGCTGGTATACCGGCCGCGACAGCCCCAATACCCGGCGGCTGGTGGTCGAGGAGGGCGGCTTTCTGTACGACAGCGATTATTACGGTGATGACCTGCCGTTCTGGACACAGGTGATCGACTCCGCTGGCACACAGCAGCCCCACCTGGTGGTTCCCTACACCCTTGAAGCCAATGATATGCGCTTTGCCTCGCCCCAGGGCTTCAATACCGGCGAGCAGTTCTTCCAGTATTTAAAAGACAGTTTCGATGTGCTGTACGCCGAAGGCCTGGAAGCCCCGAAGATGCTGTCGGTGGGGCTGCATTGCCGGTTAATCGGACGGCCGGGAAAATTCCGCGCCCTGCAGCGATTTCTGGATTACCTGGAACAGCACGACCGGGTGTGGGTGTGCCGCCGGGTCGACATTGCCCGGCACTGGCGCACGCACCATCCCTTTGAGTCTCAACCTACCTCGAGTATCTGCCATGACTGATGTAGTGATTGCCCCGGTACCGGAAGGCCCGGAGTTTGCCCGGCTGGGACTGAACCTGGCGGACAGTTCTCTGGGAGCCGAAGTACTGGAAGTCACCGACGAGTTTTTTGCACCCCGGGCGCGAATGCTGGCACCTGGGCCGGCTGCTTTCTACCCTGACCGCTACGATGACCACGGCAAGTGGATGGACGGCTGGGAAACCCGCCGGCGCCGGACCACCGGCCACGACTGGTGCATTGTGCGGCTGGCCATGCCGGGGGTACTGACCGGCGTGGACTTTGACACCAGTTTCTTTACCGGCAACTTCCCACCGGCGGCATCATTGGAAGCCTGTTACAGCCCGGCAGCTGTGCCTGATGGCAACAGCGAGTGGGTTCCCCTGGTGCCGGCTACCAAGCTTGCCGGCAATGATCATCGGTTCTGCGCCATCACTTCTGACCGGCCCTGGACCCATGTGCGTTTGCATATCTACCCGGACGGCGGGCTTGCGCGCCTGCGGGTTTATGGCAGGCCGTGGATGGACTGGCGCCGGGCAGCCCCCAACCAATCCAT
This sequence comes from Marinobacter sp. UBA3607, assembly GCF_002375525.1. Lineage (NCBI taxonomy): Bacteria > Pseudomonadati > Pseudomonadota > Gammaproteobacteria > Pseudomonadales > Marinobacteraceae > Marinobacter > Marinobacter sp. UBA3607. The sequence goes on along the minus strand of NZ_DFLY01000012.1, from coordinate 17,107 downwards.
CAACTTGCTGGCGCTGGAATGCGGTGCCGACCAGGTGGCCTGGAGCGACGCCCACTATGGTGAACCCAGAAAGCTGCTGCGCCCCGGGCGAGGCATCAATATGGGCGACGGCTGGGAAACACGGCGTAGGAGAGAGCCAGGCAACGACTGGTGCATTCTGGCCCTCGGCCACAAAGGTATTCCGGAAAGCATCGAGGTAGATACTGCTCACTTCAAGGGCAACTTCCCGGCCGCCTGCTCGGTACAGGCCGCCTGTGTGGAAGCCGGGGCGGGCACGGCGGCGTCGCTGATCACCCAGAGCATGTTCTGGCCGACCTTGCTGGAGCCCCAACCCCTTGAGGCCGACGCCATACTTAAGTTCACGGATCTCAAGGAGCTTGGAGCCATTACCCACATTCGCTTCAACATGATTCCTGACGGCGGGGTGAGTCGGGTGCGGTTATTCGGGGAGCCGGTTCTGTGAGCGTGTTACGACTGATAGCGGTTGAGCGGCTTACCCGCGAAGCTTTCGAACCCTTCGGTGATGTCATTGACACTCACGGCCCGGCACCTTTGTTGATTAATCAGGGGCGCACCGAGCGTTTCCACCAGCTGGCAGGTGCTGAGTGCCTGGGCGAGGGCGCCCGGGCTATCCTCTCCATTTTCCGGGGCCAGCCGCTTTTACCGTTGGAGATCCACATGATGGAACGACACCCCCTCGGGAGCCAGGCATTTGTGCCAATGAACGGTAGAGATTTCCTGGCGGTGGTGGCGCCCCCCGGCGACTTTAATGAAACGGAGGTTCGGGCTTTTTGGGCCAGGGGCGGGCAAGGCGTGAACTACCGGCCGGGCACCTGGCACGCGCCGCTACTGCCGCTGGCGGCTGACTCCGATTACCTGGTGGTGGATCGCGCCGGCCCGGGCGTTAACTGCGACGAAGTGCTGCTGAACACCCCCATACAACCGGTTTTGCCTGAGGAAGGTTCATGAATGAGTTACCTGTGATTTCACTACAAGGTTTGCGGAGCCCGTACCTGACCGAGCGCCAGGCAACGGCGGCAGAACTGGGGCGGGCCTGCAGGGATATCGGCTTTTTTTACGTCAGTGACCACGGCATCCCGGCGGAGGTCTGTGAGGGCGTATTTGATCTGGCCAGGCAGTTATTCCAGTTGCCAGCCGAGCAGAAGCAGCAGATGTCGATCAAGCGGTCGCCACACAATCGCGGCTATGTGGCGCTGGCGGATGAAAGATTGAACCCGCAAGCCGGCGCAGACCGGAAAGAGGCCTTTAATATAGGCACTGATTTCCCTGAAGATCACCCGGATGTACTGGCAGGAAAGCCGTTCCGGGGTGTTAATTTCTGGCCACCGATTGAGGGCTGGAAGGCCGGGGCGCTGGATTACTTTGCGGAATGCTTGGCGCTTGGCCGGTTGATCCATCGCGGCTTCAGCCTGGATCTCGGGCTGGCTGAAGACTTTTTCGAACCCCACCTGAAGCAGCCAATTGCAACCCTGAGAATGCTGCGTTATCCGCCGGGTTCGGATGTGCATGCCCGGGAAGATGCGGGGGCAGGCACTCATACCGATTATGGCAACATCACCATTCTGGCGACGGACGGTGTAGCGGGGCTTCAGGTGCGCAGCCGACAAGGGCACTGGCTGGAAGCTCCCCATGTTCCAGGCGCGTTTGTCTGTAACATTGGTGATTGCCTGATGCGCTGGACCAACGATACCTATCTTTCGACACCACACAGGGTGAAGGCGCCAGAGCGGGAACGCTATTCAGTGGCCTTCTTTCTGGAAGTGGACCCGGATGCGGTGGTGGACCCCCGGGATGTAAAGCCGAACGAAGCGCCCAAATATGAGCCGATCACCTGTTCGGACTATCTTGCGGGAAGGTTGAATGCCACCTATGAACACAGGAAGGGGTGATGTTTACTTTTTGGTGACCAAGCCGGGGAGTTGCTGCAGAAACAAAAAAGCCAGTGCTTACGGGAATCGTAAGTGACTGACTTTTCAGGCAAGATTGGTAGGACCACGCGGATTCGAACCGCGGACCTCTACCATGTCAAGGTAGCGCTCTAACCAACTGAGCTATGGTCCTGTCTCGCAACGGAGACGAAATATACGGATTTCGCGGGGGTTGGTCAACCTCTTTGAGGCTGATTTTTGGCTTTCAGCAGGCCTTTGATGGCGCGGCTCAGGGCACCCCAACGGTTCACCAGCAGTGCTGCGAAGATCAGGCCGCAACCGGCCATTTGCAGGGCGGTCATGCTTTCGCCAAACCAGGCGGTGGCGAACAGTGCTACCCACACCGGTTCCAGTACCAGTATCACCACTCCGTGGCTGTGTATCGAAAGGCTCTGGGCATAGGTTTGCAGCAGAAAGCGCCCCGCAGTGGCGACGACTGCGCTGGCCAGTACCCATACATAAAGCATGGGGGGCGGGTTGGTCAGGGTGGGCGCCCAGGGCTCACTGATGGCGGATTCAGCCAGGGTAACCAATCCCACGGTCAGCAACGCCATGGCCGTTAGCGGTAATGCCGGTACCTTTTGTTTCTGGATGGTTTCGCCGCGCTTGTTGACCACGGTGCGCTGGTTGGCGGCCCGGGTATTCAGGGTGAAATACAGCGCGAAGATGAACGCTGCGGCCACGAAATAGAGTTGCCCGGGGTCTGGCCGGAAGCCGTTTTCCAGGGAAAGCAATGCCAGGCCAGAGACGGCGATGGGGATGGCCAGCCAGGTGCTGATGGGTTGTGGTTCGCCGAATACCAGTCGCGCCAGTACCGGCACAATCACCACACCCAGGCTGGTCAGAAAGGCACCTTCGCCCATGCTCTCGGCGTGGAACAGGCCCATAATCCAGCAAGTCATCGCGATGCCGAACACGGCGCCCACGCCAACGGCGCGGCCAAGCTGGTCTGCGCTCAGGCGCAGGAGTGACGGCAGGGCGATCAGGGCCAGCACACTGCCTGCGATCAGAAACCGGGCTGCCATGAACATTAACGGTGGCATCATCAGCACCGCTTCTTTGGAGAACATCCAGCCGAATGCTGCGAACAGGGTAACGACAACAAGCAGCAGATCGGATTTGTGGGCGTCAGACATGATCGAACCAGGCCAGCTGTATGGGAAAGGTTGATCAATCTATCGTTAGGGTACTAAAAAATAAAGCAGCGAAAACCGAGGGGTAGCAATTCGCACAATGATCAGAACCAGCCGCCCTCTTTAATAGCTTCAAAACCGAACCGCAGCGTTACTTCATCGCCCACCATGCCGTTGTCGACGCCGTAGGTCATACCCCAGTCGCTGCGCTTGATGACGGTTTCGGCGCTGATGCCCAGCGTGTACTCCTCATGGCCGAAGGGGTACTCCGCCGCTTTGTTCAGGGTGACGTCTATATCCACGGGGCGGGTCTGGCCCAGAAGGGTGAGGTCGCCGGTTACGGTGCCGGTGTTGTCTCCGGTTTTTTCAAAGCCGGTGACCACAAAGGTGATGTCGGGATGAGCTCCGGCGTTCAGGAAGTCCTTGTTACGCACGTGGTCATCACGTTTTTCGTGGTTGGTGAACACGCTGGCAGCTTTGAACATCAGTTTGCCTGAGCTGAGCTCTCCGGTTTTCTCGTCGTATTCAAACTGTCCTTCAACGTCCCGGAACAGGCCCATCACCGGGGCATAGCCCACGTGCATGATTTCAAAACTCATGGAGAAATGCTCTTCATCCACCACAAATTTAGCGGGCGCCGCTTGCAGGGCCAGCGGCAGGAGCAGAAGGGCAGAGGCGGTGATTGCTTTAAGGTTTGGCAGAGTCATGATTGTGTCTCCGTTGATAGAGCCAGCGCACGTCCACAAAAAACGACCAGGCAAGCAGTACAAGCGCAAGCCCGAGGGTGAGGCTGGCAAAAGCCGGTGGAATGATGGGAATAACTGCGACCATCAGGGTAACCACCTGCCAGACACAAACCGTTTTGCGGCGAAAACTGTCTGGCAGGTTGGCGTTGAGCCAGGCAAAGCCAAGGCTGGCGGCGATAAAGGCATAACGCATGAGGCCGAGGGCTAACACCCAGGTGCCGGCTTTATCGAGTGCCAGTACGGCAAGGCAAAGCCCGAGGATAAACAAGGCGTCGAGCTCCATATCAAAACGGGCACCGAATTCGCTGTGGCTGCCAGTGGCGCGGGCGACTTTGCCATCCACGCCATCCAGAATCAGGGCTCCCAGGCTGAGCAGTGCATAGGTCCAGAGTGCCGGGGCCGGCTGCCCGCCGAGATAGGGTGCCCAGGCGATCAGTGCCAGTACAATAACCGAACGGGCGAGGGTAGCCCGATTGGCCCACCCAAAAGGCTTTCGCCCCGGCCAGTAACGAAGAATCAGTGCGCCCTGGACTGCATACAGCACAGCACTGAGAGCAAGAAAGCCGGCGGGCAGGCTGAATGCCAGTCGCAGGGTTAACGCCAAAACGAAAAGCGTAAAGCCCCCAGCAACGAGGTCTCTCGCTGTGGTGGATGTGGGCGTGGTTGTGGTGCTGATGGAATCCATACACCGTTGCGTCCGTATAGCCTGTAAGTGGCGTGAGCAAGGCCCCGTTTTGTAACTATAGTTTGGGGATACTGTTTTTGCGTACGCAGCCAATCAGAAAATGGACTCTTCATGCAACTAAATAAGAACGAAGCCTTCTGGATAACCGGGTTTCAGGCATCGGACCTGCGGCCGGCTCCGGAGCCGGAGCGCTCTCAACCAGGCTCCGGGCAGGTGGTGGTTCAGGCCCTTTATTCGGCGATCAGCCGGGGGACTGAATCTCTGGTGTACAACCAGCGGGTGCCGGTCACCGAGCACCAGCGTATGCGGGCGCCGTTTCAGGAAGGGGATTTTCCCGGGCCGGTGAAGTATGGCTACGCCAGTGTTGGCGAGGTGCTGAACGGGCCAGCCGATTTGCAAGGCCAAAAGGTGTTCTGCCTTTACCCGCACCAGCGGCGTTATTCTGTGCCGGCCGAGGCCGTTATTCCGCTGCCTGCCGCAGTGCCGCCGGCCAGGGCGATACTGGCCGCCAATATGGAAACAGCAGTCAACGGCGTTTGGGATGCCCAGCCGGCGGTCGGGGATCGCATTGCGGTGGTTGGCCTGGGTGTGGTGGGGCTGCTGGTGGCATGGTTGGTTAGCCGGATTCCCGGTGTGGAACTGCTGGCCATCGACCCGAACGGGCAACGGCAGGCAGTGGCCGAACGGCTGGGCTTTGCTTTCTCCACTGAACCGGATATTGCCGATTGTGACCTTGTGATCCACGCGTCCGGCGAACCCGCGGGGTTGGCGACGGCATTGGCCCTGGCCGGGGCTGAGGCACGGGTAATTGAACTCAGCTGGTATGGAGACCAGCCCGTTCAGGTACCCTTGGGGCAGGCCTTCCATCCCGGGCGCCTGATGCTGAAATCCAGCCAGGTTGGCCAGCTGCCGCCGGAACGGCGCCCACGCTGGGATCATCGCCGGCGGCTGGCGCTGGCCCTCGAGTTATTGGCTGCCCCGGATCTGGATGTTCTGATCAGCGGCGAGTCGCGTTTTGAAGCACTTCCAAAGGTGGCGGCCGATATACTCAAGCCCGGTGCCGATGCACTTTGTCATCGCATTGTTTACTAGAAGGAAAATCCGATGTTCAGTTTGACCGTTCGCGATCACATGATGATCGCCCACAGCTTTAACGGAGATATTTTCGGCCCGGCCCAGGGGCTGCACGGTGCCACCTATGTGGTAGACGTCACCTTCGAGCGCCATGTGCTCGACAGCAATGATCTGATTGTCGACATCGGCCAGGCTTCGGAACTGCTCAAAGAAGTGCTTTCTGAATTTAACATGAAGAACCTGGACGACTTGCCCGAACTTGCCGGACGCAACACCACCACCGAGTTCATGGCCAAGGTGGTGTTTGATCGCATGGCCGCAGCCATCCATGCCGGCCGGTTGGGCGAAGACGGTAAGGGTGTGGTCAGCCTGAAAGTAACCCTGGGCGAATCCCATATTGCCTGGGCCAGCTACCATGCCGGTATCTGAACTCTGGTTTGTGGTGCCCGGAGACCCTCAACAGAACACCGGGGGCTACCGGTATGTACGCAAACTTGCTGAGGCCCTGGCAGACGCAGGATTGAAGGTTCACCTTGATGGGCTGGAGGGCGAGTTCCCCCGGCCGGATGGCACAGCCATCAATGCCATGGACCGCTATTTGAAAGCGTTGCCAGAGGGCGCATCCGTTGTTCTGGACGGCTTGGCGATGGGTGGAATGCCCGAGGTGCTTGAGCGCCACCGGAAGCGGTTAAATCTGATGGCGCTGGTGCACCACCCATTGGCAGACGAAAGTGGGCTGTCAGCCGCCGAACAAGCCTGGCTGAAAGATGCCGAGACGCGCGCTCTCGCCTGCGTTTGCAAGGTGTTCACCACCAGCTATTACACGGCCCGCAGGCTGGCTCATTATGGGGTTCCAGCGGCCTCGGTGACTGCAGCTTTGCCTGCCGTTGATGACGAATTCTTTGCTTTGCCGACATGCTCAGAGCCAGCCCGAGATCCATCAATTCCTGTGCAGATCCTGTGTGTGGGGCATTTGTCCCGTCGCAAGGCTCAGCACCAGTTGGTGCAGGCGCTGGCTGAACAGGCAGCGGATGCCTGGTTGTGTACCCTGCTTGGCAGCGATCAGAGAGATTTGATGTATTCGGCGGAGGTGAAGGCGCAGGTACATGAACCGGGGTTGGCCGGTCGTATTCGCCTGACCGGTGAGGTCTCAGAAACCGGGCTGTGGAATGCCTATCAGCAGGCAAACCTGTTTGTGCTGCCCTCGGAGTATGAAGGTTATGGCATGGTGGTGGATGAGGCCCTGGCCTGCGGCCTGCCAGTGCTCAGCTCCGATGGTGGTGCACTGAGGGAAACCGGTGCCCGTTCGGGTGTGCAGCTGTATCCGGCGGGTGACATCGCTGCACTTGGGCAGGCTCTGGCGAGGTTGCTTGAGAATGCCGACGAACTGGCGCGCCTGAGGGCCGGAGCCCGTGAAAGCCGGGCAAGGATACGGCGCTGGCGAGACACCGCCGGGGACTTCCTGGCTGGCCTTGAGAGCGAACAAACTTCAGATCCTGCTCGCTTTGATGATCACTGGCTGCGGGCCAGGGAGCCGGCGGATCACCGGGCAAGAAACCCGAAACTCACAGACCAGCTGGCGGCCTGGCTACAGGTTCGTCAGCATCGTTATCAGCGCACCCGGGACACCGTCAGGCCCCTGCAACTGGTGGATGTTGGTACTGGCCGGGGGTCGAACCCTGTGTACCTTGCGCCCCGCCTGCCCGGGCCGCAGAACTGGACCCTTATCGAGCCTGACGGCAGCCTGGCTGGCACCGCTGCGGAGCGGGTTCAGGGTACCGGCGTATCGGTCAGCTTAAGGACAGAAAGCCTGTCGGCAGGCAATATGCAGGATGAGCTGCCGGCAGATGCAGACCTGGTCTGTGCTTCGGCACTGATTGACCTGGTTAGTGATGAATGGATGCAGGCGTTGGTGCGTGCCGTGGTTGCCCGCAATGCGGCTGTTCATGTTGTGCTCAGCTACAGTGGGCGCTTTGAGCTTTCACCGGAACACCCGGCAGACGACCGGCTCCGGGCGCTGGTCAACCAGCATCAACATGGCGAGAAGGGCACCGGTGCCGCACTGGGGCCAGATGCCACCCGCCGGCTGCGGGCCTTGCTGGTGACCAGTGGCTACCAGGTGTCTGTAGCGCCCAGCCCCTGGCAGCTGGATTCGGGCGAGCAGGACCTGGCGCTTTTGTTAATGACGGGCTGGGCCAGGGCAGCGACCGAACAACAGCCTTCGGCAGGGGCAGAAATCAACCGCTGGCTCCATGCCCGCAAACAGCAACTCGCTGCCGGCGAGCTGCGAATTTCCGTTCAACACGAGGACTTGCTGGCATGGCCACCCGCCTGATCCTTCGATGGCTGGTTACGGTTGCTTTGCTCGGGCTGGTGTTGTCGCTATTGGATACCGGGGCGTTGCGAGCGTCCCTGGCCAGACTTTCTGTTCCTTTCATCTCCCTGATACTGGCGGTATCGGTGGCACAGGTGGCGTTGTCCGCCTGGCGTTGGTGGTTCACCGCCCGCCGGCTCAGGGTTTCCCTGAGCTATCCGGTGGCAATGCGTGAGTACTATCTCGCCGGCTTCCTGAACCAGGTTTTGCCGGGCGGCGTGATGGGGGATGTGAACCGTGCCTGGCGGCACGCCCGCGCCCCGGTGGGTGAGCCGCTATCTGCCAACGCCACCAGGGCCATTATCCATGCTGTGATGCTGGAGCGCTTGTCTGGCCAGTTGGTGCTGTTGCCGGTGGCAGTGCTGGCGATGGCGGCGCTGTGGCTGAGTGGCCGGTTTGAACTTCAGGCTGCTTACGCTGGAACGTCACTCAGCGCTGGAGCAGGCATGGTGGCTCTGGTGTTGGCGGGTGTGGGTGCCTCCTTCATGCTTCGCCGGAAAAATGGAAGCAGGCTACGGAGTTATTTGCGAAACCTGGGTGCTGATCTCCGGAAGGTTTTCTATGGTTGGCGCAATGCCTGCTTGCAGTGCCTGACCTCCCTGCTGGTGCTGGGTACTTACCTGGCGGTCTTCCTGCTTCTGGCAGCGGATATGGATGTCTTGGGGCAGGGCGTGTCCCCCTGGATGCTGGCCGGGCTCTGTGTGTTGCTTTTGCTGGCGATGGCGGTGCCTATCACTATTTCCGGTTGGGGCGTTCGCGAGGGCGCCGCTGCTTTGCTCTGGCCGCTGGCCGGCCTGCCTGCGGAGCAGGGTGTGGCCCTGAGTGTGGGTTATGGCGCTATGGTGTTTCTGGCCAGCCTGCCCGGGGCCCTGGTGCTGGTTTCCGGGCGTTGATCAGCTGCGGTCCGGGTAGAAAGACAAGTCAAACAACATATCGCTCCCCAGGTTTACCAGCTGAGCTTCCGGTCGCAGGGCCTCATCAAGCTGGTCAATCTCTGGCAGGGAAAATGCCGGGCGGCCACTGCCGATAATCATCGGGGCCACCATCACATGCAACCGGTCCAGCAGGCCGGCCCGGAGAAACGACGACACAGTCACGCCGCCGCCTTCGATAAAAATCTTGCCCAAGCCAAGGTCCTGTAACACCTCGAGAATATGCTTGGGGTCGACCGGTTGCGTGTCGCTGCTGCTGCCCAAGCAGGGCACCCGGGTGACGGCACCGGGCTCTATGCGCTGCTGGCCCGGCTGATAGTGCCCGGCAACCAGGTGCAGGGTGGGGGCCGCTTTGTCGGTAAACAGGTGATGGCTTGCCGGTACCCGTTCGTGGCGGTCGATCACCACCCGTACCGGGTTCCGGCCGGGTGCGCGGCGAACGGTCAGCCGGGGGTTGTCTGTGCTTGCAGTACCTGCGCCCACCACGACCGCATCACACAGGGCTCGAATTCGGTGTAGGTGGGTAATGCCGTCGTCGCCATTGATAAACCGGGAACAGCCGGTCACGGTGGCGATGCGGCCATCCAGGCTCTGGCCTAACTGGCCAATTACCCGGATGCTGTTGGCGTCTTTCAGCGGCCGGCACAGGGGCATGAATAAAGAAAACAGACTGTGCACCTGTTCGCTGGCGGGTTGTACCAGCTCCCAGCTTTTGCCGTTGATTTTCAGGGCGGGTTGATCAGAGCCCGGCGCCGGCAAGGTGATGTTGCTGCGGTTGGCGGCGTCGAGTATCAGCTGCCATGAGATGTCGGTGTCCAGTGCGTTCCTGGCCATGGGCTACCTGCGTGTATGTTTGTTGTGATTTCAGTATAGGAACATTGTGTACAAAGCTGTAGGTACGCTACATTTTCAAATTGATTCACTTTTTCTCAAATTTTCAGGGGCATTGAGACATGCGCTACCTGCAATCGTTCAACAGGCGCCTGCGGCATGTAAGGGAGCAGGGGCAGCTGTCTTTGGCCGATATTGCTGAAATCTGCGGTGTAGACGAGGCGCGGGTGCGCAGCTGGGAGGCGGAAGATGCCCGCCAGCGGGGCTTTCCCGGGGTTACCGAATTGCTGGACCTGTGTCTCAGGACCGAGACGCCCCTTGAACAGCTGCTCGATATGGAAGAAGCCGGAGACAGTGACCAGCTGGAGCTGCCAGGCCTGGCCTTCAGTAACAGTGATGATCTTTCGGTAGCGCTGCAGGAGCTGGAGCAGGAAATCAGCCGGGTTCAGCTGACAGACGGCGAGGCGGAACTGCTGCGACGGTTCCGCAAGACAACAGACGATAACCGGCGCATGGTGCTGCAGTTGCTGGGGCGCTAGGCGCCCCGGATTCCGCTTTTAGTTCTCTTTCTTGTAGATGTTCTCGTAAACGTAGTTGGTGGCCTCTACAAAGCCATCAATGCTGCCGCAGTCAAAACGCTGGCCCTTGAACTGGTACGCCAGCACACAGCCATTCTTCGCCTGCTCCAGCAGGGCATCGGTAATCTGGACTTCGCCGTTCTTGCCTGGAGGCGTGCGCTCCAGGATGTCGAAAATGTCCGGAGTCAGGATGTAACGGCCAATGATCGCCAGGTTGCTGGGCGCATCTTCCGGGGCCGGCTTTTCCACCATGTCGGTGATGCGGTACAGGCCGTCTTTCATGGACTCACCGGCAATCACGCCGTATTTGTGAGTCTCGTCCTGCGGCACTTCTTCGATCGCCACGATGGAGCAGCGGAACTGGTTGTACAGTTTCACCATCTGGGTCAGCACGCCGTCGCCGTCTTCCGGGCCCACGCAGAAGTCATCGGCCAGCACCACGGCGAACGGGTTGTCGCCCACCAGGTTGCGGCCGGTGAGGATGGCGTGGCCCAACCCCTTCATCTCGTTCTGGCGGGTAAAGGCAAAGGTGTTGTTGTCGATCAGATCCCGGATTGAAGTAAGCAGGCCTTCTTTGCCGGAGCCGGCAATCTGGTGCTCCAGCTCGTAGCTGATATCGAAATGGTCTTCGATCGCACGCTTGCCCCGGCCGGTTACAAATCCGAATTCATGGATTCCGGCATCGGCTGCTTCTTCTACGCCGTACTGCACCAGCGGTTTGTTAACAACCGGCAGGATTTCCTTGGGCATGGCCTTGGTGGCCGGAAGAAAGCGGGTGCCGTAGCCGGCAACAGGGAACAGGCACTTCCTGATCATGTGGGCGTCCTTAGTATTGATCCGGTGATACACAGAAAATGATTCACAAGTCCCAGAGTTTACCGGACTTGCCGGGCAAGGGGGAGGGCGCGTGGGTGTTCCGGTAGCCCTGTGTAATAAAGGTCGCAGTCATTGTTAGCAAATAGTCTAACCAGAAAATCAGTATTGTTGACAATCCGGGGTTTGATGCGTAAATTCCAGAACAATTCAACAGATATTGTTAACAAACCTATGAGCCAGCCTGCGATTCAATCGTTAACCCGCGCCGATGAGGCTTTTGATTGTCTGCAAACTGCTATTGTTACCGGAGACCTTGCGCCCGGTGAGAAGATCGGTGAGGTAGAGCTGTGCTCCCGCTTTAACCTGACCCGGGGCCCGCTGCGTGAAGCACTGGGCCGGCTGGAGTCTCGCGGCCTGCTGGTTCGCCGGCCCCATGCCGGGGTTAAGGTGGTGTCTGTCAGCGCTGATGAGCTGATTGAACTCTACCGGATTCGCGAAGTGATGGAAGGGCTGGCGGCGCGCCAGGCTGCCGAGCGGATGACCGATGAGGAAATCCGTGACTTGAAAGCGACCCTGGACAGTCATGAAAAGATGATAGAAGAAGCTCAGGGGCAAGCTTATTACCAGGCTGAAGGTGACTACGATTTCCACCACCGGATTGCCACCGGCAGCCGCAATGCCAAGCTGGCCCAGATGCTGCTGGGCGATCTGTATTACATGGTGCGGATGTACCGTTACCGGTTAAGCACCTCGGCCGGGCGCCCCCATCTGGCGCTGGGTGAACACCGCCGTATCGTCGAGGCCATTGCCCAGCGCGATGGAGAACTCGCCGAATTCCTGATGAAAAGACACATCAACGCCGCCCGCAAGAATATTGAGAAAAAGATTCAAGAAGGCGTTCTAACTATCTGAACAAAGAGGTAAATGACATGGCTAACAAACTCTCCCCCGGTGCCCGTTTCCGCAAGGCCCTGAAAGAAAACCAGCCGCTGCAAATTGTTGGTACTATCAATGCCTACGCCGCCATGATGGCAGAGCGGGTAGGGCACCAGGCCATTTACCTTTCCGGTGGTGGTGTGGCTAACGCCTCCTACGGCCTGCCGGACCTGGGCATGACCACCATGAACGATGTGGTGGAAGATGTGCGCCGCATTACGGCTGCCACAGACGTACCGCTGCTGGTGGATATCGACACCGGTTGGGGCGGAGCCTTCAACATCGGCCGTACCATCCGTGAAATGGAACGCGCCGGTGCTGCTGCGGTTCATATCGAAGACCAGGTTGCCCAGAAACGCTGTGGCCACCGCCCGAACAAGGAAATCGTTTCCAAAGAGGAAATGGTTGACCGCATCAAGGCTGCGGCCGATGCCCGGGAAGATAAAGATTTCTTCATCATGGCCCGTACCGATGCCTTCCAGAAAGAAGGTCTGGAAGCTGCGATTGACCGCGCCAAGGCCTGCATTGAAGCCGGTGCAGACGGCATCTTCGCCGAAGCGGTACACGAGCTGAGCGACTACAAAGCGTTCGCCGAAGCCATCGATGCGCCGATCCTGGCCAACATCACAGAGTTCGGTGCCACGCCGCTGTACAACAAGTCTGAACTGGCCGAAGCCGGTGCCGCCATGGTGCTGTATCCGCTGAGCGCCTTCCGCGCCATGAACAAGGCCGCGCTGACGGTGTACCAGAACATCCTCGAGAAGGGCGACCAGAAAGACGTGGTAGACCTGATGCAGACCCGCATGGAGCTGTACGACTTCCTGAACTACCACGATTTCGAGCAGAAGCTGGACCAGCTGTTTGCCCAGAAGAAAGACTGATAACTAGGGAAATGTTGGAGTAAGGGGACTGGGAGTAAGTGGAGTAAGGGGGTCTGACCCCGTTCGGGGTCAGACCCCTGTCGAACTCGGGGTCGAACTCGGGGTCAGACCCCCTGCCAGACTTCTGTCGAACTCCTGACATCGCTTGATTTAATTAAAACGAACAAAACAGAAACTACGGGAGACCAACATGGCTGAAGCAAAGAAACTAGGTGGAGCAGGCCTGCGCGGCCAGGTGGCTGGCGAAACCGCCCTGTGTACCGTTGGCAAAACCGGTACCGGCCTGACCTACCGCGGCTATGACATCACCGACCTGGCTGACAACGCCCAGTTCGAAGAAGTGGCCTACCTGCTGCTGCGTGGCAAGCTGCCGAACCAGGCCGAGCTGGATGCCTACAAAGGCAAGCTCAAGAGCCTGCGCACCCTGCCGGATGCCCTGAAACTGGTGCTGGAGCAGATCCCCAAAGACGCCCACCCGATGGACGTCATGCGAACCGGTTGCTCCATGCTGGGTAACCTGGAAACCGAGCAGGACTTCAGCGAGCAGGACGACAAGATCGACCGTATGCTGGCGGTGTTCCCGGCCATCATCACTTACTGGTACCGCTTCGCCCACGAAGGCGTGCGTATCGACACCGCCAACACCGAAAGTGATTCCATCGGCGGCGTGTTCCTGGAGCTGCTGCACGGCAAGAAGCCCAGCGAGCTGCACGAGCAGGTGATGAATGTTTCCCTGATTCTCTATGCCGAGCACGAATTCAACGCATCTACCTTCACCGCGCGCGTTTGTGCCTCCACGCTTTCTGACATCCACAGCTGCGTAACCGGCGCCATCGGTTCCCTGCGTGGCCCGCTGCACGGCGGTGCTAACGAAGCGGCCATGGAGCTGATCCAGAAATTCCAGACTCCGGAAGAAGCCGAAGCCGGCCTGATGGGCATGCTGGAGCGCAAAGAGAAAATCATGGGCTTCGGGCACGCTATCTACAGCGAATCCGACCCGCGCAACGCCATTATCAAGAAGTGGTCCGAGAAGCTGGCCAAGGAAGTGGGCGACACCGTGCTGTACCCGGTATCTGTTCGCTGCGAAGAGGTTATGTGGCGCGAGAAGAAGCTGTTCTGTAACGCCGACTTCTTCCACGCGTCTGCCTATCACTTCATGGGCATCCCGACCGAGCTGTTCACCCCGATCTTCGTGATGTCCCGGGTTTCCGGCTGGACTGCCCACGTAAAAGAGCAACGCGCCAACAACCGCATCATCCGCCCGAGTGCCGAATACACTGGCCCTGAGCACCAGGATTGGCTGCCGATTGGCGAGCGTTCTTAAGAGGTTTTAAACCATGAATACCGAATTCAGAAAAGCCCTTCCAGGCACCGACCTGGAATACTACGACACCCGCCAGGCGGTAGAGGCCATTCAGCCGGGCTCCTATGCCAAGCTGCCGTACACCTCCAAGATCCTCGCCGAGCAACTGGTGCGTCGTTGTGACAAGGAATCCCTGACCGATTCCCTCAAGCAGCTGATCGAGCGCCGCCGTGACCTGGACTTTCCCTGGTACCCGGCCCGTGTGGTGTGCCACGACATCCTGGGCCAGACTGCCCTGGTAGACCTGGCCGGCCTGCGTGATGCCATCGCGGAGAAGGGCGGTGATCCTTCCAAAGTTAACCCGGTGGTGCCCACCCAGCTGATCGTGGATCACTCCCTGGCGGTGGAAGCTCCGGGCTTTGATCCGGACGCGTTCGAAAAGAACCGTGCCATCGAAGACCGCCGCAACGAAGACCGTTTCCACTTTATCAACTGGACCCGCACCGCGTTCCGTAACGTGGATGTGATTCCGGCCGGTAACGGCATCATGCACCAGATCAACCTGGAGAAAATGTCTCCGGTGATCCAGAACCGCCCGGACGAAGATGGCCATCCGATCGCCTTCCCGGACACCTGCGTAGGTACTGACAGCCACACCCCGCACATTGATGCCCTGGGTGTTATTGCTGTGGGCGTGGGTGGCCTGGAAGCAGAAACCGTTATGCTGGGTCAGCCTTCCATGATGCGCCTTCCGGATATCGTGGGTGTGAAGCTCACCGGCAAGCGGCAGCCGGGCATCACTGCCACCGATATCGTCCTGGCCATTACCGAGTTCCTGCGTAAGGAACGCGTTGTTGGTGCCTACCTGGAATTCTTCGGCGAAGGCGCTTCCAGCCTGACCATCGGTGACCGTGCCACCATTTCCAACATGACTCCGGAATACGGTGCCACCGCCGCGATGTTCTACATCGACGAGCAGACCATCGACTACCTGAAACTGACCGGCCGTGAGCCCGAGCAGGTAGACCTGGTTGAGAAGTACGCTAAAGAAACCGGCCTGTGGGCGACCGAAATGACCGAAGCCCAGTACGAGCGTGTGCTGGAGTTTGATCTTTCAACCGTTGTGCGTAACGTGGCTGGCCCGTCCAACCCGCATCGCCGTGTGGCGACTTCCGACCTGCACGATCGCGGCATTGCCGTGAACCTGGACAAGGCCCTGGAAGAAGAGAAGAAGGGCCTGATGCCCGATGGCGCGGTGATTATCGCGGCGATCACTTCCTGCACCAACACCTCCAACCCCCGCAACGTGGTGGCTGCCGGCCTGCTGGCCAAGAAAGCCAACGAGCTGGGGCTGGTGCGCAAGCCCTGGGTGAAATCTTCTTTCGCACCGGGCTCCAAGGTTGCCCGCCTGTACCTGGAAGAAGCCGGCCTGCTGCCTGAGCTGGAAAAGCTGGGCTTCGGTATCGTGGCCTACGCCTGCACCACCTGTAACGGTATGTCTGGCGCCCTGGACCCGAAAATCCAGCAGGAAATCATCGACCGCGACCTGTACTCCACTGCGGTGTTGTCTGGTAACCGCAACTTCGACGGCCGGATTCACCCCTACGCCAAGCAGGCGTTCCTGGCGTCTCCGCCACTGGTTGTGGCCTACGCCATCGCCGGTACTGTGCGTTTCGATATCGAACAGGACGCCCTGGGCTACGACAAGGACGGCAAGCCGGTCACCCTGAAAGACCTGTGGCCGTCTGATGAAGAAATCGACCGCATTGTGGGCGAGTTCGTTAAGCCGGAGCAGTTCAAGCAGGTGTACATCCCGATGTTCAACCTGGATGAAGCCGAGCAGGCCAAGAGCCCGCTGTACGAGTGGCGCCCTCAGTCCACCTACATTCGCCGCCCGCCGTACTGGGAAGGCACCATGGCGGCTGAGCGCCAGCTCAAGGGCATGCGCCCGCTGGCGATCCTGCCGGACAACATCACTACGGATCACCTGTCGCCGTCCAACGCCATCATGATGGACTCCGCAGCCGGTGAGTACCTGCACAAGATGGGCCTGCCGGAGGAAGACTTTAACTCCTACGCCACCCACCGTGGTGATCACCTGACCGCCCAGCGTGCCACCCTGGCCAACCCGAAACTGTTCAACGAAATGGTTCGGGACGAAAACGGTGAAGTGGTGCAGGGCTCCCTGGCCCGTGTTGAGCCGGAAGGCAAGACCATGCGCATGTGGGAAGCCATCGAAACCTACATGGAGCGCAAGCAGCCGCTGATCATCATCGCTGGCGCTGACTATGGTCAGGGTTCTTCCCGTGACTGGGCCGCCAAGGGTGTAGCCCTGGCGGGTGTGGAAGCCATCGTTGCTGAAGGCTTCGAGCGCATTCACCGTACCAACCTGATAGGCATGGGTGTAATGCCTCTGCAGTTCGAGGAAGGCACCACACGCCAGACCCTGCAGCTGGACGGTACCGAAACCTACGACGTAGAAGGTGCCGCAGCCCCGGGTGCGAAGCTGGAACTGGTCATCCACCGCAAGACCGGTGAAGAAGACCGGGTACCGGTAATCTGCCGACTGGACACCGCGGAAGAAGTCACCGTTTACTCCGCCGGCGGCGTACTGCAGCGCTTCGCCCAGAACTTCCTGGCCTCCGAAGGCGCGGCTTAAAGACCTGATTGGCCACGGAATCCACGGAAGGACACGGAAAAAAGAAGAATGATTTGCCACGAAATCCACTAAAGAACACGAACAAAGATGACTGACTGAAAAATTAAAATTTCTTTCTCTTTAATTTCGTGTTCTTTAGTGGGTTTCGTGGCAAAAAAATCTTTACGTCTTTTATTTTTCCGTGTTTTTCCGAGATGGGATGGTCTCCTC